>DASXCH010000048.1:0-10037 GCA_036491275.1 Caulobacteraceae bacterium
GCGTTCGCCGACGCGGAGATGTCGATCATGCCGGCGTTGGAGAGATCGGTCGACGCGTCAAAGCCCCCCACCCGTTGACTGATTCCATGCTCGACGGTGGCGTAGGCGTAGGCCTCCTCAGAGTCGGCGGCGGCGTTCGCCCCGGCGGAGATATCGATCGTGCCGGAGGTGTTGGAGAGGTCGGCGGACGCGTCAAAGCCCCCCACCCGTTGACTGATTCCATGGTCGACCGTCGCGTAGGCGTATGCGTCATAGAAGCCTTGTGCGTTCGCCGACGCGGAGATGTCGATCATGCCGGCGTTGGAGAGATCGGTCGACGCGTCAAAGCCCCCCACCCGTTGACTGATTCCATGCTCGACGGTGGCGTAGGCGTAGGCCTCCCCAGAGCCGGCCACGCCGCTCGCCGCGGCGGAGATGTCGATGGCGCCGGAGTTGGAGAGGTCGGCCGAGGCGTCGTAGCCCGACGCCCGCTGTCCAATTCCGTGATCGACGGAGGCGGTCGCATGGGCGGCGTCCGCGGCGTTCGCCGTCGCCTGCGCATTGATGTTGATGGCGCCGGCGTTGGTGAGGCTCGCCGTGGCGCCCGCCGCCCCGCTCACTGACTGCCGGATCGCGTGAGTGATGTCCGCTACCGCTTTGGAGTCGTTCGCGCCGGAAGCCAAGGCGAAAGCGCCGATGTTGATGGTTCCCGTGGTGGTGTCGGTATTGGTGTTGCTGATCGACGCCGTCGCCGCAGTTTCCGTCGAGCTTGAGGCCACGACCTGTTCCAGTCCATTGGTGACTGTCGCATTGGCCGTGGCCGACGCCGCCGTCCCGCCCGCCGGCACCGGTCCGGCGGTCGCGTCGGCGTCGAAGCTCATGTCACCTGAATTGCTGATGGTGGCCGAGCCGGCGCCCGCAGTCAAAATATTCTGCTCGACGCCAGTGCCGATGGTCGCGTTCGCCGACGCCGCGCCCGGCGAATTGGCGTTTGCCGTTGCGCTTACGCTGAAGGTCCCCTCATTGGAGACCGAGGCCGTCGAATCCCCCGTGCTGGCGAGAATCTGGCGCACGCCACCCGCATTGGCCGTGGCCGTGGCGTTGGCGAGGCCAAGGGCCGTCGCCACCGACTCGACGGTGAAGGTTCCCGAGTTATCAACGGAAGCCGTCGTGGCGCCGTAGCTATTAAGGACCTGCTGGCCACCATTGGCATTGGCGCTGGCGGCAGCGGTGCCCCCGGCGGTGGCCGTCGATTTGTCGCTGACCAGGAACGTGCCGCTATTGACGACTGATGCCGACACATTGCCGTCGGCACTGCCAACCTGCGAAAATCCGACCGCTGATCCTTCGGCGTCGGCGACGTAGGCGTTGGCGTTGGCGTTGACCAGGACGTTCACCATGCCGTTGTTGGTTACGCCCAGATCGATGGTGGAAGCGCTTAAGCCGTTTTGCTTGAAGCCGGCGCCAGTGGCTGACGCAATGGCGACGCCGGTGTTTCCACCCAAGGCGGTGGCGTGGACATTGACGTCGAACGTGCCGGCGTTGACGGCGGTGAGGCTGACAGCGCCGTCAGCGGTGCCGTTCTGGACGTAACCCGTAGCCCCGGCGAAGGCGATGGCTTCGTAGGCCTGGGCTACCGCATCGGCGTTGACGGTCAGGGTCCCGTTATTAACCAGTTCGTCAGTCACGCTACCTGCCGACAGACCGCTCTGGCTGGCACCGATCGCGTGGGCGCTCGCGAACGCGACCGTGGTTGCAACGGAGTGTTCGCTGGAGGTGACGGTCAGGGAACCGTTGTTGGTAATGGTCGAGGCGATATCGCCCAGCGACGCGTCGTTGACGACGATGCCGGTGGCGGAGGCGCCGGAGTCGTTGGCGACCGTGATCGTGCCGGCGTTGACGATTGAGGGAACGGTTGAACTTTCGACAACGATGCCTTGCTCGGAGGCGAAGATCTTGCCGGTGGTGGCATTGCTGAGAACGCCGGTGATGATTGCGCCATTGGTGACTGTCAGGCCGACCGGCGCGGTGAATCCGCCGATGATCCCTTGATTGATGAAGGAACCGCTCAGATCGTAATCGTTGATGATCACGAAGTCGTAGGTCTGCGCCGGCCCGACCGTGATATCGCCGGTATGGCTGCCCGGACCGAGGATCAGGGAAGCGGCGCCGGCGGCCGGAGCCAGGGCGCAAGAGAGCGTGGCGGCCGAAGCGCCAGCCAGCAGCATACGAATCGAGCGCGACTTCAACATGACCTGTGGATCCCCAGACTCGCTCGCGCCTCACTGGCGCAAAACTCCCTAAGCTACAGCTATCCCACCCGATCGAGACCGGCAAGTCGAAAAGGCCAATTTGGTGGCGCAAAGGGCCATATTTGTTGGACAGCCAGTGCGCGCCACAGATTCCACCCCCGTGCACGGACCGCGATTACTCTGTGACAAAAGTGTCTTACCTTCCGAATTGACGCGCGCGTCACATTTCCAACGCGGTTGAGGCGCCGGCCGCTTGGGCCTTCGGCATGAATGATCGATTGCCTCTACCGATACCGAACCGCGCTGCCGCGAGTGTGGGCGTCGACCGCAAGACTTGGGGCATGCTAGAGTTGCTACAACAACTGGCGCCACCGGGCCCATCCCCGAGGGGCGGCTACCAATCGACCGGAGACCCGTTCCATGCGCCACAGCCTGCTGATTGCAGTTCTGACCCTCGCCTCGGCGAACGCCACGGCCAAGACCAGTCCGGAGACGCCGGCCGCACCGGCGCCGGTCATCATCCTGCCTCACGCCTACAGCGGCTATTCGGAACCGGAGATAGCGGACTGCCAGACGCCGACGCCACTGATGCGACAATGCACTGTCCCGGCCATGACTGCTGGACGCTACCTGATCGAGGTGGTGGGAGACGCATCGGCCAATGGCGCGGGCGCCACCCAGTCGCTTCAAATCAGGCTCGGCGGCGCGCCATGCGCGACGACCAACCCGGCGCCGTTCACCGGCAAGGCCGGCCTGCACGTGGGCTGCGAGGTCACCTTCCTCACTGACAAGCCGATCGTGGTGTCCGCCGTCTACGCCGTCCAGAATGGCGCGCCGGACCCCAAGGGCCCGCGGATGGCCTTCCATCGCTTGCCCTGGAACGGCATCGTCCAGGCGCAACCCATCGCCTTCAAGGCCAGGCCTGCGCCCGCGAAAACAAAATAGCCTCGACCGAGACGAGTTCGCTGGCGGTTAGCCAGAGAAGTCGCCCACGCCGGCGCCGCCGCCCTCATCGCCCCAGGCGATGCGCAGGCCTTGCACGGCCAGGGCGGTGATCGGCGCCCCTTTCTCCGCCTTCAGTGGCGTTAGGACCTGGCTTGTGAGATCGCAGGCCCACACGCGGCCGTCGTCAAGGCCTGCGGCAAGCAGCCCCGCCTCCCCGGCCACGCGCGTCACCAGAGCGGACTCATCGAAGCCGATCTCGGCCGCCTGCTTGCCCATCGGTCCGTCGGCGCCGACGAACGGCCACAGCACCACGCCATTGGCGCCGGCGGTGGCCAGCCACGCGCCCCCGTCCAGAAAGGCGAAGCTCTGCACCTTGGCCGGATAGCCGCCCATGCGCATGTCGCGCGTATCGCCAAGGCGCCAGCCGTGCAGGGCGTTTTCCTGCATCGATGAGACCAGGAAACGGCCGTCGGGGCTGAAGGCGGCGGCAATGTGCGAGCCCGCCCACCGCAACATCGACGGCTTCTGGTCGGCGATCCTCGCCCACCACAGGGCGACGCCGCCGTAGGTGGCCGCGGCGAGGCGGCGGCCCTTGGCGTCGAAGGCGAGGCCCGCCACCGACCGCTCGTGGGCGAAACGGCGCGAGAACTTGGCGTCGGCGGCGTCGCGTACGTGGATGTCGCGACCGGCAGCGAAGGCGATGAGGCCGGAGCCCGGGCTGGCGGCGAGCGCGTCGATCCAGGCGCCCGGAACCTCGGCGAGTGTTTCGGACCCGCCGCGCCGACTCCAGGCCAGGCGGCCATCGTCGGCCCCGCTGACCACTCCCTCGCCGGATGGGTGGGGAACGGCGGAGAGGATCGCTCCGTCGTGCGCCTGCAGGTTGACGCCGTCTTCCCAGCGGATTGAGCCGTCACCGAGGGCAAAGGCGGCCCGCTCGCCGTCGAACAGCGCCTCGGTCACATAGGCGTCGAAAGCGAACGGCATGTATCCTGGTCTCCGGCAATGGGCTGTTTCCACGTCTTTACAAGCGCGATCATCCGCGCCAAGGGTGAAGCGATAAGGACCGGCCGAGGGGCCGGCGCCAAGGAGCGGTGTATGGCGGCCAAACTCGCAGGCGAATCCCACGGCAAGTTCGACCTGGGCCAGAACAGCGACATGAACGTGACGCCGTTCGTGGACGTGATGCTGGTGCTGCTGATCATCTTCATGGTGGTCGCGCCGCTGGCGACTGTGTCGATCTCCATCGACCTGCCCCCGGCCAAGGCGCCGCCTCCGAACGAAAAGGAAAAGCCGCCGACGTTCATCTCCATCCAGGACAGCGGCCAGATCTTCGTCTCGTTCGGCAAGTCCGAGATCCGGCCCTCGTCTATGGATCGGCTCGGCTATGACCTTGCCCAGTCGCTGGCCGTGCCCAACCCGACCAACGAGCGGGTGTTCATCCGCGCCGATCGCCACGTGCGCTATCGGACGTTCATGGACGTCATCAACCAGCTGCAGCTGGACGGCTACTACAAGATCGGCCTTATCGCTGAGGACCTCGGCACCGGCTAGACGCCCCAATGCGTAAGGTCTTGAATCGCCGGCCGGAAGCGGCCGGCGTTTTCTTTTTCAGCCCAGCATCCTCCACAGGTTCCACGCCGCCAGGCCCATGAGCGCCAGGGTTCCGGCCACGTGCAGGGCGAAGCGCACGAGGACGACGTTGACCGTCGCCTGCACAAGGCTGTGGACCACGCGCAGGGCGACGTAGACCCAGGCCAGGATCAAGGGGATGTCGGTAACCCAGCGGTTCGCCAACTGGGTGTAGAAGACCAGGGCGTAGAACAGCGTCGGCTGCTCCATCAGGTGATTGTAGTTGTAGGCCACCTGCCTGACCTTCAACGGCAGGACGTTGAGAGAGCCAGGCTCGCGCGCGTCTTTCGGATTGAGCCGCGCGGCCTGAATGGCCGGGATGCGGGTCGCGTACATCCAGATCCACACCACCAGCGACCACAGGATCAGCGCCAGGGCCGGCGTCAGGATCGACTTGGCATAGGTAAGCGGCATGGCTCAGCCCCTTTTGCGGAAGGGGTCGGCCTCGAAGACCCCCAGGATCTCCAGATGGTCGCTGAAGAAGCCGAGTTCCTCGAGCGCGCGGCCGAGCGGCGGATCGTCCGGCCGGCCATCGACCTCGGCGTAGAAGAAGGTCGCGGTGAACGCGCCGTTCTCCATGTAGCTCTCCAGCTTGGTCATGTTGACGCCGTTGGTGGCGAAGCCTCCGAGCGCTTTGTAGAGCGCCGCCGGGATGTTGCGCACGCGGAAGGTGAAGCTGGTCACTGTCGGCGCGCCGGCGGGCGGTGGCGCCGGATCGGCCTGCGCGCTCATCACCAGGAAGCGGGTGGTGTTGTGGGCTTCGTCCTCGATGTCGGGCATGAGGATCGCCAGGCCATAGAGCTTGGCGGCAAGTGCCGGAGCGATCGCGGCGCGTGTAGGATCGGGTCGTTCGGCCAGGGCCTTGGCGGCGCCGGCCGTGTCGCCGGACGGTTCAGTGCGGACGCCGAGTTTGCGCAGCGCGCGACGGCACTGGCCGAGCGCGATCGGCATGCTGACCACCGTCCTCACATCCTCGAGCCTGACGCCGGGGTTGGCCATCAGCTGGAACCGGATCGGCTTGAAGCGCTCGCCGATGATGCGCAGGCCAGAGCTCGGCAGCAGGTGATGGACGTCGGCCACCCGCCCGGCGATGGAGTTCTCCACAGGGATCAGGGCGAGCGCGCAGTCACTCCGGCGCACAGCTTCGAAGGCGTCCTCGAAAGCGGCGTAGGGCGTCGGCTCCAGATCCGGGAAATAGAGGCGGCAGGCCTCGTCGCCGTTGGCCCCAGGCTCGCCCTGGAAGGCGATGCGCGAACGAACGCTCACGGATTGGCCCCCGAATATTCCGGCGCCGTTTTTCTGGCCCTGTCGAGATCGGCAGGGTTGTCCACCGACAGCGGCGAGACTGGAATGACGGCGGCCTGGATCTCCATCCCCATCTCCAGGGCCCTCAGCTGCTCGAGCTTCTCGCGCCGCTCCAGCGCCGACGGCGGCTGGGCGCAGAAGCGCTCAAGGGCGGCGCGGCGATAGGCGTAGAGTCCGATGTGGCGCCAGATCGGGCCCTCCCCCCACAGGCTGGAGCGCGTGAAATAGAGAGCCCGGCCGCTCGCGCCATCCTCGTCCATCGCCAGGATCGCCTTGACCACGTTCGGGTTGGTTCGGTCGGCGACCGATTCCTCGGGCGAAACCAGCGTGGCGATATCGCAGGACGGCGCCCGCGCCAGCAGGTCGGCGCAGGTCCGTGGCGTGGCCGGATCGATGAAGGGCATGTCGCCCTGCAGGTTGACGATGGCATCACAGCGGCCATCCGGATCGGCGAGGCGAAGTGCGGCCAGGACGCGGTCGGTGCCGGACGGCAAGGCCGGATCGGTCAGCACCGCATGGCCTCCTGCAGCGCTCACGGCGGCCACGATCTCCGGATCGCCGGCGGCCACGGCAACCGGACCCAAGTCGGCCGCAACGGCCTGGCGCCAGACCCGCACGATCAACGGCGCGCCGGCGATGTCGGCCAGCGGTTTGCCGGGCAACCGAGCCGCGGCCATGCGGGCCGGAATGAGGATGATCGGGGTCATGAATCTCCGACTGTCAGTCGCCTTGCGCCACCGCTTTTCAGCCGGTCCGACGCCTTCGGCAAACGACGTTTGCGCTCGCGCCGGTAGCGTGTAAGACACGCCAAGGCAACAAGCCGCGCAAGGCTGCGGGTTCTTTCCAAACAAGTTCAAGGCGAGAGATGGGCGGCCTTCAGAGGAACATGATCTTCGGCGCGGTGCTGACCACCGCATTCGTCATGGCCGTCCTGGGTGTCGTGGTGCCGATGTTCTTCGAACCGACCTTGCCCACCAAGCCTGGCTACGCCATCGCGGTCCAGGAAACCGAGGGGACCGAGGCGCCACAGCCGCCGCCCGATTGGGGCACGGTGCTGAAGACCGCCGACGTCCAGGCCGGCCAGGCCAAGACGGCGGTTTGCCAGTCCTGCCATATCTTCGACGCGGCCGGGACCAACAATATCGGTCCGGGCCTCTATGGCGTGCTCGGCCGAAAGCCGGGAACCCATCCCGGTTTCGCCTACTCCCCTGCCATGGTCGCGTTCGGAAACAAGATCGGCGTATGGGACTATCAGCATATCTTCGATTTCATCGCCGGGCCGCAGAAATACATCGACGGCACCAAGATGACCTTCATCGGCATGAAGGACCGGCAGGACCGGATCAACGTCATCGCCTATCTGCACACCCTGGGCTCGACCCTGCCGATTCCGCCGCCCAATCCCAAGGCGGCCGCGCCGGCGCCCGGCAAGGCGCCGCCGGCGGGAGCGAGCAACACGGCCGTGGGCGCCTCGAATACGGCGACGGGCGGCACTTCGAACACGTCCACAGCAGGCGCCTCGAATACCGCTGCGGCAAAGCCAGGAAAATGAGACTCTCGTTCGCATTCGCGGCCGCGCTAGCTGTGCTCGCGGGTACAGCGATCGCGGCCCCGGCGCCGCATGCGGCAATCGCCAGCCTGGGGCAGCTGCAGACGCCCCTGCCGCTGCCATACGATCCGACCGCCGACGCCAAGGCCGACGTGGCCCGGGCCGAGGCCAAGGCCAAGGCAGAGCACAAGCTGCTGCTCATCGATCTCGGCGGCAACTGGTGCGGCGACTGCCGGGTGCTGGCCGGCGTCATGCGCCTGCCGGAGGTGGCCGCGTTCGTGAACGCCCACTACGTGGTCGTGGCCGTGGATGTCGGCCGCATGGACCGCAATCTCGAGATTCCCGCTCGCTGGGGCGCACGCAAGCTGGACGGCGTGCCGAGCCTGCTGGTGGTCGATTCCCACGGGAAGCTGCGAGACGCCGGCCACATCGCGGCCTTGGCCGACGCCCGCTCGATGACACCCCAGGCCCTGGCCGACTGGCTGGCCCGCTGGACGGACTAAGGAGCGCCCTCTCCACCGCCCGGAATTGCCTCCTCCACCGCGTCCGGAGGGCTACCCCCTCCACCGCTACGCGGTCCTCCTCCCCCAACGGAGGAGGAGAATTGAGTTCAAATTCTCTCCCTCCTTTGGGGGGAGTACGGCCCCTCGGGGTCCGGCTAAAGGGCGGCCAGAGGGTAAACTCAGGGCGGGAGGGGGGACGGACGCGCTCTACAGTTGAGCGAGCATGTACTCCGCCGAGGAGACGCGGAATTCGCCGCCCTGCTCGACGTTGAGTTCCTTAACAACGCCATCGTCGACGATCATCGAGTAGCGCTGCGAGCGCTGGCCCATGCCGAAGCGGCCGGCGTCCAGCTCCAGGCCCACCGCGCGGGTGAAATCGCCATTTCCGTCAGCCAACATCAGCACGTCATCGCCGACGCCCTGGTCATCGCCCCATGCTTTCATCACGAACACGTCGTTGACCGAGACGCAGGCGAGGGTGTCGACGCCCTTGGCCCTGAGATCGGCGGCAAGGGTCTTGAAGCCCGGCAGGTGCTTGGCCGAACAGGTGGGCGTGAAGGCCCCCGGGACGGCGAAGAGCGCCACCTTTTTGCCGGCGAACAGTTCGTCGCCGGAGATGGGCCGTGGCCCCTCCGCGCCGAAGGTGGTGAAGGTCGCGCTGGGGACCTTGTCGCCGACTTTGATGGTCATGAATTGCTCCTTCGGATTGTTTCCCGTCGGCAGATAGCGAGCGCCAGACGCCACGCCAAGGCGCCGTGCCCTTGAATCATCGCGCATGATTGCCGATCATGAGGCCATGCCCGGCTCGAGCGGCGATTATCTCACCGGTCGCTTATTGGTTGCGATGCCGGGGATCGACGATCCCCGGTTCGAAAGGGCGGTGGTGTTCGTCTGCGCCCACGATTCCGATCATGCCATGGGCCTGACCATCAACCGGCCGGTGGAGGGGCTGACCATCTCGCGGCTTCTGGTGCGGCTGAAGGTCAAGACCCCGGTCAAGCCCCTCGAAGATCTGGTCCTGATGGGCGGGCCGGTGGAGCAGGAGCGCGGATTCGTCCTGCATACCGACGACTATGGCGCCCAGCCCAACAGCGTCACCGTCGGTCCTGGCATCGTCCTGACGGCCACGCGCGAAGTGCTGGAGGCGATGTCGTCGGGCGAGCCGCATCCCAGGCGGGCCGTCATGGCGCTCGGCTATTCCGGCTGGGGCGAGGGCCAGCTGGAGCGCGAGATCCGGCAGAATGTCTGGCTGACCTGCGAGCCGGACGAGCAGCTTGTCTTTGGCGACGACCACGCTCACAAATGGTCGCTGGCTCTGGCCAAGCTCGGTGTCGCGGCCGAGCGCCTTTCAGCCCAGGCCGGCCGCGCCTAGCCGACAGTCGCCGGGCCAAGTCTTCCCAATCCGTATGAAGGTGTCCGCTAAGGACCTGTCTCTCAGCGAGCCTTGGCTGCCGACTCGCTTTTTCAGGACCCTAAGTCTTGAGTTTGTAACCGGTCTTGAACACCCACCAGATGATGACCAGGCAGATGCTCATGAAGCCGACGGTCATCGAGAGGCTGAGGACCACGCCCACGTCGGAGAGGGAATAGAAGCTCCAGCGGAAGCCACTCACCAGATAGACCACGGGATTGAACAGCGTCACCTTGCGCCACAGCGGTGGAAGCATGGCGATCGAATAGAAGCTTCCGCCGAGGAAGGTCAGCGGCGTGATCACCAGGGTGGGCACGATCTGCAGCCGCTCCCAGCCCTCGGCCCACACGCCGATGATGAACCCGAACAGGCTGAATGTGACGGCGGTCAGGATCAGGAAGGTCGCCATCATCAGCGGATGGTCGATGTGGAACGGCACAAACAGGCGCGCGGTGGCCAGGATG
>DASXCH010000049.1:0-51275 GCA_036491275.1 Caulobacteraceae bacterium
GGTCTCGAGCTCGGCAAACTGGGCCGCGTCGTTGGCGTCGGCAATGCAGCCGGGCCTCAGCCCATCGCCCAACGAGAACGACACGTCATAGGCGCGCATGATCTCGCAGATGTCCTCGAAGCGCTCGTAGAGGAAGCTCTCTTTGTGGTGGGCCAGGCACCACTTGGCCATGATCGAGCCGCCGCGCGAGACGATGCCGGTGACCCGGCTGGCGGTGAGCGGCACGAACGGCAGGCGCACGCCGGCGTGGATGGTGAAATAGTCGACGCCCTGCTCGGCCTGCTCGATCAGGGTGTCGCGGAACACCTCCCAGGTCAGGTCCTCGGCGACGCCGTCGACCTTCTCTAGCGCCTGGTAGATCGGCACAGTGCCCAAGGGTGTCGGGCAATTGCGGATGATCCACTCGCGAATGTTGTGGATGTTGCGCCCTGTCGAGAGGTCCATGATCGTGTCGGCGCCCCAGCGGATCGCCCAGACCATCTTGTCGACCTCGTCGGCCACCGAGGAAAGCACCGCCGAGTTGCCGATGTTGGCGTTGATCTTGACCAGAAAGTTGCGGCCGATGGCCATCGGCTCCAGCTCGCCATGGTTGACGTTGGCCGGGATGATGGCCCGGCCGCGGGCCACCTCGTCACGCACGAACTCAGGTGTCACCAGATCCGGGATCTCAGCCCCGAAAGCCTCGCCGTCGCGGAGGAATGGATCTCCCGCCTTGCGCTGAAGGTTCTCCCGTATCGAGACGAATTCCATTTCCGGCGTGACGATCCCGGCGCGGGCGTACTCGAGCTGGGTCACGACGCGGCCGGCCCTGGCGCGCAGCACCCTGCGGTCGGAGTGGAAGACCGGCGCCAGGTGCTTTCCCCTGGCGTTGCCGTTGTCCACCGGAAGGACCTCTCGTCCCTCGACCTCATCCACATCGCCTCTGGCGCGGACCCAGGCTTCGCGCGGTCGCTCAAGTCCCTTGTGGATATCGATCACCGTGTCGGGATCGGTATAGGGCCCGGACGGGTCGTAGAGCGTCAGCGGCGGCTCACCCGCCGAGGGGTGCACGGCCACCTCGCGGAACGGCACGCGCAGGCAGGGATGGCGCTCGCCCGCCTCGTAGACCTTGCGCGATCCGGGCCGCGCGCCGGTAGGGATCTGGGCGGCGATGGGAGTTTCGATGTTCATGGCGTGCGGCCTTCCCTGCAAAGAGGGTCCATCCGGACTGCGGGGCGGAAACGCGGCGGCTGACCAAACGCTCCCTCCCTTCGCCGGCATGACCCGGATCAGGTTCGGCGGGTCGCCGCCTCAGCGGCCTCTCAGTCCCTTGGGCGGGACTCCCCGGAGAACGGCCGCGAGCCTACGCCGCTGACAAGTCGGGTCAAGCGGCGAACTTGCGGGATTGGTTCGGAATGTTTCGCCTGGTCCTAACCGGGGATCGGCTTGGTGCTGACGTGGAAGCGCAGCAGCTCGTGCTGCGGCAACTCCCAGTCGGGTTTCAGTTGCAGGGCCTTTTGATAGTCGAAGTAGGCCGCCTTCTCGTTGTCGAGGCCTTCATAGGCCAGCGCCCGGTCGAAATAGGCCTTCTCAGGCTCCTTGACGCCCAGCTGCAACGCGCGGTTCAGGTCATCGAGAGCGGTCTGGTACTGCTTTTCGCCCACCCACATGGCCCCGCGGTTGACCCAGGCCTCGGCCATGTCAGGAACCAGGGCCAGCGCCGCATCGAAGTCGGCGCGCGAGGATTTGTAGTCTGCACGACGCAGCTTCATCACCCCGCGGTTGACGAAGGTGCCGGCCCGATCAAAGGAGTTGAGGCTGTCTTCCTCCAGGGCGCGCGTGCAGAACGACTCCGACGTGCTGTCTGAAAGGCCCGCGACCGCCGCCTTGGAGCACTGCGTCGCGGAGTCGCTGCCAAAGACGGTAACCGACGCTATCGCGCCGCCCGCCATGAGCGTCGCTGCCGTAGCCAGAAGAACCAAGGTTCGCATCGCCGACCTCCCTGGCGCCGCGGAACATCGGCAGAATCGCGCCGCAAACTGCGCTTTGTCAATTTTCAGCTTTGTCGCAGCTCGCCCAGGTCGATCTCATGCAACAGGGGGCGACCACCCAGGTAGCGTGCAAGGTTGTCCAGGAAGAGGTCGCGATTGCGGTCGTCCTGACGGCCAGTGACGCCGGAATGGTGCGCCGTCACGCTGACGCGGGGATGGGTCCAGAACGGACTGTCCTCCGGCAGGGGTTCGGTCTCGAAGACATCCAGCACGGCGTGCGCCGGAACCCCCTTGTCGAGCGCCTCCAGCAGCGCCGCCTCGTCGATGAGCGCGCCCCGGCCGACGTTGACCACCACGGATCCGGCCTTCATCTCCGCGAAGAAGGCCTCGTCCCCCAGGTGTCGGGTTTCGGCGTTGAGCGGCGCGCAAAACACTACGACATCCGCCTCCGGCAGATGCGCGGTCACGCCCGCCAGAGGAATGATCAGATCGGCCGCGGGATTGGCGGCCTGATTGCGCCTCACGCCGATCACACGCGCGCCAAACCCCTTGGCCCGGGTCCCTACGCCCTGGCCGATGGCGCCGAAGCCGATGACCAGCCAGGTGGTGTCGAGGACCTCGCGGAAATTGAAGCCTTTCCATTCCTTCCGCGCCTGGGCCGCACGCCGCTCAGGTCCGCGCTGGAAGACATCGAGCACGCCGGCCACGACATAGTCGGCCATGCCCACCGCCTGTCCGTGGCTGGTCGAAAAGCGGACGCCCTTGTCTGCGATACGATGGAACATCGGGTGGTCGAAGCCGGCGGCGGCGCTGTGGAACCACTTGAGGTTCTCGGACTCCAGCATGGCCTGCACGAACGGGCCGGCCGCCTTCTGCTGATAAAGGTCGCCGCTGAACCAGGCGATCTCCGGCTGGGCTTCCTCGGTTGAAACGGCTTCGCCGGCGAGCGTGATCTTGCCGTCACGCTCGACGATGAGCGGTTCGACCGCCTCGCCGAAGCGGGCGAGCGCTCCCCGGATCCGGCGCCAGGACGGCTCGTAGATCAGAAGCCGGGGCACGCCCGTCAGAAGCCTTGCAGCCTCGCGTAGCGATCGCGGTGATAGGCCTGGCCGCCGAATGTCGTTTCCTGCGCCCGCGCGCGCTTCAGATAGAGGCCGGCGTCATGGGCGTCGGTCATGCCGATGCCGCCGTGCATCTGCACCATCTCATTGGAGACCAGATGCAACGTGTCGCCCATCTTGGCCTTGGCCAGCGACACCAGTTCGGGGACGTCCGGCGAGTCATTGTCGATCGCCGCCAGGGCGGCCTCGACACACGAGCGCGACAGCTCCAGGTCGGTGAACATTTTGGCTGCGCGATGCTGAAGAGCCTGGAATGAGCCGATCACTTGGCCGAACTGCACGCGGGTCTTGAGATAGTCGAGCGTGGTCTCGAACGCCTGGGAGGCCGAACCCAGCATCTCGGCCGCAAGCCCGGCGCGGGCCCGGTCGAGGGTCTTCTCGAGCAGAGGCGAGCCCTTGCCCTCTTCGCCAAGGAGGGCCTCGGCGCCGAGCTCGACGCCGTTGAAGGTGACATTGGCCGCGCCGCGGCTGTCGGCAAGCTTGAGGGCATGGCGAGTCACGCCCCTGGCGTCCGCCGGCACGAGGAAGAGGCTGATGCCCTCGGCGTCATCGGCCCCGCCGGACGTCCGCCCAGAGACCACGAACAAGCCGGCGGCCATGCCCTCGAGCACGAAGGTCTTGGCGCCGTCGAGCGTCCAGCCGGCGCCGCTCTTCTTGGCCGCCAGGGCAACCTTTCCTGGTGCGTGATGGGGCCCTTCGTCCACCGCCAGGGTGGCGACGATTTCGCCCGCGGCGATCTTCGGCAGCCAGGCCTGCTTCTGCGTCTCGCTCCCACCCAGGATGACGGCGCTGGCGGCGGCCAGTGCGCTGGCCAGGATCGGCGAGGCGGTGAGCGTGCGGCCGGTCTCCTCCAGGATCAGGCCGAGGCCGAGATAACCGAAGTCCGAGCCGCCGTACTCCTCGGGAATGATCACTCCGGTCCAGCCCATTTCGGCCATCTCGGCGAAGGCGGCCGGGTCGTAGCCCAGCGGCGCGCCGGAATCGCGCATCTTGCGGAAGGCGGAGACCGGCGATTTCTCCTGCGTCCAGGTGCGCGCCGAGTCTTTGAGGAGGCTCTGTTCTTCGGTCAGGACGGCCATGTTCGGTCTCTTCTTGTGTGTGTCAGTTGGAGGTGGCGCCCAGCGGATCGGGCAAGCCCAGAATTCGCTTGGAGATGATGTTATTCTGGATCTCGGCGGAGCCGCCGTAGATGGTGAAGGCCTTGGCGCCCAGCCAGCCGCGCACGGCCGCCAACTCCTCGGCGGAGAACCCCTCGCCCTCCCAGCCAAGGCCGTGACTGCCGAGGATCTCGAGCGTCAGCTCGGCGCGCTCCTGGGCGATGCGCGTACCGGCGTTCTTCATGATCGAAGTGGCGGCGGTCGGGCCCTGGTTAGACCGGGATTCGACCATCGTGCGGATGGCGGTGAGCTGGAACGCCCTTGCCTCCATCTCGAGAACAGCCACCCGCGAGCGGATATCGGTGTCGCCGATGCGGCCGTCCTCGTCGGCGCCGATGTAATCAAGGGCCAGCTTGACGACGGGTCCGCCCATCATCCCTCCGCGTCCACCACCGGCGCCACCGCCGGAGAGGCCCGAGCGCTCGTGCTGCAGCAGGCGCTTGGCGATCGACCAGCCGCCGCCGAGCGGACCCACGAGATTGTCCTTGGGAACCTTCACGTCGGTGAAGAACGTCTCGCAGAAAGGCGAATTGCCGCTGATCAGCTGGATCGGCCGGACCTCGATACCGGGCGACTTCATGTCGATCAGCAGGAAGCTGATGCCCTCGTGCTTCTTCGTGTTGTCGGTGCGCACCAGGCAGAAGCACCAGTCGGCCCACTGGGCGCCGCTTGTCCAGATCTTCTGACCATTGACCAGCCAGTGATCGCCCTTGTCTTCGCACTTGGTTTGCAGCGAGGCGAGGTCGGAGCCGGCGCCTGGCTCCGAGAAACCCTGGCACCAGCGGATCTCGCCGCGGGCGATGGGCGGGATATGGGTCTGCTTCTGGGCCTCCGAGCCGTATTCCAAAAGGGTCGGCCCGAACATCATCACGCCCATCCCGCCGATCGGACTCGAGGCCCCGGCTGCGTTCATCTCCTGCTGCAGGACGCGCGCCTCGGCCGTCGAAAGGCCGCCGCCGCCATAGGCCTTTGGCCATGTCGGCGCCCCCCAGCCTGTCTCGCCCATGGCCTTCGCCCAGGCGCGGCCGTCGGCGCCTTGCGGCGGCAGGCCGGCCTCCTGGTACATCACCCCGCCCTTGCCCTTCAGCGAGGGCGGGAAATGGGATTTGAGCCAGGCCCGGACGTCGGTCCGGAATTCCTCGGTGGTTTCGGCGCCGAAATCGGCCATCACGCAGACCTCGTGGAGTCGGGCAGCCCCAGGATCCGTTTGGAAATGATGTTGTTCTGGATCTCGAACGAGCCGCCGAAGATCGTCGTCGCCTTGCCGGAGAGCCAGGCCCGCACCGCCTGCCGCTCCTCAGGTGTGAAGTCTTCACCGTCCCAGCCGAGGCCCTGGCTCCCCATGAATTCGAGGGTGAGTTCGGCCTTGTCCTGGCCGATCCGGGTGCTGGAATTCTTCATCACCGACGTCGTCGCCGACGGATTGAGGTTGCCGCGCGCCTCCTCGCTCGCCCGCTTCATGGTGAGCGCATGGGCCTTGGAATCGACCGCCTGAGCAATGACGCGATTGCGCAGATCCACGGCGCCCAACTCGTCTTCCTCGCCCTCGAGGTAGTCATGGGCGATGGTCTTCAGGGTCTTGCCGGCTCCCATGAGCCGGCCGCCGCCCTGGCCGGAACGCTCATGCTGCAGCAGGCGCTTGCCGACGCTCCAGCCGCCGTTGAGCGGCCCCAGCATGTCGTTCTTCTCGACGCGGGCGTCAGTGAAAAAAGTCTCGCAGAATGGCGAGGTGCCTGCGATCAGCTTGATCGGCCGCGTCTCGACCCCCGGCTGATGCATGTCGATCAGGACGAAGGAAATGCCCTCGTGCTTTCGGGTGGTGTCGGTTCTCACCAGGCAGAAGCACCAGTCGGCATACTGCGCGCCGCTGGTCCAGATCTTCTGGCCGTTGATCTTCCAGTGGTCGCCGGCGTCCTCGCACTTGGTCTGCAATGAGGCCAGGTCGGAGCCCGCTCCCGGCTCGCTGTAGCCCTGGCACCAGCGGAGCTCGCCCCGGACGATGGGCGGGATATGACGCTGCTTCTGATCTTCGGTTCCGTATTCCAGCAGGGTCGGACCGAACATGCTCGTGCCCATGCCGACAATCGGATTGTAGGCCCCGATGGCGGTCATCTCGTCAGCCAGCACGCGCGCCTCCGCGGTCGTCAGACCGCCGCCGCCATAGGCCTTGGGCCAGGTCGGCGTTCCCCAGCCCTTGGCCGCCATTGCCTGCTTCCAGGCGAGACCATCGCCGCTCAGGACCTCGGCGCCGGGGATGATCTCGGCGGTCGCCTCCGGATCCGCCCTCAGGGATTTGGGGAAGGTCTCTTCCAGCCAGGCTCGCGCCTCGGCGCGAAAGCCTTCCAAGTCTTGGCCAGCCATCAGCTCTTTTCCTTCGTACTCACGGGATCCGGCAGGTTCAGGACCCGCTTTGCGATCACGTTCAGATTGATCTCCGAGGTGCCGCCCTCGATGGAATTCCCCTTGCTGCGCAGCCAGCCGCGCGTCGCCTGCCGCTCGGCGGGGGCAAAGCCCTCGCCGTCCCAGCCGAGGCCGGCCGAGCCCAGGGTCTCGACGATCAGCTCGGAGCGTTCCTGAGCGAAAGCCGCCGCCGCATATTTGATGATCGAGGTGGCGGCGCTGGGCCCATTGCTGGCTCGGGACTCCGCCGCCACACGCCCCAGGGTAAGGAAGAAGGCCTGGGTGTCGATCCGGCTCTTCACCAGGCGTGAGCGCAAGTCCTTGTCGGCGAGGGCGCCGGTCCCGTCCACGCCCAGCGAGCGCTTGGCGATATCGATCATGTCGCCGGCCGCGCCGCCTGCCGCGCCCCCGCCGCCGACGAAACCGCCGGAGATGTTGGCCCGCTCGTATTGCAGCAACCGCTTGGCGATCTCCCAGCCGCCGTTGACCTGGCCGACGAGGTTCTCCTTGGGAATCTTCACGTCGGTGAAGAAGGTCTCGCAGAACGGCGAGTCGCCGGAGATCAGCTTGATCGGCCGCGTCTCCACCCCGGAACTCGCCATGTCGATGAGAACGAAGCTGACGCCCTCGTGTTTGCGCCTGGTGTCGGTCCGCACCAGGCAGAAACACCAGTCGGCCCTGTTGGCGTAGGAGGTCCAGATCTTCTGGCCGTTGATCAGCCAGTGGTCGCCCTTGTCCTCACAACGCGTCTGCAGCGAGGCGAGGTCGGAGCCGGCGCCCGGCTCGCTATAGCCCTGGCACCAGCGGATCTCGCCGCGGACGATCCGGGGTATGTGCTCCTGTTTCTGGGCCTCGTTGGCGTATTCCAGCAGCACTGGCCCCAGCATCCACAAACCGAAGGACATCAACGCCGGCCGGCAGCCGGCGGCCGAAAGCTCCTTTTCGAGCACCCTGGCTTCGTCCCTGGAAAGGCCGCCTCCGCCATAGGCCTTGGGCCAGGTCGGCGCGGTCCAGCCGCGCGAGGCCATGGCATGCATCCAGCGGATCTGGGGATCGTCGCTGCCGGCGAAGGCCCGGCCGCCCCAGATGGCCTCAGGGTCGGTGGCCGGCGATTTGGCCTTCAGTTCGGCGGGATAATTGGCCGCAATCCAGTCGCGGACGTCCGTTCTGAATTCGTCCAGTTCCGCCCCGCCAAAGTCGGCCATAGGCGCTTGCTCCCGGTCATTGTCGCTCCCATTTTCACTTTACGCGTGGCGGATGGGTGCGCAAGCACGAACGCTTGTTTGACTTCTGCGCGGGCCGGCATTTGGCCGAAGCCGCGCTTCAGGAATGGGCCGGCGGTGATCCCGAAACCTGATGCGGAGGGGCCGGCGCTATCTGCTTGCGGAGCAGCTCCACCGACCGTTTGGGATCGATGTTGTGCAGGCGGCCGTCGGCGCTGGCGCTGGCCCCGGCTTCGATCAGACCGATCACCTCCTGCGGCGTCAGGGCCGGATCGAGGGCTACCAGCTTGGCCGCCAGATTGACCACGTTCGGCGAGGCCATGGACGTGCCGGAAAGCTTGGCGCGAAAACCGCCCGGCAAGGTCGAATCCACATCCACCCCGTCGGCATCCACCTTCACGGCCTGGCCATAGTCGGTGAAGGTCGATTCCGCCCCGGCCTGGTCGACCGCGCCGACGGTCAGCAGGTTTGGCAGGTCCAGCGAGGCTGGTATCCCCTTCAACGCCTTGGCGTCGGCGCCGTTGTTGCCGGCCGCGCAGATGAAAAGCACCTCGGGCGCGGAGGCGAGCGCCTTTCGAAGGCCCGCCGTCTCGTTCGCGAAGAGTCGCTTGGCGAGGTCGAAACGGGCTTGCTGGGAAGAGCCGGCGCCGGTCTTGTCCAGCGCCCCGAGGATAAGCCCTTGGGTCTCCTCCCAGCTCATGTTGACGACCCGCACATGGTGGTCGCGGAACCAGCGCACATAGGCCTGGAAGTCCGCCACAGACCGATCGGAATCGGCCTCGGTGGGTGCGTCGGGAATGATGTGCCAATCCAGGGTCAGTCGCGCGACGGCGAGGCGCGCGGCCGGATTGCCGTGCACGGCGATCCCGGCGACGTGGGTGCCGTGGACATAGCCATCGTAGAGTGAAAGGCGCTCGAGCTCGCCGGCGAACTGCGTCGAGGTCAGGGCCCTGAACTTCACCTTCAACGCGTCCACGTCTGGAGAATCGAGGCCGGCTTGAAGTTCGGTGAAGCCCTTCAACTCACGAACGAAGTCGGGGAAGCGGGCGGCCTGCTCGGCGGTCAGGGGCAGGAGGTCCCCCTGTGTCGGCGCGCCCTTCAGGTCGAACGCCAGGCCATGAGGGCCGGCGCCCGCCGCCGGCGCGGCGTCGGTGTAGACCAGCCCTGGGAACTGCGTGAGATCGACGCCCGAATCCCAGATGGCGATCAATACGGGTGTCAGATGATCCTCGGCCGTCAGGGTGACCTCGCGCGCCGACCAGATGTCCGGTCCTGGGGCGGCGTCGGCGACCGAGAGGCCGGCCAGCGCCTGTTCGGTGTCGTCGCGCAGGGGAATGATCGTCTTCAGCGACATGCGGGCGGAAATCAGCTCCCAAGCCTGGGGCGCTGTCAGGACATGGGACTGGGCGGCGCTGGGACCGATCAGTGCGTTGACGGAGCCGATCAGCGCCGCCGGGCTCGCCAGCTCACGCAACTTCGCCCGCTTGACCTCTTCGGCGCCGATGGCGTTCGGCAGGGCCTCGATGTCGGCGCGCAGGATCCGGCGGTAGGCGTGAGCCACATCCGGACCCGCTTCCTCACCCGTCTGCAGCCGCGCCTTGAGCAAGGCCTCGGTCTCATAGCCCATGGTCTGGCGGGCGTCGGCCTTGTCCTCCAGGTTGCGGATCTGCGTCACGGTGAAGAGCGCCGCGCTGTCTTCGTGGCCGGAGAGGACCTGCATGGCCAGGCGCACGCCCAGGATCGCGCGAAGCGCCGGCCGGTCGGTGATGATGTGGGTGTCGGTGATCCAGTTCAGATCGTCGCGCACCTTCTCGGCGAAGGCGTTGAAAGTCGCATCGTCCGCGGTGAGGAGGCCCTCCACGGAGCCGCCATAGGGGTAGGTCTTGTTGATTTTATCGCTGGCCTGGGCCTGCGCTCGAGGCGCGGCGTGCAGGGCGATAGGCACGGCGCACGCCAGAGCGAACGCCATCGCGAGCCCTCCTGCGCGCCTCATCCCCCCTGCCCCTTCCCGTCTCGCCTAGCGGCCCTGGAACACCGGCGGGCGCTTTTCGACGAACGCCGCCGTCGCCGAGCGGTGATCCTCGGTCATGAAGGTGCGGACCATGTGCATGGCCTCGAGGTCCAGGACCTCCGGCAAGGTCGAATAGGCGGCGGCGTTGAGATTGCGCTTCATATAGCCGACCGCCACCGTCGGCAGGTTGGCGAGCTTCGCCGCCCACCGCTGGCCGGCCGCCTGGATTTCCTCCGCCGGCACCGCCTCATTGACGATGCCGAGCCTCGCGGCCTCTTCGCCAGAGATGACGTCGGCGGTGAAATAGAGCTCCCGCGCCTTGGCCGTCCCGACCAGCTGGGTGAGGAAATAGGAGCCGCCATAATCGCCGGCGAGGCCGACCTTGGAGAAGGCCGTGGTCAGCTTGGCGTCCCGGGTCGCCACCCGGATGTCGCAGGCCAGAGCCATGGAAAGGCCGGCGCCGGCGGCCGGGCCCGGGATCACCGCCAAGGTCGGCTTCGGCGCCTCGGCGAGGTGGCGGCTCACCTCCATGGCGGCGCGGAGGCCATGGACCCGTTCCTTGAGGTCGAAGCGGCCGCCGCCGCCATCCGACGCGGCCGTGTTCCGCGCCGCGAAGCCCTTGACGTCGCCGCCGGCGCAGAACGCCCCGCCGGCGCCGGTGATGACGATCACCCGCACCGCCCGGTCGGATGAGAGCCGCGGGAGCGCCTCGGACAGAGCCGCCTGCATCTCTCCGGAGAGGGCGTTGCGCGCCTCGGGCCGGTTCATGGTCAGGGTGGCCACGCCGTCGTGGAACGTCTCGATGAGGTGATCGGTCATGCGCGCTCTCCGGGATTCCGCGAGGACCAAACTGAACGCGGTTCACCGGGGGAAGTCAAAGCCCATTGCCAGGACGCGGCGCCTCGTCGCATGGGTTCAATTGAAACAGTCGTTCAAGGAGACGCCCGTGACTGAGGCCAGCCCTGGACCGCTCGACGGCGTCACCGTGGTCGACCTCACCCAGTTCGTCCTTGGGCCCTACGCCACACAGATCCTCGGCGACCTCGGCGCCGACATCATCAAGATCGAGGAGCCGTCGGGCGATCGTCAGCGCTCAGGGGGCAAGGCGCCGCGCTCCAAGACCATGGGCCCCATGTTCGTGGCCTTCAATCGCAACAAGCGCTCGGTGACGCTCGACCTGAAGGAGGAGAGCGGCCGCGAGACCCTGCGCCGCCTCATCGCCAAGGCGGACATCTTCATCCACAACATGCGCCCCGACTCCGTCGCCCGCCTCGGCTTCGACTATCCTTCGGTGAAGGCGGTCAAGGGCGACATCATCTACGTCGAGGCCATGGGCTATGCCCCCGAGGGCCCCTACGCCGGCCGGCAGGCCTTTGACGACCTCATTCAGGCGGCCAGCGGCGCCTTCGGCCTGGAAGGCATGGTCGACCCGGCCGCGCCATTTCGCCCGCCGGCCTCGATCCTCGCCGACAAGACCAGCGGCCTGCACGCGGCGATCGCCGCCCTGGCCGCCCTTCGTCACAAGGAGCGGACCGGCGAGGGGCAATATGTCTGCGTTCCTATGCTGGAGTGCTACACCAGCTTTCTAATGGCCGAGCACCTTTACGGCGAGACCTTCGTGCCGCCCACCGGCGCCTTTGGCCACACCACCACCATTACCCCGCACCGCAAGCCGTTCCGCACCAAGGACGGCTGGCTGATGGTCCAGCCGGCCAGCCGCGCCCAGGCGGCGAGGTTCATGGAGCTGGGCGGGCTTCCCGGCGCCTATGAAAGCGAGCGTTTCCTCTCGGCCCCGACGTCGAAGGACAAGGTCCGCGTCTATTACGAAATGATGGCCGAGGCGGCCGCGGCCCACACCAATGCCGAGTGGATGGCGCTCACCGCCGCCAATTCGGTGCCCGCCATGGTCGCCAATGGCGCGCGCGACGTGCTCGAAGACCCGCAGCTTGCCGTCACCCTGTTCGAGGAGCGGGAGCTGGAAGGCGAGGGCCGCTATCGCGCCATGCGCCCGCCGCTTCGCTTCTCGAAGACGCCGGCGGCCATCTGGCGCGAGCCGCCGGAGCTGGGGGCCGACACCGCCGAAGTCCTGGCCGAGTTCGGGATCGCGCCCGAGGAAGTCGGCTAGCTGGCGTCCGTATCGCCGGCCAAACGGCGAGCCTGGGCGACCCACGCGTCGCGCGCCACGCGACCCTTTAGGCCCAGCTCGGCGTCAAAGGCGGCGGCATTCTCCTCGGTCCAGTCGGCCAGCTGGGCGAAGGTGGTGATGCCCCGCTCGGTGAGGGCCGAGGCCAGCTTGGGTCCGATTCCCGTCAAGCGGGTGAGGTCGTCCGCGAGTTGCGCCGCGGCGTTCTCGACTTCCAACCTGGCTTCCGTCGCCGATGGTTCTTCTGCGACCTGGGGTTCGATGATCGCCGCCGCGCCCAGTACCGCCTCGGCTGCCTCCACGGCCCCGACGGCCGCCTCACGCTCCCGCTCGACGAAGGCCTCGACCGCCTCCACCTGGGCCTTGGCCGCGCCGGCCATGGCCTCGAGGTTCACCGCCCGCGTCCAGCGGGTCGCCCACCACCAGGCGACGCCGGCGCCGGCGGCCGCGCCGAACGCCAACCACATTGGCGAGGCCAAGCCGATCGGCAGAGCCATCGCCTTGCGCGCCTGCTCGCGTGTCTCTTCGTAGTTGTCGGTTATCCAAACCATAAGCCTACTCCTTGAAATGGGGTCGGATCGGCGCCCGCGCTGGCTGGCGAACGGTTATGCTGCAATGCAACATTGGTAGTCCGACACGCTTGCGAGCGCAACGGAGAATGACGGCCTGGGCAGCTTTTCAGCCCCGCCGCTGGCGATGGACGGCCCTGGCGTCGAACACCGTCACCCGTCCCACGCCGATGCCCCCACCGAAAGCCTGGGCAATCCAGTCCGCCGCCTCCCGCGCCTTGGCCTCGAGGTCAGGCGTGGGATTGACGACGATCATCGCGCAGCCGTTCAGCCGCAGGGGATCGTCGGGTGGCCGCAGCCTCGCCTCGGCGACCAGCATCGGCAGGCCGCGAGCCGCGTCCTCGAGATCGGAGAGCAGCGCGTCGAAGGAGGCGAGGTCCTTCAGCGGCGCCCAGACCGCGACGACCGCCTTGGCGTTCCGACCCAGCACCTGACCCAGAGCCTGGGCGGCGCGCTGGGGATCGCCCGCGGCCTCGTACGGCGGATCGATCAGGACAAGGACCGATGCGGGCGAACGCGGCGTGCGCAGCCTCGCCACCTCCCAGCCGTCCTCGCGCACGGCGAAGGACCCGGCCGGCCTTCGCAGGATCTCCCGCAGGATCTCGAAATCCTCACGGCTTGTCTCGCAGGCGATGAGCTGATCGCGGGCGCGCAGCGCCTGGGCGATGAGAAGCGGCGATCCCGGATAGCGCCGCTCGCCCGTTTGGTTCAGCCGACCGACCGCGGACTTCAACGGCGCGAACACCCCCGGAGAGGCCTCTTCGGCCATCAGCACGCTCGCCGCCGAACCCTCGCCGGTCCGCCGGGCCGCGTCACTGCCAAGATCGTAGGCGCCCGCCCCTGCATGGGTGTCGATCACCGTCAGCGGTCCTGGGGCCGTCGCGACTTTCGCCAGCAGCTCGAGCAGCACCGCATGCTTGAACAGGTCGGCGAAATTGCCGGCGTGAAAGGCGTGGCGATAGTTCATGGCCGATGGTTCATCGCTTGGCGTTCATCTTAAACGTCTGTTTAATCGCCGCGCCGGCATCGCAGGCCCATGGCTCGCCATCCCGCCGGGTTAACTGGGAGACAGTCTGAGGTGAACCCCAAACTTCGCTTCGGCGCGTTCATCGCGCCATTCCACCCGGTGGACGAGAACCCGACCCTGGCCATCGAGCGCGACCTCGAGCTGGTCCAGTGGCTGGATACCCTGGGCTACGAGGAAGCGTGGATCGGCGAGCATCACTCGGCCGGCTATGAGGTCATCGCCAGCCCCGAGGTGTTCATCGCCGCCGCCGCTGAGCGCACGAAGCACATCCGCCTGGGGACCGGCGTCTCGTCCCTTCCCTACCACCATCCCTTCATGCTGGCCGACCGGATCAACCAGCTCGACCACATGACCCGCGGACGGACCATGTTCGGGGTCGGGCCGGGCGCCCTGGTCGCCGACGCCTTCATGATGGGCATCGATCCGGCCCGCCAGCGCGACATGATGGACGAGGCGCTGGGCGTCATCCTGAGGCTCCTGCGCGGCGAGACCGTCACCCACAAGTCGGACTGGTTCAGCCTCTTCGAGGCGCGCCTGCAGATGACGCCCTTCACCCGGCCGCACATCGAGGTCGCGGTCGCTAGCCAAGTCTCGCCGACGGGGGCGCGGGCGGCGGGCCGCCATGGCCTGGGCCTCCTCTCGCTGGGCGCCACCTCGACCGGCGGCTTCAACGCCTTGAGTTCGAACTGGGCGATCGCCGAGGACATGGCCAAGGAGCACGGGACCAGCGTCGACCGCGCCGCCTGGCGCCTTGTCGGGCCTATGCACATCGCCGAGACCAAGGACCAGGCGGTGGCCGACGTCCGCTTCGGCCTGGAGAAGTGGCTCTACTATTTCCGCGAGATCGCCAACCTGCCGGTGGCCCCGGTGGAGGCCGGCCGCGATCCGGTCGAGGCCCTGGTGGAGTCGGGTCTGACGGTCATCGGCCCGCCGGACGAGGCGGCCGACAAGATCCAGGCCCTGATCGATCAGTCCGGCGGCTTCGGCGCCTTCCTCTTCATGGCCCACAACTGGGCGCCCTGGGAGAGGACCAAACGGTCCTACGAACTCTTCGCCCGCTATGTCGCCCCGCGCTTCCAGGGCCTGAACGAGAACCGCGAGTCGTCGATGAAGTGGGTCGGCGGCCACAAGGGCGAGTTCACCGGCGCGGCCATGGCCGCCGTCGGCGCCCGCATCGCCCAGCATGCCCAGGAAAAGGGGCTGGAGAACATCCGGCCGGAGATCGCCGCGATGATGGGCCTGAAAAAGCCCGAGGCAGCCGAGTAGGGCCTGCGGACAGCCATGGATCGGAGCGTGGTATGAGCCGAAATCGTTCAGTTCCAGGAGCGGGGCCGAAGGCGGACGGGGCGTCCGGCGAGGCGACGCGACGCCGAAATGGGCGATTTCGGCCATACCCCTCCGGGGCGCGGCGAATTTCCGCCCCGAGTGCGTTGAAGAGCCCTTGTGGTGGTCGACACCAAGGCGGGCTCTTCGCCTGCCCGGAACAAAAATTCGCTCCGCGCCACGCCCGAACCCTGACTGTCCGCAGGCCCTAGTATGCGCGCGGTCATCCGCAGAGCCGGACATCTCGTCGTCGACGACATGGCCGCCCCCAAGCCCGAGGCCGGCCAGGTGCTCTGCCGCACCCTGGCCTGCGGCATCTGCGGCTCGGACCTCCACGCCCTCGACCACTACGACCACATGATCGAGATGTCCGAGCGCCTGGGCGCGCCGGGCCACATGAAGCGCGGCGCCGACACCGTCTTCGGCCACGAGTTCTGCTGCGAGGTGCTGGACAATGGCCCGGGCGGCGGCCGCTTCAAGACGGGAACGCGCGTGGTCTCGATTCCCGGCCTGATCTCGCCGGCCGGCTTCGAGACGGTCGGCTATTCCAGCCGCATCCCCGGCGGCTTCGCCGAGCAGCTGCTGCTCTCGGACATGCTGCTCATCGAGGTCCCCAATGGCCTCTCGGCCGAGCATGCCGCCCTGACCGAGCCCCTGTCGGTAGGCGAGCACGCCGTCGCCAAGGCCGAGCCGGCGGCGGACCAGGTGTTCATGGTCGTCGGCTGCGGCCCGGTGGGCCTGGCGGTCATCGACAGCCTGGCGGCCAGGGGCCTTGGCCCCATCGTCGCCTGCGACTTCTCAGCCGAGCGGCGGGCGGCGGCCGAGCGCATGGGCGCCCATCGCCTCGTCGATCCGGCGACAGCCTCGCCGCATGCCTCCTGGACCGAGTTCGGCGTTCCCTCGACGCCGGCCGAGGGCCTGATCGCCGCCGCCCAGGGCCGCGAAGTGAAGCAGCCGGTGATCTTCGAATGCGTCGGTTCGCCCGGCGTCATCCAGGCCCTGGCCCAGGGCGCGCCCAGGGGAACCCGGATCGTGGTCGCGGGCGTCTGCATGCAGACCGACACGATCGAGCCTTTCGCCTTCATCGCCAAGGAGATCGAGCTGCGCTTCGTGCTCGGCTACACCCCCGAGGAATTCGCCGGCTCGCTCGGCCGCCTGGCCGAAGGCCGCACACGCTTTTCCGACGCCATCACCGGCGTGGTCAGCCTTGATGAGACCCCGGCCGCCTTCACTGCCCTTCAGAGCGACAAGAGCGAGATCAAGATTATGGTGAAGCCGGGCGCCTGATCAGGGCGTCGTCAGGGCGAAGTCCCTGGGATCGCCGGTCCAAGGGTTGAACACCAGGGCGCCGGATTGAGCGACGTCGCGGACATTGCGCGTGACCAGATAGAGGGACGCGCAGATTGCTGTAGCGGCGATCAGGGTGTCGATAACTGGCGGCGGATGTCCGGAATCTGGACGGACGCGACCTGAGATCTCGCCCCAGAGCCGGACAGCCGCGTCATCGAGCGAAAGGATCCGACCCCTGAACCTGTCCTCGAGAGCATCGCGCCGTGTTTGATATCGGGCGCGAGCGGTATCGTCATCGTTCAATCGGGCAATCCCCTGGTCGAATTCGGCAAGGGTCAAGATGCTGAGATAGAGGCGGTCCTCATCCTGGGCAGAGGCCCAGGTCTTCACGCTCGGAGCGCCACCGACGGAAGACAGGGACGCGACGACGTTCGTGTCGAGCAGCCAGCCCTTCACAAGTCGAGGTCGCGGCCAAGGTCCCGCTCGCGGGTCAGGTCGAGGCCGTCCAATTCGAGGCTCTCGAGAAAAGCCACCAAAGGCTGCGACGGCTTGGTCGCGGCGATGCGGTCGTAGTCTTCGGCATCCACGATGACCACGGCCGGGCGGCCGCGGACCGTAACGCGCTGCGGTCCTTCCGCCTGCGCGCGACGCACCACTTCGCTGAAGCGGGCCTTGGCGTCCTCCAGCTTCCAGGCGGAAGTCTTCAATTCAATCTCCTGACTAGCTAGTCAGGAAGATAGTCCAACGGCGCGCCACGCCAAGTCCCTCAAGTCTCGACGAACGCCCGTTCGAGGACGAAGTCGCCGGGATTGGCGACCGAGCCCTCGTCGTAGCCGCGGGCCAAGAGCTGGGCCTTGAGGTCGGCCAGCACCGAAGGGCCGCCGCACAGCATCACCCGGTCGCGGGTGCGGTCGAGCGGCGGCAGGCCGATGTCGTCGAAGAGCTTGCCCGTCTCGATCAGGTCGGTGATCCGGCCCTGCGTCTGGAACGCCTCGCGCGTCACCGTCGGGTAATAGATCAGCTTGGGCGCCACCCACTCGCCGAGGTCGGGGTGATTGGGCAGCTCTTCCGACAGGAAGCGGTGATAGTTGAGGTCGGCGACCGCGCGCACCGTGTGGGTGACGATCACCTTGTCGAAGCGCTCATAGACGTCCGGATCGCGCACCAGGGAGAGGAAGGGCGCAAGGCCGGTGCCGGCGCCCAGCAGATAGAGGTTGCGGCCGGGTCTGAGGCCATCCAGCACCAGGGTGCCGGTGGGCTTCTTGCCGACCAGGATCTCGTCGCCCACCGCGATGTGCTGCAGGCGGGAGGTGAGCGGGCCGTCCTGCACCTTGATGGAGTAGAACTCCAGGTCGTCTGCATAGTGGGCGCTGACGATGGAATAGGCGCGCAGCAGCGGCTTTCCCTCGACCTCCAGGCCCAGCATCACGAACTGGCCGCTGGCAAAGCGCAGGCCGGGATCGCGCGTGGTGCGCAGGGAGAACAGCGAATCCGTCCAGTGGCTCACCGACGTCACGTGCTCGACGTAGAAGGCGCCGCGCGCCTTGGCGGGCGTTGGCGCGGGAACTGGCGCAGGATCGCGTTTCAGGGCGGCGGTCTGTGACATGAGGGAGTGAATGCTCGAGTTCTGGCTCTAGTTCAACGCAATGCGGCCGGTCAGAGGTCCGCGCCGAGGAACGGAGCGGCGCCCGGCGCGCGGGCTGTATGTATGCCGCATTCGCTCTTTTGCGAACCCGCCCAGCGGCCGGAGCGGACATCCTCGCCTTCCGCCACCTGGTCGGTGCACGGCCAGCAGCCGAGGGACGGGAAGCCGGCGGAGACCAGAGGATGGGCCGGCAGGCCGTGGCTCTCGGCATAGGCGTCGAGTTCCAGCCTGGTCCAGTTGGCCAGGGGATTGAACTTCAGGCGCCCGTCAGCCTCCTCGACCACCGGCAGGCGCAGCCGGGCGCCGCCATGGAAGCGCTTGCGGCCGGTGATCCAGGCGTCGAACGGCCCCAGCGCCGTATCCAGGGGGATGACCTTGCGGATGTGGCAGCAGGCGTCGGTATCCGACTGCCAGAGGTTGGAATCCGGATCGTTCAGGGCCAGGTCCTCGAAGCGGGGGCGCAGGTCGCGCACGTCCGTGAGGCCGAGCTCCGAGGCGAGCTGGCGGCGATAGTCGAGGGTCTGGGCGAACAGCATGCCGGTATCGAGAAAGAGGACCGGGATGTCGCGGTCGACGCGGCTGGCCAGGTGCAGCAGCACCGCCGACTCGGCGCCGAACGAGGAGACCAGCGCCAGCCTGTCGCCGTAGAGGTCGCGCGCCTCGGCGAGGATCGTCGAGGGATGGGCGTCGCGCAGCTCCGCATCCAGCCGGGCGGCCAGATGGGCCTGTGTGTCCAGTTCGGCGTAGGCGAGGCTCATGCGGCCTCACCCTGGACAGGCTCGCCTGAGTTCGCCGCCCCCCTCCCGGCTTCGCCGGCCCTCCCCCCGCTTCGCAGGGGGAGATCCGCAATGGATCCTCCCCCGTTCACGGGGGAGGGGGACCACAAAGTGGTGGAGGGGGCAAACGCCGCGCTGCGCAGAGCGAAGGCGGGTTCGCGATCGTCGGCCGCGCGCTGATAGACGTGGCGGTAGCGGGCGGCGGCCGCCGTCCAGTCTTTCGCGCCCGTGCCGTCGGCCGGCGCGAAGGCATCGAAGCCGCAGCGGATCATGAAGCTGGCCTGCTCGAGCAGGACGTCGCCCACGGCGCGCACCTGGCCCTGGTAGCCGAAGCGTTCGCGCAGGATGCGCGCGGCGCTGTAGGACCGGCCATCCTTGAACTTGGGGAACTCCAGGGCGACGAGGGCGATGGCCGGCAGGTCATAGGCCAGGCTCTCGACGTCCTCGCCGGCGGCGACCCTGACGCCCACCTGCCGACCTTCGCCGATCAGGCGCTCGCCCTCGGCATGGAAGCGCGTAAGGGAAACGATGACGTCGCCGGCCGGGACCTCCTCGTCGTCGGCGATGAAGACGAAGGCGTCGGCGGCCGGGGCGGCCCGCCCGCGGCGCCACTCAATCAACTTGGGCAGCTTGGGCATAGACGGCCTCCTTGAAGGGTTCGAGCCCGGCGCGGCGGACCGTGTCGATGAAGCGCTCGCCGCCCTGGCGCGCGCCCAGATAGACGCCGACCATCTGGTCGATGGCGGAGGCGACCTTGTCGGCCGGCAGGGCGGGCCCGAGGATCTGGCCGAGGCTGGCGTCGTCTTCGCCCGAGCCGCCGAGGGTCAGCTGGTAGAATTCCTCGCCCTTCTTATCGACGCCGAGGATGCCGATGTGGCCGACGTGATGGTGGCCGCAGGCGTTGATGCAGCCGCTGATCTTGATCTTCAGCTCACCGACTTTCTCGGCGAGGTCGGGATCGGCGAAGCGGCGGGCGATCGACTGGGCGATGGGAATGGCCCGGGCGTTGGCCAGGGCGCAGTAGTCGAGGCCAGGACAGGCGATGATGTCGCTGATGAGGCCGAGGTTCGGGCTGGCGAGGCCGGCCTTGACCAGTTTCGTCCACACCGCGTGGGCGTCGTCGAGCCTGACGTGCGGCAGCAGCAGGTTCTGCTCGTAGGAGACGCGGATCTCGTCCAGCGAATAGCGCTCGGCGAGGTCGGCGGCGACGTCCATCTGGTCCGACGACATGTCGCCCGGCGTCTCGCCCGGCGTCTTCAGCGCGATGTTGACCAGGCCGTAGCCCGGGACCTTGTGCGGCAGGATGTTGTTGCGGGCGAAGCGGGCGAAAGCCGGATCGGCGGTCTTGGCCGCCTCGAACGCCGCCGAGCGCGCCGGCAGGGTCTCGAAGCCGCTGGGCTGGAACCAGCCGCGGATCCTGGCGAGCTCCGTATCCGGAAGATCGACCGCGGCCGTATCGCTCCTGGCCCATTCCTCCTCGACCTGGCGGGCGAAGTCCTTGGCCCCGAGGCTGGCGACCAGGACCTTGATCCGCGCCTTCCACAGGTTGTCGCGCCGGCCAAAGCGGTTGTAGACGCGCAGGATCGCCTGCAGGTAGCTCAGCAGATGCCGGGCCGGCAGGTTCTCGCGGATGACCGGCCCGAGATAGGGCGTGCGGCCGAGGCCGCCGCCCACCCGCACCTCGAAGGCGAGCGCGCCCGCGCCATCGCGATGCAGCCGCAGGCCGATGTCGTAGATGCGGACGGCCGCCCGGTCCTTCGGCGCGGCGGTGACCGCGATCTTGAACTTCCGTGGCAGGAACGAGAATTCCGGGTGGAACGTCGACCACTGACGGATCGCCTCGGCCCAGATGCGCGGATCGTCGACCTCGTCGGCGCTGGCCCCGGCGTGCGGATCGGCGGTGAGGTTGCGGATGCAGTTGCCGCTGGTCTGGATGCAATGCAGCCCGACCTCGGCAAGCTCGTCGAGGATCGTCGGCGCGTCGCGCAGCTTGATCCAGTGGAGCTGGAGGTTGGTGCGGGTGGTGAAGTGGCCGTAGCCGCGGTCGTAGGCGCGGGCGACATGGGCGAGCTTGCGCAGCTTGGCGCTGTCGAGCGTGCCATAGGGGATGGCGATGCGCAGCATGTAGGCGTGCAGCTGCAGATAGAGCCCGTTCATCAGCCGCACCGGCTTGAACTGCTCCTCGGTGATCTCGCCGGCCAGGCGCCGCGCGCATTGGGCGCGGAACTCCGCCGTGCGGTCCGCCAGCATGGCCTCGTCGATGTCGTCGTAGAGGTACATCACTTGCGCCTGATGAGGTTGACGCGGCCGGTGGAGCGGGCGGCGCCGTGGGCGTGCATCAGGCGCTCGATCCCGGCGCCGCCGGCCGCCTGCTTGCCGTGGTCGGGCTTGTTGGTGGGCCCGAGCGCGCGCAGGCGCTCGCGGTAGGAGAGCGGCGCGGGGCCCTCGCCCTCGTCGATGACGTCGATGAGGTAGGGGTCAACCAGAAGGGTGATCTGCGCCTGGGCGCGCGCCTGCGCGGCGTCGGCGCCCTCGTCGGCGGCGAAGAACTCGGCGTCCTCGAAGCGCTCGACCCAGGCGCCGGCGTTCCAGAACACGACCTCGCCGTCGGTCAGGCGGTTGGCGGTGAGGGCTTTCATGCGGCCCCCCTCCCCGGCTTCGCCGGTACTCCCCCCGCTTCGCAGGGGGAGATCCACCCAGATCCTCCCCCGTTCACGGGGGAGGGGGACCCCGAAGGGGTGGAGGGGGCAGCCACATCACCCGTTGCACAGGGGAGGATTTCCGCCAGGGCCATGGCTTCGCCGACGATCAGCAGCGCCGGGCCGGAGAGGCCTTCGGCCGCGGCGCCGAGGCCGGCGAGGGTCGTGGCGACGCTTCGCCCGGTGGGCAGGCTGGCGTTCTCGACGATCAGGGCCGGGGTGGCCGCATCGCGGCCGGCGGCGATCAGCCGCGCGGCGATCTCGGCCGCCTTGGTCAGGCCCATGTAGATGACGACGCTCTGGTTGGCCCTGGCGAGCGCCGTCCAGTCGAGCTGCGGCGTTTCCCCGCCGGCGCCATGGGCGGTGACGAAGGTGACGGCCTGGGCCGCGCCGCGATGGGTGAGCGGCGCCTGCGCGCCGGCCGAGGCGGCGAGCGCCGCGGTGACGCCGGGGATCACCTCGCACGGGACGCCGGCCGAACGGCAGGCTTCCAGCTCCTCGCCGCCGCGGCCGAAGACGAAGGGATCGCCGCCCTTGAGACGGACGACGTCGAGCCCCTGGCGGGCGAAGGCCACCAGCAGGCGATCGATCTCGCCTTGCGAATAGGAATGGCGCGACTTGCGCTTGGCCACGCTGATCCGGCGCGCCCGCTCCGGGATCAGGCCGAGGATCTCATCGGAGACGAGGCCGTCGTGGACCACAACGTCGGCGCGCTCGAGCGCCTTCAGCGCCTTGACGGTGATGAGATCGGGATCGCCAGGACCGGCGCCGGCCAGGGTCACGCGCCCCATGCCCCTCCCCGTGGCCGAGGCCTGGCCGTCCAGGACCACGAGGGAGCGGCGGCGATGATGCGAGCGTGCGGTCATCTGATTGGAGCGCCCGTTTTCAGCTTCCCTGATAGGCATGAGCTTCGGAACCGGTTGCCGGCGGGACGGGCCCGACGCTTCGGACCCGCCCCGCCGCCATCGGCCGGCGAAGGGCCGGACGCCAACCGACGCCTTGCAAACTGGTAGGCCAGGGTCCATTTCGCAACCGCAGGAGTTCTGCCGGAGGCTTCAGGAAATCTCATGGAGGGACGGCGCCGCCTTCCGCCGCTCAACGCCCTTCGGGCGTTCGAGTCCGCGGCCCGGCACCTCAACTTCAGCCGCGCCGCCGATGAGCTGTCGGTGACGCCCGGGGCCGTCTCGCAGCAGATCCAGAACCTCGAGGACTACATCGGCGCGGCCCTCTTCAAGCGCACGCCGCGCGGCCTGCTGCTGACCGACGCCGCCCAGACCGCCCTGCCCGCCCTGCGCGAGGCTTTCGACCGCTTGGCCGAGGCCGCCTCCCTCCTGACCGCCGCCGTCGACGGCCGGCGCCTGACGCTGACCGCCCCGCCCTCCTTCGCCGCCAAATGGCTGGTGCCCCGCCTCGGCCGCTTCGAGCAGGCTCACCCGCAGGTCGACGTGTGGCTCTCCGCCGACATGGAGGTGGTCGATCTCGCCGGCGGCGACATCGACCTCGCCGTCCGCTACGGCGCCGGCGCCTATCCGGGGCTGGAGACCCAGAGGCTGATGCAGGAGACGGTGATCCCGGTGATGAGCGCCGAACTCAACGCCGCCACGCCGCTGCACGAGCCCAAGGACCTCGCCGGCCACGTCCTGCTGCACGACGGCTCGCCGGACGCCGACGAGAGCTGCCCCGACTGGCAGATGTGGCTGGCCGCGCGCGGGATCAAAGGCGTCGACGGCACGCGGGGGCCGCGGTTCAACCAGTCGAGCCTGGTGATCGAGGCGGCGCTGGCCGGACGCGGCGTGGCGCTGGCCAAGCGGGCGCTGGCCCAGGACGACCTCGACGCCGGCCGCCTCACCGCCCCCATGGCCATCTCCACCAGCGTCGACTTCGCCTATTACGTCGTCCATCCCAAGGCCAAGGCGCGGCTGCCGCAGGTGAAAGCCTTCGTCGCCTGGATCCTGGCCGAGGGCGCCGCCCACGAGGCGGCCATGGCCAGCCTCAACAATGGAGCGTGGATTTAAGCGCGCGATCTTGCCCTGCTTGCCGGCGCGTCGCGCCCTGCAATCTCGCCGATCCCTTGGTCCCGTGTCAGACTCGGCTGAAGACCTTTGGGGGGGCGCCGATGATCAAGGCAATGACCAAAGCATTCTGGGCTCTTTTGGCGCTGGCGTGGGCGATCGGCTCGCCGGCCATGGCGGCGAACCCCCTCTTCGCCGACGAAGCGCCTCTTCGCATCACCCTGACCGGACCCTTCAGGAGACTGACGAACGACGCGAAGTATTCCCTCAAGCCCTACCCGGCGACTTTGACCGTGACCGATGAGGCCGGAGCCGCCCAGACCCTTCCGATCCAGTTGCGCGCCCGCGGCGTCACCCGGCGCAAGTACTACTGCGAGTTTCCGCCAATCTACCTGCTGTTCGACAATGCGGCATTGAAGGGGAGCCTGTTCCACGGCCAGCGCCGCCTGAAGCTTGTCGCCTATTGCCAGACAGCCCCCGATTTCGAGCAGCGAGTGAGGCTCGAATACCTGATCTACAAACTCTACAACCTGATCACGCCGATGAGCTTTCGCGTGCGCGCGGCCGAGGTCACCTACCGCGACAGCTCCGCCGATGGGAGCCTTACGCGGTTCGGCTATCTGATCGAGGACATCCGCTCGGTGGCAGGACGCAATGACCGCGAGGAGGTTAAAGGACCCTCCCGCGTGCTTTCGATGGCGCAGCTCGACCCCCACGCCACAACCCGCGCGGCCATGCTCGAGTATATGATCGGCAACCTGGACTGGGATTTCCTGGCCGCTTCGGCTGGCGAGACCTGCTGTCATAACGCGCGGCTCCTGGCCGCGCCCGACGCCAAGCCGGCGACCGCGCGAGACGTGGTCCCCGTGCCTTACGATTTCGACCTCACCGGCTTCGTTGATTCCCCTTACGCCCTCCCGCCGGTGGGCTTTCCGATCGAGAAGGTGACCGAACGCTTTTTCCGCGGCTATTGCGCCATGAACGGCGAGATCCCTTCGGTGGCCGAGGAGTATCTGGCCCGCCGGGCGGACATGAGGGCGCTGATCGACCATGAGCCGAAGATCAGCGCGAGAGTTCGCGACAAAACCGAGCGATTCATGGATGGGTTTTTCGACACCCTCACCGATCCGGCGCGCCTTCAGAGCCAGCTGATCAGGCACTGCCGATAAGTGGCGAAGGGGCGAGCGACCGAAGATAGAGCTAGCCACGCCTCGCCACCTATCAGTCTCAATGACCAGCCAGTTCTCAAAGTCCAAAAGGTCGGTGGATGCCAACGGTCAGCCTTCTGGCGACCGCCGAGCATCGGGAGGCAGGGGGGAAGGTCCGCCGGCGCCTGCCGCCGCTGGGTCCCGCATCTCCGGCCGGAGTTTATCCTCGGGCCGGCCTGTGGCCGGACCCGCGGGGCCTTCGTGCGGGATGACGGAGAAGGGTGGGTCGGGACGGACCAAAGAGCCGGCGAGCGATGTTCTCGTCCCGCCCACCACGGCCGTCATCCCCGGCCTCGTGCCGGGGACCCATTCGGCGCGAACCCATGAGTGGCCATGCCCAGCATGGCCACACGCAGGGCGGTGTTCATGGGTGGCCGGGACATGCCCGGCCATGACGGTTTTGGTTGGGTTGGGAGCGTGATCGAAAGGGTCGGCGGACCGGGAAAATCGGCCACCATTAACGTCCATAAACATGGACGATTCCCCATTAATAATGGTGTCCAGCGACCTTGACAGGTCCCTCATTCCGCCGGGTCCGAGGCCAGGATCGCCTCCATCTCGGAAAGGGCGGTCCGAGGATCGGTGGTGACTGCGAACATCTCGCGCAGCTTGCGCGTGACGCGGGCCGCCTCAGCGTCCGAGTAGTCGCCGGCTTCAGACACTTCGGTCTGGGCCATCTGCGGCAGCATTCGCGCCAAGGTATTGAAATAGCTCGGCGTGTAGCTGCTGCGCAGCCGGCCCAGGAGTTCCGCCTGGTTGGCCTCAAAGTCCTTGAGGATCGTCAAGACCATCTTGTGCGATGCGCGGCTGCGCGCGCCGAACGGCCTGCCGCCGGCATGGCCGGGAAGAAAGCGGCCTTTCAAGTCACGGTCCGAGGGTGGTGCGGGATCGGTCATCGAGATTCCTTTCGCTGTCTGGAAAACGCTGGAGTCTAGCACAATTTATTGCATACAGCAATCTATCATTCATTGTCACATCGCAATATGTCGCACCCTCGAGTGAACCGCGACTCGGGCGGTTTGTGACGAACTCTTATTTTCTGAAATTTGCCCTTGACTCGTAGCTTTGCCTACCGCAAATACCCTGATCAAGAACGAAACATGAACATGACCCACGAGACAGACCCACAGTCGACGACGACCGAAGCGCTGATCCGATGCGCCAAGGCGGCGGAGGCGCTGAACACCATCGCCAGCCTGGCCCTGGCGGCGCGCCTCTACGTCAAGGCCTGGGAGCTCGAGCACGGGCCGACGGCGGAGACGCCGGCGGCGGCCCACACGGGCCTCTTGGAATGGGCGGCGGCCGAGCAGGCGCGCCGGGACCCTGAACCCATCGAAGGAGATGAACCATGACAACATGGCTGCCCCAACCGGGGCCGCAGAGCGACTTCGTGCTGAGCGAAGTCTCCGAGGTGATCTATGGCGGCGCCCGCGGCGGTGGCAAGACCGACGGCGTGCTGGGCGATTTCGCGCTGCACGCGGCCAAATATGGCCCCCACGCCCGCGGCCTGCTGGTGCGGCGGACCCAGACGGCCCTGGCCCCGACCATCCAACGCGCGCGGGAGATCTATGGCTACGGCGTGGCCTGGTTCGAATCGAAGATGCGGTTCGAATGGCCCAACGGGGCGGTGCTCTATTGCCGCCACCTGGACAACGACGCAGACGCCGATCTCTACCAGGGCCATTCCTATACCCGCGTCTATGTCGAGGAACTGACCCAGTTCCCAATGCCGGGGCCGGTGGACAAGCTGAAGGCCACGCTGCGCAGCGCCCAGGGCGTGCCGTGCGGGTTTCGCGCCACTTGCAACCCAGGCGGACCGGGCCACGGCTGGGTGAAGAAGCGCTATATCGACGACGGGCCCCATACGGTGGTGTGGGAGGAATTCCGCAACCCGTTCGACGGCTCGAGCGTCTCGATCGACCGGCTGTTCATTCCCGCGCGCCTGACCGACAACCCCAAGCTGTTGGAGCGCGACCCGGGCTATGTGGCGCGGCTGAGCCAGAGCGGCTCGGAGGCCCTGGTGAAGGCCTGGCTGGAGGGCGACTGGAACGCGGTGCTGGGGGCGTTCTTCGACCGTTGGTCGAACCGCAACATCGTCACCCCCTTCCGCATCCCGCAGGAATGGAACCGGTTCCGCTCGTTCGACTGGGCCTATGCCTCGCCCTTCAGCGTCGGCTGGTGGGCTGTGGCGGCGGACGACTATCACCATCCGGAGGGGATCATCCCGCAGGGCGCCCTCGTCCGCTATCGCGAATGGTATGGCGCCAATCGCCGCGGCGAGGGTCTGCGCCTGGACGCAGAGGAGATCGCCGCCGGCATCCTGGACCGGGAGCGGGCGGCGGGCGAGCGCATCGAATATGGCTGGGCCGACCCAGGCATAACCAGCCACGCCAGCGGGCCGACCATCGCCGAGCGGATGGGCGCCGTGGGCGTCACCCTCATCAAGGCCGACAACACGCGCGTCGGCAGAGACGGGCCGATCAGCGGCTGGGACCAGATGCGGACGCGCATCCGCGGCGATGGCGAGCGGCCGATGCTCTATGTGTTCGACACCTGCCTGGATTTCATCCGCACGGTGCCGAACCTGCCGCATGACCCTTACAACCTCGAGGACCTGGACACGCGGGCCGAAGACCATATCGCCGACGAGACGCGCTATGCCTGCATGAGCCGGCCGCTGACCAAGCCCACGGCGCATCTGGACCGAAGGGCGACGAGGAGCATCTTCGCGGATGACGACGATGACGACTGGATGACCACGTAATGGGCGCCCTCCTTTTCCGCCATGGCCGCGCCACCAGGCGCGCGGGCCCCGCCAGTGCACCGTCACGCCGCGGCGCGATCCGCAACTTCATCCGCACCCTGACTTTCAAACCTGGAGAACGTTTCATCATGCATATCGACAGCCCTTTGCATCAGCGCCTCGATATGGGGCGGCCCGGCGAGGCCACCGCCCCCTCGCGCCCAGAAGCCACTGGCCGCCTCCTTGAAAGCGGACCGGCGCCCAAGACACAGCCCTGCGAACCGTTTTTGAGCAACGGTGAGAAGCTGATCGCCTTCATGCTTTGCGACGTGATGGGCGAGCTCGGCTCCGGGAGCGCCCGGCTCGGCCACTTCGTAGAGACGGCGATCAAGGGCGGCCACTACTGGGCGCTCGATTGGGAATTACGCGACATCTTCCACGATCGCAGACACACCCTGGACGCGGTGCGTTTCGTGCTGGACGTGCTCGATATGTGGGTGCTTCTCGAGGGCTCGTCCGAGGCGCTCAGCGACGATGACATGGCGCGCCTAGCCGAAGCGGCGCCCCACTTCCCCGAGGTTCGATGCCCGGGCTTCGACCCTAATCTCGAAGAAGCCAGCTATGGCATCGCCTTTCTTCTCGCCAGGAACGTGAAGCGGTTCGGCCGTTTTCGCGACCGCCTCGACTTTTACAAACCCCACAAACCGACGGCGGATCGCTATCGAAGCATGCTTCGGGCGTACGAGCCGATCAGAGAGACGATCGACGGCCGGACGCTGACCGTGGAGGAGATGATCACGGTGCTCGGCGCGTGGAGGAAATGAGGTCGGGCGGCCGCCGCTTGCCTTCCGGGTCTTTTCCCCTATGTTCCGCCGCCTCGCGCGGGGGGCCATAGGGCCCGAGGCCGACGCGGCGGGTGATTAGCTCAGTTGGTAGAGCAGCTGACTCTTAATCAGCGGGTCACAGGTTCGAGCCCTGTATCACCCACCATTTTTCAATGAATTGCGGGTCTAACCCAACGGGTCAGCGCACCTGTAGTTAATGAATTGGGTAAAAGCAGGTAATGTCCGGTAGAGTCGCTCACGTCACTGGAGTGGTCCAAGCAACCGAACAAGCACCTCGTGAATTGTGTCGATTCTCTCGAATTGGGCTCGGCGGGCAAGGCGGTGGCCCGCGCGGCTCGTCTTCGTGCCCTGCGCGTTCGCTTTCGTATGCTTCGCCACCTTCCATCCTCTTATGTCTCGCAGAGCTTCTCCAGGCGACCCGCCTAACCAAAGGAAATGGTCGAATTGCAGGTCCTTAGTCACAATTATCCAGTTGACGCCGCCGCTCGGCTTCTCCGACAGCCTCAGACCGATTTTGATTTGGTCTGTCTTTCCGCCGAGCACTGACGACTTGAGCTGGATGTGGCGCACGATCGCGCCGCGCGCCATAACCAAGTCGTAGCCGAAGGTGTCTATCTCGGAGCGGAGCACTTCCACGTCCGTGACGTCGAGCGACCAACACCGTCGCAAACTCTCCGCAATGAATTGATGTTCGACGATAAGCTCGCCAAGCTGCGAGTTCGTGGAGCGATCGACTGGCAACATTACCGTCCGAACCTCACGACATTATCTATCACGCATAGAAGAGAATGCGGCCACCCCGCGATACGCAGCCCAGGCCCGAAAACGATCAGGCGAAGCGGACCATCATTGCCGGATCGGCAAACGTCCCAGCCCTCCGGGCGGCGCCAGGATGTAGAGCACTCACCACGCCGTCTCTCTCCAGCGCCTTCAAGACGCCCTTGTAGTGACTCTCCCGGAAAGCGGTTTCGACAACCACAAATTTTTCGATTTCACGGACCGGCACCTGCCTGCCCGCGAACTTGGCGACGATCCGCGCTCGCAACGTTGGGAAACTGGGGACACTCTCAAACAGCACGAGCTGGTTCGGATCGGTCGCATCGGAGAATCGGAATTCGCCGCTCTCGTCTGCTTTCCACATGGCCTCTTTCATTTTCCTCAGGCCCAACAGTTCGTTGGTCGCATAGAACAGGTAGTAGTCGGTCACGTCGCGCGCATTGGACATCTCGAACGAGCGCACGAACAGCGCCTCTGTATGCAGTTGCCTCAGATAGAGATCGTGGAGGCAACGGTTTCTCACACGCGGGTCGGATTCGGCGATGCACCGCCTCCAGTCGTCGGCGCCGAAGAAGGTGTCGAAATTCGCAACCTGATCGGGGTGACCGATGAAGCGATTGATTTCCTCGTACATGAAATTGACGAACACCTCGCAGCTTCGCTCCGCCAAAATCTGCGTGACCAAGCTGAAGGGGGCGCCGGTCCAGCCGAACGGATCAATGAAGGCGAAGGTCGGTATCAGTCTGCCGTACCGCATGAAACTCGCGCGCCTTCGTGCGAACGCGACCTCGAACTTAACGCTGCCTTCGACGACCACGCTGAAGTTCGACGGCAGGGTTCGCAGCGCCACCTGCTGGCGCAAGTGATCGGCGCGATCACTGCGCTCTTCAACGAAGAGAAAATGTATCTTAGCGGTTAGCGGCGGCTGAAATCCGAGCGCCGTATCGAGTGCGATGATCGGCGATCCAGCTTCGCCGGCCTCATACTCTCCCGGTCCGGCGAACCCGTCGATGTAAAGGATCTCAGGGAACTTACCCTGAAGGAGCTTTCGGGCAAGACCCTGACGTTGAATTCAGAGATTCCCCGGGCCGCTAAGCGTTATGAGGCTGCGCTTGCAGACTTGGGTATCGACTTTCACAAGACGCGGCCGGCTCGCCTGCTCCTCGACAAGATGGGCTCCACGCCGGACACCATCGCGACGGTGGCGACGGTGGATCGTTTCCAGCGTTTATTCGGATCTCTCAACAAACGGCTGGCCAAGATCGTCGCGAAAGACACCGAGCCATTTGCCTAGCCGCATCGATTGCGCATGGCGCGCCGTCATCCCTCCGGTGGACCCCTAGCTGGTTCGCACCGGCTCGGCCGTGAAAAAAGTCCGGCTCCAGAGATAAAGCGACAGGAGCTCCTGTCCCGGCATCTCCAAGCCACCGACGGCGGCTGGAACCGTGTCATCCTCTCCGCCCACGCATCCATTGCCGGTCTTCCAGGTCTCACTACCTTAACGGCCGAGCTTGGCTGACGGGATGGGCCCGCAGCGGCGAGCCGCAAGGCGATAGAAGGTCCCCATGTACTATCAGGTGGTTTCACAGTGCGCGCAGAGCCTGAAGAACCTGGAGGTCTGCCTCGTCAGGGCCGAGCAGCACGCGGCCGCCAAGAAATTCGACGACAGGGTGCTGATGACGAGCCGGCTCGCGCCTGACATGCAGCCGCTCGCCTATCAGGTGCAAAGCGCATGCGACTATGTCAAAGCGGCCGCGGCCTGGCTCTCGGGCCAGGCACCGCCCCGGCATGAAGACAACGAGCAGACGCTGGGCGAGCTGCGCGCCCGTATCCGCAAGACCGTCGCCTTTGTCGGGAGCGTCAAGGCGGCAGACTATGCGGGCGCAGGCGAGCGGACTGTCAGTCTCTCCTGGGCGCCCGGCAAGATCATTCGTGGCGAGGATTATCTGCTGCAGGTGGCGATCCCGAACATCTTCTTCCACATCGCCATGGCCTACGCGATCCTCCGCCACAACGGCGTCGATATCGGCAAAATGGACTTCCTCGGACCCATGAACTTCGTCAGGGCGTGAGCGGCGTCGCCTGGAGACCCCGTCCGAAAACCACCCTTGCCCACGGACGGTCGCGCGGAAGGGGACTCTCGCTCGGTCCGTCATTCCACCTGCGGCGGTCAACACTTCGGGTCCGCTGACGCACCGGTTCCTGGACAATTCCGCGACGATGTACCTGCCCGGAAGCTGCCGTCGGGAATGACCGGGTCGGGTGGAAGGCGGACCTAACCCAATAGCCTCGACAGCTTGATTTCGACTGCTCCGCTTCCCGAAAGGCCGGCCCGTTCGAGCCCAGGCGGGATAGACTTTCGGCGCTCCTGCCGACCGATGCCCCCCTTGTCGAAATCCTCATCCGTGTAGACGACGACCTGATCTGGAATGACATTCAGGGCGTCGGTCCATAGGAACTCAGGGATGGGCCAGTCAGCTCTGGACCAAGGGGCGATCTCGCCGATTAGCTTCCAATCGCCGCTGAGCAGCCCAAGGTCACCAAAACGGAGGCGGACAATTGCGTCCCCCGGCAAAAGCCCATCGAGCGACACGCGTTCATCCCGTATCTTCGGGCCGAAGAAATACCCAAGGAGGATTTTACCTCGAGGCCCAGAGCGAGCGATCACGCCGCGCCCATGGCCTCCCGACCTGAGAGGCACGAAGAACACAGACCCTTCTTTGTATGGCAGCCGCTTTGCACCCATGAGGAGAGAGTCGCAGCCTTGCAGCGGAGGTCAATGTCCCCTTTTGGTCGAAAACGGCCCTTTCAGGATTCCCGATCTGGCCGGTGAGTGCGCGCGCCAGTTTCGCGCAGATCTGCCCTGATCCCTTCACGGGAGGGGCGGCCGTTCGAGCGGCGTCACTCCGAAACCATCCCGATCGTTCGCAGCCAGCGCTCCACCAGCTGAGGCCAGCCGGACACGGGAAGATTGGTCTTTCGCAGACCAAAGCCGTGGCCGCCGTGGGCGTAGGCGTGCAACTCCACGGCAACGCCGGCCTTTTTCAGCGCCATGTAATAGCTGAGCGAATCCTCGACCTCGTCGACATGATCGTCCTCGTTCTGCAGCAGGAACGTCGGTGGCGTCTCACGCGTGATGTGGCTGGCGATATCGGGATTGAGCGCGATGCTGTCCTTGGCCAGGGCCAGGTGTCCGGGATAGAGCGCAATGGCGAAGTCCGGGCGGCTGCTTTCCCGGTCGGCCGCGTCGAGAGGCGCATAGAGGCGTTCCCTGAAGCGCGTGCTCACCTCCGCCACCAGAAACCCGCCGGCTGAGAAGCCGATCACGCCAACCTTGCGAGGATCGACGCGCCATTGCGCGGCGTGAAAGCGCACCAGCCTCACGGTTCTCTGGACATCCTGCAAAGACGGCGTCGGCGTCGCCAGATCGTGCGGTCGGCAAGCGCATCGCCAATCGTAAGGCGGGCTCGGGACGCGATATTTCAACAGGACGCAGGTGACGCCCCTGGATGTCAGCCAATCGCAGATCTCGGTCCCTTCGAGATCGATGGCCAGCATCTGGAAGCCGCCGCCCGGGATGACGATGACCGCGGCCCCGGTGTTCCGCCCCTTCGGGGCATAGACCGTCATCGTGGGCCGGGTGACATTGGTCACCGCCCCTTGCGTTAGGTTCTCCGGGCCCGGGACCGACTGCAAATCTGGCGCTGGTCCCGGCCAGATCGGGATCTGGCGGTGACCCGGCGATGGCTGCCAAACGGCCGGCTGCGCGCCAAGTGCGCTTCCGCCACATAACGACGCGAAGAGAACGAGCCCGGCGATCGCAAGGGAGCGAGGAGCGCTCACGATCTTGGCGCCGCACCCGCTGGCGCCCGACTTGCGAGCAGGACGATCAGAACAGCGGCGTTCAGAAGAAACAGCCGGGCGGCGGCGTCGGAACCGCCCCAGGACCTTGATTGCCACATCAGGAACCATTCGCCGCCGACAGCTATGAAGCCACCACCGTAAAGGAGCATCGCGACGGTGAGCCCCACGACAGGCAGGGCAAGGGCCCGATCAAAGCCGCTCTCGCTGCGCGCCTGGCGGAACAGGGCCGCCGCGCCGAGCATGAGAAGTCCGCCGCTCAACGCCTCGGCCCCGATGATCGCCAGATAGAAGAGCTGCTGCACCGGCGCCGAATGGATCGCCCGCCACCGCTGGGTGGAGTCGGGGAAAACGGTGTCCATCGCCGTGACGTGCTGCACGAAGGACCAGTTGTCGCCGTAGTCAACGATGTTGTTGAACGCGACGAGTCCCAGGAGCAGCGCCATAGCCGCCACCAGGCTTGCCTTGCAAAGGCGTATCAGCATCTCCGTAATGGCTTTGTCCACGCCGCCCTTCCCCTCTTCTCGACGGCCAAGTTAGAGCAGTCGGCGAGGCGCTCAACGAGTCGAAAGTGCTCGTAGCGAAGGCGCCCGCAAGCCGACGGCGCCCAGCCGAGCCGACAAACGGACACCGCCAGGGTCGGTCAGGGGGTGGTTAGCCGCCGTCACCGGCTCCGATCCGGAACCGAGAGCCGGCTTCCAACCGGAGCGGGTCCCTCATAGCGGCTGCGACCCATCTCGCGTCTTGACGGCGAAGCCCCTCAAGTTAGCGTCGGGGTGATGAAAAAGGTTCTGTGCGTCTGTGCTGGCAACATCAGTCGCAGCCCGATGATGCAGGCGGTGCTGCAGCAGCACCTCGGCCCTGCCTTCCGAGTGGAAAGCGCCGGCGTGCGTGAGGCGTTGGCAGGCCGTCCCGCCAATCAACGCTCCGTTGCGTGTATGAAGGAACGCGGAGTCGATTTGAGCGTCCATGTCAGTCGCTGGGTCGGGAACCTGGATCTCGACCAGTACCAATGGATCGTTTGCGTCGGCCACGATGAGGCCGACCAGGTCCGTTCCCTCCTCGGCGCAGACAAGACACGCGTGATCGTCGCGAACGAGCATAAAGGCGGCATCCCGGACCCCTATGAACTTGGTCTGGCGGGTTATCGGGACTGCCTAGCTCTGCTGGACGAGGTCATGCCGCACGTCGCGCGGCGGATCAGCCAAGCTCAATCCGCAAACACGGATGGACACTGACCAGACGCTCGGGGGCGGGAGCGATGAGGCTGTTTTTGGTGCGACACTGCCAATCGACTGGCGGCTTGCCGGAATCAGCCCTGACCGAGGGGGGACGTGCAGCTGCAGCGCGTCTCGCAGATCGGCTCATCCCATCAGGTCCAGACGCGATCTATGCGAGCCCGTACGCAAGAGCGGTGTCCACCGTTTCCCCGTTGGCGAGACGACTGCAAACCGAAATCAAGGTCGACGATCGACTTCGTGAGCGCGTGCGTTCGAGCGAGGAGATCGAGGATGTTGTCGGTTATCTCCATCGCTCATTTGCCGACGAGAACTACCGGGCAGTCGGAGGCGAGAGCCTGAGGCAAGCTGCGGACCGAGGATTGGCAGCGCTCGCCGATATTCGCAGTGCCGGTCATCGCTGCGCCGTCGTAGCAACCCATAGAACCCTGATCACGTCGATCTTACGCACGACCAATCCGCGGTTCGGGTTCGCCGAGTGGCGCGAAATGCTGACCCCGGATGTCTTCAGCCTGCGGTTCGAGGGGCGTCGTCCCATCGCATTCGAGCGTCTTCGATGAGACACGCAGGCTCGTAAGCCCCGCAGGCTGCGGCTCTCGCGACGCATGAGCCATCCGCGCTAAGCGCAGCCGCTGATAGCGACACTGGCGAGCGCAACGCGGTAGCATGAAGACGCGTCGGCGCTGGGCGTCTGCTTCGGATCGTGAGCGGTCATCGTCACCGCGCCCTTAAGCGGACCTTCCGAAGGTCGGCTCGGGGTGGGAAACGGAAGTTGGCGCGGCCGCGAGGGAGCGCCTCCGAGGCGCCCGTTACAGCGGCAAGAACTGGAGAGGCGCTTCGTTGTAGCCGGTGGGGGCGGGACCGATGGGCCGGCAGATAGCATTCGCCTTCGCGCGCTCGCCGCGCTGAAGATCGAAGCCGGGAAGATGTCGGCGACGCCAACCGCTCGTATCAAGCGGGGTTTCGTCAATGTCTCGCGTAATCTGATCGCTCCCGAGCTTCATGCCCCGCGCTTCGTACAACGCATCGGCCAGAGCCCCGCGAAGCGACGCCAGTTCAGTATCCCCGGTTCTGCGGCCCGGACCGACGATTGTGTAGAGGCGGGTCCAGGTCACCACCTCTCGGTCAGCGGACGCCGACATAGTTTCCACGTAAGTCTCGATCCCAGCGTAGCGAGCCGCCTCGGAGCGCGGGAAGTGGGCGGCCGTCCCAGTAGTCACTAGAGTCTGCCAGCTTGGCTCCGCCCACAGGCGGTCAGGCGGCGTCCCGATATCCCCAATCGGAGGCAGACGCCCCGTCTCGGACGCTTGGTCCAGGATTGTCCCGATCTCGTCCAGTCGTCGACCGATGCAGCCGGACATCAGCTGGCGTTCGCGCATTGTGAGTTTCAGGCTGGCGTAGCTCGCGGCCAGATCGCCACGTCCTTCGGCGACGAGGGAGCGCCAGTGTAGCCACTCGACGGCTTGTTCGGCCGCCAAAGCCGTGATCACACCCAGCACGATGATCGCATATTCCCTCAGGAACTCGCGAACGCCATGAAACGGCTTGGCTTTGTGGATGTGCATCGTCCCCCCGTCATCGGTTTCCGGGGGCTGGACGCCGCTCGCCGGTTCCTGCTCGTCCGCCATGCCGCCGCCCCTTCAAGGGCGTCATGGACAGCGGCGGCCCGGGCAATGTCAATCAGGGCATAGGCGGCTGGTTGGCGATGACCGCTTTGGGTCGGAGGCGGCGGTTGGCTCACCGCCGACAACCGGACGTTCAGCTCAGTTCGTGGATGCTGACGATCGGAACGGCAGGGAATGAGTCAATAGCGGGCCCAATGGGACTGGCGACCGGACACTGCCATCACCGCTCGACCGGCGCGAGATCCCCGGCGCGAAATCGCTCGATGATGAATTCGGCCAGCCGTGTCGGGTCGCCCTCAAACAGCCTGTCGGCCAGGCGCTGCGCCTCGGCGGCGACATAGGCTTCGAGCGTCACCAGCGGATCATAGAGCAGGCGGCCGTCATCGCGCCTGGACCGCACCGCCTTCTTCTGCATCAGGCGGCCGAGCAGGGTCTTGATGGTGGCCTCGCCCCAGTCGCGGCGGCCCTTGACAGCTTCGACCAGCCGCGTGGGCGTCAAGGGGCCGCTGCGCCACAAGGCGGCCAGCACTTCGCTCTCGGCCTCGGTGACGTGGATGGACGCTGTCATGCTTCACGCGTCGAGAAACTGATGGATTGATGGGCGGGTCGCATTGGCGCACAACCTGCGGTAGTCTATCTGTTCCCTCTTTGTTCTCCACGTGCTAGGCTCGATCCCGCGGAGCATTCATGGCTGACAAAAGCGCGATCGAGTGGACGGACGCGACGTGGAATCCGGTCACCGGTTGTACGAAGATCACGCGCGGGTGCGACAACTGTTACGCCGCCCGCTTCTCCGAACGCTTTCGCGGCGTGCCCGGACATCCATTCGCCGCCGGCTTCGACCTGACGCTGCGCCCCGAGCGGCTGGACCAGCCGATGAAGTGGTCACGCCCGCGGATGATCTTCGTCAACTCGATGAGCGACCTCTTTCACAAACAGGTTCCGCGCACGTTTGTGGACCAGGTGTTCGACACCATGGAGGCGGCGGAGTGGCACGTCTTCCAGGTGCTCACCAAACGCAGTCCGCTGATGCAGCGCTATCTGGGCCGGCGCTACGGCGAGGCGCGCGGACCGGCGCATATCTGGTGCGGCGTTTCGGTCGAGGACGGCCGAGGCAAGGCGCGCCTTGCCCACCTGAGGGACTGCGCGGCCGGGGTGCGGTTCTTATCGATCGAGCCGCTGATCGGGCCGGTCGGACCGATCAATCTCTCCGGGGTGGCCTGGGTGATTGCCGGCGGCGAGTCTGGGCCGGGCGCGCGGCCGATCCAGCTCGAGTGGGTTCGCGATGTGCGCGATCAATGTCTCGCCCAGGGCGTCGCGTTCTTCTTCAAGCAATGGGGTGGCTTTCGGCCCAAGGCGGGGGGCCGAGAGCTGGATGGTCGCGAGTGGAGCGAGTTTCCGCTGGCAAGGGCGACCATCGCCAATGCGTCATTCGGATGATCACGCGGCGATCTCCTTAGGAGCCATGGAGAGAGATGGCCGCACTGATCGCGGGAGATGATGGACTGCCCGCGGACGCGGTTGGGGCTTGGTCCAATGACAAACATGACCGTTTGCGGCGATACCTGGACATCTCCCGCGCCGCCCGACGCCGGTTTCTTACTGGTTCATCTAAAACGGCCACTTTCGTCGACCTGTTCTGCGGGCCCGGACGGGCGCGTGTCAGGCGGACCGGGGGGTGGATCGATGGCAGCGCCGTGGCGGCCTGGAAGATCAGCCGGGAGGGCGGAGCGCCGTTTTCAGGCGTCTATGTCGCCGACATCGACTCCGTGCGACGCGCGGCGTGCGTCGAGAGACTGCGGCGTCTCGATGCGTCGGTTCACGAACTCGCGGGATCGGCGGTCGAGGCGGCGACTGAATTCGTGAAGGCGGTCAGCCGGTATGGTCTCCACTTCGCATTCCTGGATCCCTACAACCTCGGCGAGCTGGATTTCAGGATCATCCGCGCGCTGGCCAGCCTGAAACGCGTCGACATGCTGGTCCATGTGAGCGTCATGGACCTTCAGCGGAACCTCGGCGCCAATCTCGATCCTGACGTGATGGCATTCGATCAATTCGCACCAGGATGGCGAGAGAACATCGATCTGAAGCGGGGTCGCTTCGAGATTCGCCGCCAGGTCGTGGAGTACTGGCGAAAGCTCGTCAGGGAACTTGGCAAACACCCGTCGGACGAAATGGAATTGATAACCGGAGAGGGCGGACAGCGACTGTACTGGCTGCTTCTCGTCGCCGAACACGCTCTGGCGCACAAGTTCTGGCAAGCCACCGCCGGTGGCAAACAGACGTCGCTTCCCTTCTAAGGCTGCTTTCGCGTAGGTCCTTGGCTCATATGATTCCGGATGGCCACCGCCCGCCATCGTTCCGACATCGCCATTGCAGAGGTTTCCCCATCACCGGGCGAAGCCAGTGGCCAATGCCGACCATAGACGCCGGCGAAGGCTGGCCCGAGCGGGGACGCTGGGACTTGCGGTATCCCTGGCGGCAAACACCGCGTTCCTGGTTCTCCTGGCGGTAAGCGCCCGCGTTCAAAGCAGCTATGGCCCAGGTCGCGCGGTCGAGGTCCAGTTGGTGTCGCCGACGCTCCCTCACGCCCGGCCCAAGCATGCGGCGAAAGCTGCGGCGCCGCCGGAACTGAGACGCCAACTTCCTGTGGCGACGCCACCCCAGGGATCGGCCGAAGGCCCGGCGATACAGCCACAGTCAACAGGGCCGGTGGCGCCTGTTGCGCCTCCTGGACTCGCCATGGCCCTCCGGCGCAGCCTTGGCTGCGATCACTCTGATTTTGCGGGATTGACGCCGGTGGAGCGGCAACGCTGCCGGGACCGATTTGCCGCCCCCACCGAACGTGCGTCGGAGACCGCCTATCTTGGCGTGGAGCCCGGGAAGCGCCTCATCTTCGAAGCGGCCGCCAAGCGGGACCACATCCTTCAAGAGCCGTTCCTGGCGGAAAAGCCCAAGAAAGGCTGCCGGCCAATGGTCACAGTGCAGGACGTTCCCACCGCGGCCCCCGCCCCGCACGATTGGACTGTGTCCATCGCCTGTGGCGTGCAGTTTTGATGTCTCGTCGGTGCTGGGAGCCTAAGGCCGCACGAACTTCAGGGCGAACTGGCTGGTGTGGCCGCGGATGGCCGGATCGGTGACGAGTTTGGATAGGTCGTCCGTCGGCCGCTCAAGGAACTTCCCTTCGCCCACCAACTTGAAGCCGGCCGCCGTCACCTCGGCGATCACTTGCGCCTTGGGGATGCGGTGGAGGCGAGCGATCTCATACCGCGTCGCCCGCGGCTTCGCCTCGTGGTCGAGGATGAAGTAGACGCCGCCGGGCCTCAAGGCGGCGAACACCGCCCGGTTGAAGACGGCCATATCCACATGACCGAACGCGTCGATGTGAAGGTCATGATAGTTCTGGGTGATCCAGAACAGGTCGGCGCGTCCCGGCAGCGTGAACTGACCCCAAGGTTGTACGTCGAGCGTCAGGTTCGGACGATTGACCGCGGCCACGACTTTGCTGTCTTCGAGGACATCGCGCAGCCAGCCAGCGTTCTCAATGCTCCAGACCGCGCCCTTGGGGCCGACCACGTCGATAAGGAGGCGCGTGTAGTAACCACCCTCGGGGGAAAGCTCGGCCACCTTCATGCCGGGCCTGACGCCGGCGAAGGCCAGGGTGTCGGCCGGATCACGAAGGATGTCCTTCGCGACGTCGTCCTTGGGCCGGGACGGATCGGCGATGGCGGACGTGACATAGGGCGGGATATCAGCGGCCAGGGCGGCGCTGGTAGTGAGAGTGAGAAGCACGAGGGCGGCGATCAACCTCATTGAGTAGCCTCCAGGGTTACGGCGGCGCGCTCCACCACTGGCCCCGTGGTCCGCCGTCGAGACTGCTGCGTCAAGGACCGCTAGTCCACCCATGGCGGACGCTACGAGCGACGTGCACAGTCTGGCCTGCAAATCTCAGGCAAGCACTCTGCATCATGAACTTTTTCCGCTCCGTGGCCCTAGCGGCACTTCTCCTCGCGTCGGTCGGTCAGGCAAGCGCCCTTGGCGCGCAACCGGCCGTCTGGCAGCCATCGCCAGGTCATAGGCAGATCCCGATCTGGCCAGGCGCGACGCCCGACGCGTCGTCCGTCCCAGGGCCGGAAAGCCACACGCCGGGGGCGGTGACCAATGTGACCAGGCCGACGATGACGGTCTATGTCCCCAGCAGGAAGAACAGCGGCGCCGCGATCATCGTCATTCCCGGCGGCGGCTTCCAGATGCTGGCCATCGATCTCGAAGGGACCGAGATCTGCGACTGGCTGACATCCAGAGGCATCACCTGCGTCCTGTTGAAATATCGCGTTCCCAGCGCGCCTTACGATTGGCGCTGCGATTGCCGCCCGCACGATCTGGCGATACCGACGCCGTCGCTGGAGGACGCGCAGAGAACCCTGAGGCTGGTGCGCTTCCATGCAGCGCAATGGCGGATCGATCCCCACAAGGTTGGCGTGATCGGGTTCTCAGCCGGCGGGTATCTGGTGGCGGAGGTGAGCACGCGCTTCACGGATCGCCTCTATGCGCCGGTAGATGCGGCCGACCAGGAAAGCAGCCGCCCGGATTTCGCCATCGCGCTCTATCCCGGCCACCTGGCCGTGGCCAAGAACAGCATCGCGCTCAATCCCGACATCGAACGTCACATCACGCCGCAGACCCCACCGACGTTCCTCCTGCAGACTGAAGACGATCATGTCGACATGATCGAGGATTCGCTCAGCTATTACATGGGGTTGAAGAAGGCCGGCGTGCCCGTGGAGTTGCACGTCTATGCGCAGGGCGGCCATGCGTTTGGCCTGCGGGAGAAGACACTGCCCGTTTCCGGGTGGCCGCAGCTGGTTGAGAGGTGGCTGCGGACGATCGGAGTGCTCTCGGAGTAACGCCGCTCGACGGTCGATGAATCCCTAGCGCGAACGCTCGATGATGAATTCGGCCAGCCGTGTCGGATCGCCTTCGAACAGCCTGTCGGCCAGGCGCTGCGCTTCGGCGGCGACATAGGCTTCGAGCGTCACCAGCGGGTCATAGAGCAGGCGGCCGTCATCGCGCCTGGACCGCACCGCCTTCTTCTGCATCAGGCGGCCGAGCAGGGTCTTGATGGTGGCCTCGCCCCAGTCGCGGCGGCCCTTGACAGCTTCGACCAGGCGGGTGGGCGACAAGGGGCCGCTGCGCCACAAGGCGGCCAGCACCTCGCTCTCGGCCTCGGTGACGTGAATGGACGATGTCATGCTTCACGCGCCGAGGACCCGGCGATCGATGCGCGCCTCCACCGCCCAATGGGCGCACACAGCGACAACGCCGGCCAGGCAGCCAAGGCCGATCTCGAGGAACGCCTGGGCGAATCCCGGCGCCAGGACTTTCAAGGGCAGATCCCCGGGAACGCTGGCGTAGCCCAAAGTCGTGCTGAGAAGCGAGAAGGAGGCGCCCAGGCAGCCGATGACCGGGCCGCCCAGGCGCAGGCCGGACAGATAGGCCGATGCGCCGTCCACGCTCCCCGACAGTTTCTTGGCGAGGACGAACAGGGCGGCGGCTATGGCCAGGACCAAGGCGACCATGATCCCTTTCTGCATGGGGTTGGCCAGTTCGAAGACCATCCAGGGCGTGATGGTGAAAAGCGGCGGGGACATCGGCGTTTCTCCAGACTACGGATGTAGCATGGATGAACTACAATTGTAGCCTAACGTCAAGCAGGGTCGGCGCGGCCAATGAGCCTAGCCGGCGTGGAACGCGACCAGCGGCGAGGTGCTCAAGGCCAGTCTTGCCAGTGTGTTGACAGGGCTCGGTGGCGAGAGCGACGGTATCCCAGGCGGACACCTCCGCCCTGCCAGCCGGGGACCGCGATGGTTCCGCTCAGGATTGCGACTTGGCTATCGCTATTGGGCGTCGCTGGAGCCTCTGCTGCGTGGGCTCAATCTCCACCGACCGATAGCGCAACTCAGAACGCATCGACGTCTGTCGCCCCGCTCACAGTGGTGGCTCCGAGACTCTACGAAACGCCGCATGTCAAAGCGCTGAACTTCGTCCGCTCCCACGGCGCGCCCACGAAGATGCTTGGGCAACTCGCGCGGTGGACCGACCCCATCTGCCCGGTCACGATGGGCCTCTCGCCGGATATGAACGCCTTCGTTTCGGCCAGGGTCACGGCGATTGCAAAGGATGTGGGGGCGCCTCAGTCAAAATCGCCTCATTGCAAGCCCAACGTCGAAATTCTGTTTACGGACGATCCGCAGACACTGGTCAGCAGGATTGCCCACAAACAGAGCGCCTTCCTCGGCTATCACGAAGCGTCACAAGCCGGCGCTATGGCGGTCGTCAGCCACCCAATTCAGGCCTGGTATCTGACCGGCATCGAAAATGACAAAGGCCAGAGATCCGTGGATGTATCGACTCCCAGTATGGCGAGCGAGTTGGCGGTCACGCAGACAAACGGCGGACTGCAGGCCATGGAACAGCTGTCCAGGTCCCCACCCGGTTGCCCAGGCAGCCATTTTACAGGGTGCCGCAGCGGCCTCTTCGTAAACGTCCTCATCATTGCCGACGCGAAGGCCCTGGATGGCAAACCGATCGGCCCGATCGCCGGCTATATCGGCCTGCTGGCGCTTTCCCAATCGCGCTCTCTCGATGGATGCGACGCCCTGCCGAGCGTCCTCGATCTTCTGTCGAACGGGTGCGGCGAACGATCCAAACCGGAAGGCCTGACCGAGGCCGACGCCGCCTATCTGAAGGCGCTCTACAAGACCAATCTGGACACCAATCTGACGGTCGAGAAGAACCAGATCGCCGACAACATGGCGCATGGCGCGGAAACGCCGCCTGGTCGGTGAAGGCGATGCTTTACGCACTCGCCGCGGAGGACCCGACCAGACGATGAAAGCCTACCTCGTGCTCGACCTGTCGGTTCGCGACCTTCCAGGCTTTCGGCCGTACATTTCCGCGATCCCGTTGTTCATCGAAAAGCACGGGGGCAAGTACATCGTCCGGGGGGTCGAGCCCACCGTCATGGAAGGTGACTGGGCTCCGGAACTGATGGTCATTCTCGAATTTCCCTCGCGAGAAAACGCGAAGGCGTTTCTGGAAAACCCTGAGGCCCAGGCTCTTTTCGACGTGCGTCACAAGACGACGATCAGCAAACTGGTTCTGGTCGATGGATGTGACTGAGGACGCTCAGTGTCGAATGCGCAATCGAGCCGACAAGCGGACGCCGCAAGGTTTCGCTCGGGGTGGCCAGCGGCCGATTTTGGCGATCTCGACAGTCAGAGAACATGGACTAAGTTTGCGGTCCTGCTTTCGCTTCTAGGTTGTTTTGACCCAGACGCGGCTCTGCCCCCGCCATTATGTGTCACAACCCTCGGGACCAGATCGAGGTCGAGCCCGCGCGATCGAACGCCTTGGCATAGGCCGCGATCGCAGCGGTGTTGAAATGCGCGGTGCCGACGCACCCCTTGCGCATGCCTTCAGCGACCAGACGGGCCATCGCCTCGGTCATCACCGCCGCCGTCAGGCCGCCGCCGCGGAACTCGGGATGGACACCCACCGGCTCGAACACCGCCACGCCGCTTGCCCAGTCCGGCCACGCGGTGGCGCTGGCCACCAGTCGCCCCTCGGCTGTCTCGGCCAGGATATCGAACCTCGGATCGTAGATGCCGCTCGTCGTCAGGCTCAGGTAATCACTCGCCGAGAAAGTCGAGGCCGCGGAAATGCCGATGTGCTCCAGCGCGCTCCAGGGGGCGCGGTGGACCTCTGCGCGGGCCTCCGGGTCGATCCCGACGCAGTCACGCAGGCGAAAGCCGGCGCCGGCCGGATGTGGAGCATGCGACGCTAGCGTGAGGTCGCGTTCGAACCGCACGCCGCCGGGCCCAATGCGCGAGAACCCGGCGGCCGCGAACGCCGCCTGCCGCCCGGTATCGTCATCCGCCACTTCACTCTGCAGCCGGCTGGACCCTGCTCGCCGAGCTTCCTCAATCGATGCGTCCAGCAGCTGCGGCAGCAGCAGTCCGTCGCTCGGGAGAACATCCATCAGCAGGTCCTCGTCTTGGAACCAGAGCGCGCCGACCACAGAGCCACCCCTGATCACTGCATAGAGAGGATGGGCCACGTCGAAACGGCCGCGGAGTTGCCAGACCAAATCGCCCGGATGCCAGGTCGGCCGCGACGGAGCCCTCGCCGAGGTCGCAACCGAACAGAACGCCAGCAGGCGAGGCAAATCCTGACGGCCGCGGTAGCGGTGGAGTTCCAAAGCGGCTCGTCCTGGATTCGTTTACGGCTCACTAGCCGGAGCGGTGACGGCTATGACAAGACCGCCATGTCCGCAACGCGTCTTGAACCCTCGTCCTGGTCTCTCTCTAGCGTCACAGAGCAGTTTGGCCTCTAGCTAAGAGAAGAGCATCGGCCGGATATTCCGCTCTGGGTGGTGGTCAGTCTCGTCAGTGTGTTGACAGGGCTCGGTGGCGAGAGCGCCAGGTCCGGCTAGGTCTCGGCCACGCGATCGAGGACGTTGTCGGGCCAGAGTGGTGAGACGTAGGTCAGAAGTTGATAGCGGCCATCGCGCAGGTCGCTGAAGTGGAATTCGACCTCTGGGTCGTCGACCTGCCGGAAGCTCGCATGACCAAGTGGCCGCAGAACAGGCGGCCCGCCTTCGACGATCGCGAGGCCGCCGGCGCACGGGAAGAACGAGCGGACGTAGCCGTCGCGGGCGAACGCCCCGGCGCAGGCTGCGGGTTGATCGTCTGGCAGGCTCACGTCTTCGGAGATGGCGGCAGGGAGCTCCAGGGCCGCCCGGAGCAGGCCACGCGTGACCTTGTCCGTCGGGAACAGGAAGAGGTTCGAGAGAACGATCGTGGTCAGGTCCTCATCCCGAAGATGCAGCATCTGGGAGGCGTAGCCGCTGATGCCGCCGGTGTGGTGGTAGATGCGCCGCCCGTCGTAAACGCCCATACCCCAGCCGAAACCGTAAGGGATGATCGAGCCATCGGTCAGGGTGGTGGGCGCAAGCATGGTTTCCAGGCTCTCGCTGGAGATGAGGCGGTTGGCCCGAATGGCCCTGTCCCATCTGGCGAGGTCGTCCAGGGTCGAGCCAAGCGCGCCGGCCGCATGCGACCAGTTCATGGCGTCGAGCCGCGCGTTGTGGAAGCGCTTGCGGCCCCGGACGTAGCCACAGGCCCGCTGCGGCGTGATCGCCTCGGGCCGCAGGATCCGAGTTTGGCTCATGCCAAGAGGCTCGAAGATCGCCTCGCGAAGGAAGTCCTCGTAGGGCCGGCCGCTCACCGCCTGGATGATGGCCCCCAAGAGCAGATAGCCGGAGTTGTTGTAGCCGTAGCGGTCGCCAGGCTCGAACGCGAAGTCGCCGTCAAAGATCAGCCCGATGACCTCATCGACGGGCGGATCGGGACGGAGGGTCCGGTCTATATGGCTGCCGTCGTGGCTCCAGATCCCCGATGTGTGGTTGAGCAGGTGGCGCACCGTGACCTTGCGCCTTCGCGGCGGCCAGGCGGCCAGATAGGTCTCGATCGGCGCATCGGCCGACACCAATCCGCGCTCGACCAGGATCATGATCGCGACGGCGGTAAACTGCTTGGTCAATGAGGCGATGCGGAAGACGCAGTCGGGGTTGAGCGGGACGCCCCACTCGATGTTGGCGAGGCCATAGGCCTTGCGGTGGATGAACTGACCATTCCTGATCACGGCGATGGCCGCGCCTGGACCGCCGGATGCGACCTCGGCGGCGAGAACCGCATCGACCTTTTCTTCTATTCGACTCTGCATGCGGCCCCCACAAAGATCCTTTATGTGGGGATTCTATGAAGAAATGGCCGTTCCGGGCAGACTTGAACTTGGCTTTATAGTGCCCATATTCAGTATAGAGGAGCGTCGGCTACGGATCGGCGCCAACCGCAATCTCGGTCGCGGGCGTCACGAACGAGCATTCAGCATCGAACCTGAAATCCGATCCGCGAGGCGCTTCATCTCGGCCTCGTCCATCGCCAGATAGCCTGCCCGCTCGACGTCGAGCGCCGCGAATTGCTGCTCCTCGAACGGCACGCCCGGCGGCAGGGGCGCGACATGCCAATGGACGTGCCGATTGCCCTGCTGGCTGCCCAGCGAAAGGACGTAGACGCGCTCGACGTCCAACACGCGCCGAAGGGCGTTCGAGACCTCGTAGACCACGGCCTGGAGCCGCAGATAGTCCTCGGGGCTGAGGTCGGTGACCTGTTCGACGTGCGCCTTCGGGCAGACCAGGACGTGGCCGACCATGGCGGGGTACTTGTTCAGGAAGGCGATCGCGAAGTCGTCCTCGAACACCACGTGATGGGCGAAGGCCGGATCGCCCGCCACAAGGCCGCAGATGAAACACGGACGGGTCTGGATCGACTCGATGTAGCCGGCGGCATCGAAACTTCGTCGCTCGGGCAAGGGCGCCTCCGCCGCTTATACTCAAGGCCATGTCACGCCATATCGCCGCCTCTTCGGATCACCAACAGGCGGTGGCCCGGATCATCCGAAGAGAGCTGGGCGAGCGCGCGCGGGACATCCGCCGCATGACCGCCGGTACTGCCAACGAGGTCTTTGCCGCGCGCCTCCCGAGCCGAGAGGTGATCGTGCGCCTCAACGCAAACAGCCAATCGATGCGTGGGGCCGAGGCGCACATCGCGCTCTTCCGCTCGCTCGGGATTTCCGTTCCCGAGATTCTGGCGGCGGACTATTCGAAGACCCTGGTTCCGTTCGCCTATCAAATCCAGAGCAGGCTCGACGGCGTGGACCTCGGCCACGTCATCGAGCAGCTTTCAGGGGATCGGCTGAAGGCGATCGCCCGTGAGGTCGCGGCGATTGTCCGCAAGCTCGAACCGCTTCCAACCAATGGCATGTTCGGATGGACAGGCGGTGGCGAGGAGGCAGCATTCGCCACCTGGCTCGATCTTCTCCAGGACATGCGGGCGCAGATCGCGCAGCGCGATGCGATCACCCATGTCGTGGGAGAGCGGCGCCTGCGGGCGTTCGATGCGCTGCTCGAGACTCATCGACCCTACCTCTCGCGCGTTCCGTCGACCTTTTACTTCGACGACATGAGCTCGAAGAACGTGATAGTCGCCGACGGGCGGTTCGTCGGCCTGGTCGATCTGGACACAATCGCCTATGGCGATCCGCTCGAAGGGATCGGCCGCATCGAGGCGAGCTGGTTCGGCGCCCCGTACGGACGCACCTACGCCGATGCGGTGATGGCGGAACTCGATCTGACCGCCGAGGCACGCAGGATGGTCTCCGTCTACGCCACGCTCAACCGCATCTACTGGCTCTCGGAGCGCGGCTTCAAATTCAACGAGAACACGTCGACGCAGATCGACCCCGATGCGGTGAAATACGATGAGGCGATCATCGATCAGATGCTTGCCGAGCTCGGCGTCGGCGCCAGGTGAGGTAGACGGATGCGGCGCGGGATTCCAGGTCTATTGATTGCGCCAGCCCTGGCCCTCGGCGTGGCGTTTCTCCTCGCAAGCCGTGCGCTGGCCCAGACGGACGTCGCTTCGATCCTGAGAGCCAATCACGCGGCGGTCGGCGACCCACCGCCGCGCGCGGCGACGATCGCCATCCGCTATGCCTTCGCCGGATTTGGACTGAACGGCGGCTACACGTCGACATCCGACGTCGCCGATGGCCGTTACGTGAACGTCCTGACGGTCGGTCCGGTGACCCAGGTCCATGGCTTCGACGGCAAACACGCCTGGCGGAAGGACGCGTCAGGGTTGGTCACGCAGCAAGACGGGGGCGAGCAGCGAGGATCGGCGGTCACCGCGGCCTACCAGAATGCGAACCTGTGGTGGCGCGATGACCGTGGCGGCGCCCAGATCACGGCGGACGGCGTCAAGGAGGACGATGCCGCGCCGTGCGATGTCCTGACCATCACCCCGCCCGGCGGCGTTCCGTTCGAGGCCTGGTTCGACGCCCACACCCATCTGCTGACCCGGATCGCGCAGAAGCAAGGACCGCTGAAGGTCACGGACCGGTTTTCCGACTACCGCCCGACGGAGGGGGTCATGCAGGCCCAGAAGGTGGTGATCGACGACAGCGCCGGGCAGGTGCAGACGCTCACGATCCTTGACGTCAGGTATGGGGATGGCGGCCAGCCGGTGAGCTTCTCCGCGCCGGAGACCGCGCCATCGGACGCCTCGATCGTCGGCGGGGGGCACGCGACATCCCTGCCATTCCGCCTGATCGACAACCGCCCCTACGCCCGGGTCTTTGTCAACGGCAAAGGGCCTTTCCTGTTCCTCATCGACACCGGCTCGCCCAACTCCATCACCCGGTCTCTCGCCGCCCGGCTCGGGATCGCTTCTGAGGGACAGGTGGGCGGGTACGGCGCGGGCGAGGCGGTGTCGAAAGAGGGCATCGCCAAGATCGCAGAGCTCGATATCGCCGGGGCGCGGATCCAGAACCAGGTGGTCGCTGTCGATCCGGATGACCTGCAGGATGTCGAAGCGGCGGGCGACAGGGGCGTTCTGGGTTTCGAGACCTTTCAACGCTTTGTCGTCCAGCTCGACTACGGACGGTGGCTCGCCACGCTGATCGATCCCAGGAGCTTCGATGCGAAGGACGCGGGGACGCCGGTCCACCTCGATTTCGAGCGCGAGTTCGTGGAGGCAGCCGGCAAGTTCGAAGGCATCCCCGTCCGGCTCGTCGTGGACACCGGCTCGCGCGCCGAGGTCGTCCTCAACAGGCCGTTCGTGGAGCGCAACCATCTGACGGCTCGTCACCCCAAGGGGCTCGACGTCGTCGCGGGCTGGGGGACGGGCGGGCCGGCGCGCGCCTACGCGACGCGCGCAGCCTCGCTGGATGTCGGGTCGGTTCCGGTCGGGGGCGTGGTCGCGTTCTTCTCGACCCAGGGCAAGGGCGCGTTCGCCGGCGCGGACTTCGACGGCGACGTCGGCGGCGGCGTCCTGAAGCGGTTCGTCGTCACCTTCGATTACGGGCGCCAGACCCTGTACCTGAAGCCCACGTCATCGCCGGCGACGGACGTCGGAACCTTCGATCGCGCCGGCCTGTGGTTCAACCGGTCGAAGGCCGGGTTCGCGATCGTCGATGTCGACCCCGGCGGGCCGGCCGCGAAGGCCGGACTGGCGGCCGGGGACGAGATCGTCGGGGTCGACGGCAAGCCGGCCAGAAGCCTGACCGTCTATGATCTGCGCCGCCGACTTCGGGATGACCGACCGGGGACGGTCGTCACTTTCAGCCTCCGCCGTAACGGCCGCACGCGCACATCGAAGGTGACCCTGCGGGACTTGATCTGATCGGCCGAAACTCACTCCGACGCGGGTCTCAAGCCGAGTTTCCAATCGACGAGACGCATTAAAGTCAGCGCCTCGAAATCCTGTGTACGATCCAGGCTTCTTCGTTGAGGTCGTCGCAGATGTAGACGCCATCAAGCTCGTAAGCAGAGTCAGAGATGCATTTTGCCTTGTCGAAGCCGTATATGTAGCGCGAGAGTCTGTAGCCGCGACCGTCGTCGACTTGGGCGGTCTTGAACTCCACATCAACCCTTTGGCCGCATGTCGGGCATTTCAATAGCGCCATCTGCTATCCTCGCTCCGCCAGCGCTCGCGATGCCAATATCGCCAGCTTGCCACAAATGGGGTCAACCGTCAGGGCGCAGGCGACCATGGAGACCGTCCTTGCCCCCGGCGGGTCAAGGTCCAATCTTACCCTCAGGAGTACCGGGTGGAAGCTATGAGCGACGCTGTCGGCCCTGGCGATCTGGTTCTGTGCGTCAACGCCGCCCCGAACCATGCCACGGGAAGGCCCGTGCCCCTGCGAGCCGGCGAGACCTACCGCGTGGTCGCGGTCATGGCGTTTGCCTGCCCATGCGGACGATCCGATGCCCTGCTGGATGTCGGCGTTGATTTCGCCTGGTGCCAGACGCGCTTCCGACTCCTGCCCAAGCCCAGGGCCGAGACGAGGATGCGCCGCGCCTCGGCGCCCAAGGAGAAGGAGACCGTTCGATAAGACCGCCGGTCGAGGGCTCGCGGTCCGGCTGATTGGCGATCACCGACCGCCCGGGGCGGCGGTGGACGTTCTGAGCCCGAAGGCCCAAAAGGTCTTCCCATGGGGGCAGGCGAACGCGCCGAGACGGCGGGATCCAGGGCGCTGGATGTATTTCTGACCGCCCTTGGGCTGGGCATGACGTCGTTCGGCGGACCGATCGCGCACATCGGCTATTTCGAGCGCGTCTATGTGAGGAAGCGCGGCTGGCTCTCCGAGGAAGAGTTCGCCGGAATCGTGGCCCTCTGTCAGACGATCCCCGGGCCGACGAGCAGCCAGGCCGGGTGGCTGATCGGCCTCAAGCGGGCCGGCTGGCCGGGCGCGATTGCGGCGTGGCTTGGTTTCACCCTCCCCTCCGCCCTCCTGATGTTCGGTTTTGCCGTGCTGGCGCCGAAGCTCATCGGACCAACGGCGCTGGCGGTGCTGCATGGCCTCAAGCTGGCCGCGGTCGCGGTGGTCGCCCAGGCGGTCTGGAGCATGGCCAGGCGGCTGACTCCCGACGTCCCCCGCGCAGCCATCGCCGTCGGCGCGGCGGTCATACTTCTGATGGTCACGAGCGCCACGGCCCAGGTCCTCGCCCTGACCTTGGGAGCCCTCGTCGGCGTGTTCGTCTGCCGCAACCTCTCGGCGGCGCCAACCGCGCCCAACCTGCCGGTCGGGCCGCGCACCGGCGCCATGGCGCTGGCCCTGTTTCTGATCCTGCTCCTGGTGCTGCCGGTGGCCGCGCAGGGTCAGGGCCACCGGCCGCTGGCGCTGGCCGCCATCTTCTACAGGGCCGGGGCTCTGGTCTTCGGGGGCGGCCAGGTCATCCTGCCGCTGCTGCGCGGCGCTCTTGTGCCGCCCGGATGGCTGGCGGACGCGCCGTTCCTGGCCGGATATGGCGCCGCCCTGGCTGTGCCAGGGCCGCTCTCCTCTTTTGCCGCCTATCTCGGCGCGGTCGTCGCCCCGGGCGGCGCCAGCCTGGGCGTAAGGGCGCTGTGGGCGGTGTCAGCCCTTGGGTTCATCTACTTGCCCGGGCTCCTGATCGCCGTCGCCGGCGCGCCCGTATGGACCTGGTTCAGCGGCCACCGGCTTGCGCGCGGGGCGCTGGGCGGAGTCAATTCCGCCGTCGTCGGCGTGCTGGCCGCGGCCCTCTACAATCCGATCTGGAAGAGTTCCGTGGCCTCGCCCCTCGATGTGGCGATCGCCGCGGTCGGCTTCCTCGTGTTTGAGCGGTTCCGGGCGCCGCCGATCCTGGTGGTGATCCTGTGCGTCGTCGCCTCGACGGCCGCCGCATTCGTCGGCCGGTGACACGCCGACGACGGTCGCGATTGCACGTCTCGCCGAGCGTCGTAGAGTGCGGCGGACCGGCGGAGGCCCTCTCCTGCGGGCATCAGAAGAATGAGGTCGCGATGGCCAAGGGTCAGAAGCGTAGCAACAAGGAAATCCGCAAGCCGAAGACGGCGGCGAAGAAGGACAAGAGCGGCGCGGCGAGCAAGGAGTTCCTGGCTCCGCCCAGCAAGAAGAAATGAAAGCACGGGCACCGTAAACCCTCACCCGGACGGGCTCTCGCGAGCCCGT
>DASXCH010000050.1:0-2170 GCA_036491275.1 Caulobacteraceae bacterium
CGACGAGGACGTTCTGGTAGGGAAGCTCGATCGTCTCGGCCGATCGCTGACCCACCTCATCGACACCGTGACCGCCCTTGAGGCGCGCGGCGTCGGCCTACGATCACTGACGGAGGCAATCGACACGACCACGCCAGGTGGCCGGCTGATCTTCCATGTCTTCGGCGCCCTCGGCCAATTCGAGCGAGATCTAATCCGAGAACGCACCCGGGCGGGAATCGCGGCGGCAGCAAGTCGGGGTCGCAAGGGCGGCCGCAAACCGTCGATGACCGACGAAAAGCTTCGGCGCGCTCAGGCCCTCCTCGAACTCGGTCTCACCGTTGGGGAGGCGGCGACGAGATTGAAGGTTGGAAAGACCGCCTTGTACGCGGCGCTGGCGCCACCTGCCGCAACGTGCGCTCCAGCCGTCGGTGCCGGCCGACCTCACTGACCTGTCCGTCAACCCGCATTTCCGGACAGATGGCCACCGCGGGATGGCCGGGTCCGCGCGTGCATCGATTTCCGGACAGCGAACTCTCCAGATGACCGAAGTGCGCCGATTTCGTTGAAAAAGGCCGGTTGAAGCCGTGACTCGGGCCTGATTCACTCGTCCTGCGACGGGAGACGCAGGCATGATGGGTGAGCGGACGGTGCTGCAGGAGCCACTGTTCTTCGGCTTCAGCCTGGAGCGGCATGTGCCGGCCGACCACATGTTGCGGTCGATCGACCGGTTCGTTGATCTGGACGGGGTGCGCCAGCACCTCGCGCCATTCTATAGCCCCATCGGTCGCCCCTCGATCGATCCCGAGCTGCTGATACGCATGCTGCTGGTGGGCTACTGCTTCGGCATCCGGTCCGAGCGGCGGCTCTGCGAGGAGATCCACCTCAACCTCGCCTATCGGTGGTTCTGCCGGCTCGGGCTCGACGGCGATGTGCCCGACCACTCCACCTTCTCGAAGAACCGCCACGGCCGCTTCCGCGAGAGCGACCTGCTACGCTATCTGTTCGAGACGGTGGTCCGCCGGTGCATGGCCGAAGGCTTGGTCGGCGGCGAGGGCTTCGCCGTGGACGCCAGTCTGATCAAGGCCGACGCTAACCGCCAGCGCTGCGTGCCGGGCGAGGAGGGTCTGCCCGCGGCGGCGGCGAGCCGCGCCATCGATGAGTACCTGGCGGTGCTGGATGACGCGGCCTTCGGCGCGGCGACCCCTGTGACGCCGAAGTTCATCTCGCCAGCGGATCCGGCGTCGAGATGGACCGGGGCCAACAAGGGCCTGGCGTTCTTCGCCTACTCCACCAACTACCTGATCGACCTCGATCACGCCGTCATCGTGGACGTCGAGCCGTCCACCGCCGTGCGCCAGGCGGAGGTCACCGCTGCGCGGACCATGATCGAGCGAGTGCACGAGCGCCACGATCTGTGGCCAGAACGGCTCGCCGCCGACACGGCCTACGGGTCAGCCGAGATGTTGGACTGGCTGGTGCACGAGCAGGGGATCGACCCCCACATCCCGGTGATCGACAAGTCCGCCCGCGAGGACGGGACCTTCTCGCGAAGCGACTTCACCTTCGACCACGCAGCCGACCTCTATCGCTGCCCCGGCGGCCAGGTCCTGACGCGCAACCGGCGGGCCTTTGTCGTCCCGCGAGACGATCCGCCGCCCGACGACACCTATCGCTACCGGGCCAGCAAGGCCGACTGTGACGCCTGCGAACTCAAACCCCGCTGCTGCCCGAACACGCCGGCGCGCAAAGTCACCCGCTCGATCTACGAGGGCGCCAGGGACTTCGCCCGAGAGATCGCCACGACCGACGCCTACGTCACGTCCCGGCGAGAACGGAAGAAGGTCGAGATGCTGTTCGCCCACCTCAAGCGCATCCTGAAACTCGATCGATTGCGATTACGCGGGCCCTGCGGCGCCCGCGATGAGTTCCTCCTCGCAGCCACCGCCCAGAACCTTAGGAAGCTGGCCAAGCTGATCCCGCAAGCGGCGCCGGCGATGGCCTGAGGAGGCCGCGCGACCACGCCTCGCTCCGTCACCGCCGCGCCAAAATCCGACTTCTTCAACGAAATCGGCGCAAGCCGGCCATAGGCCCCGGTCACATAAAAAGAGACCACCTACGGTGGTCTCTCTCCGATGAAAGACGCGTACAGAAAGCGCCGTCAAGCCCTGATGAACGAGAGTAGGTCGGG
>DASXCH010000051.1:0-19608 GCA_036491275.1 Caulobacteraceae bacterium
CCCTCTCCCGGCGGGAGAGGGAGGGGCCCACGCGGAGCGTGGGAGGGTGAGGGATTAGGGAAGGCGCCGTAAACCCTCACCCGGACGCGATCTCGCGATCGCGTCTCGACCTCTCCCTCAGGGAGAGGTGGCGCGCCCGACGAGGCGCTTGCGCCGAGGAGGGGCATCTAGCCCGCTCGCGCCCGCGGCTTCCGGCCAAGGGCGCGCGGGCGTGGATCAAACTTCGCTTGCGCCGAGGAGGGTCATCCAGGGCGCTCGGCCGCGGGCATCCGGCCACGCGGCCTCGCCCGTGGATTTAAGCTACGCCCTCAGCTTGGCCCGGGAGAGGCCGGCGAGGGCGGCGTCGATCGAGGGATCGGACTTGGCCCCGGCGATGCGGGCGGCGAGCACCGCCTCGGCGGTCTGGGCGGCGAGGTCAGTTGCGGCGGCGCGGACATCGGCGGCGGCCTGTTGCTCGGCCAGGGCGATCTTGCGCTCGGCCAGGACCTCGCGGCGGGCGATGTCCTCCTCCAGCGTCGCGGCCGCCTCGGCGCGCAGCCTGTCGGCGTCCTCCTGGGCGGTCTTGAGCAGGAGCGCCGCGGCGCGCTCGGTCTCCTCGCGGCGATGCTTGATGTCCTCGAGCAGGTTCGTCGCTTCCTCGCGCAGGCGATGGGCCTCGTCGAGGTGGGCCTGGACCTTTTCCCCGGCCGCATCCAGCGCCTTGCCGGCCATGCCATGGACGTTCGCCCGCCACAGGACGATGACCAGGACGACGAGGGCGATGAACACCCAGAAATGGGCGTCCTGCGGATTGGTGAAGACGGAGATCACTTCGTCCATGGCTCAGCTCTCCGCAGGGAGGGCGGCGTCGATCTCGGCGCCGGAGGCGCCGTGGCCGGTCAGGCGCTCGACCATGGCGGCCGCGGTCTCGGCGGCGATGCCGCGCACATGGGTCATGGCCTCGGCGCGCAGGCCCCCGATGCGGGCCTCGGCTTCGGCCAGACGGGCGCCGATCTTGCGGTCTTCCTCGGCCTGGCGCTCGGCGGCCGCGGCCGTGGCCGCGGCCCTGGCTTCGGTGGCGACCCGGTGGGCGCGGGCGCGGGCCTCACCCATCTCGGCGGCGGCGGCATCGGCCTCGGCCTGGGCCTCGTCCCGCATCCGCCGCGCATCGCCGATGTCGCCGCTGATCGAATCCTCGCGCGCGTTGATCGTCCCGGCCACCCTCGGCACGAAGACGAAGGCGAACAGGAGATAGAGGACCAGGAAGATGGCCAGCACCCAGACCATCTCGCCCGGCCATTGGCCGAGGTCGAACTGGGGCAGGCCGCTGGCCGACGCGTCGGCGGCGGCCGGGGCGGTCATCCTCCTACGCTCCTTGCGGAGCTTCGGAGGACAAGCCCTGCGAAGCCTTGGCGAAGCAGGACCATGCCTAGACCTTAACGAACAGGATGATGAAGCCCATCACCAGCCCGAAGATGCCCATCGACTCGGCCAGGGCCATGCCCAGGAACAGCCACACGCGCTCGCTGGCGGCGGCCGCCGGGTTGCGCATCGCCCCTTGCAGGTAGCCGCCGAAGAGGATGCCGAGGCCGGCGCCGGCGCCGATGAGGCCGGTCATCGCCAGGCCCGCGCCGATGTATTTCGCTGCAGTGACGTCCATGGTGAGAAGATCCCTTAGAGTTGAAGCCGTCAGTGGCCGTGATCGAGGTTCACGACCTCGTTGAGATAGACGCAGGTCAGGGCCGCGAAGACGAAGGCCTGCAGGAAGGCGACGACAAAGTCGAGCAGGGTGAGGGCGACGATCATCGCGAAGGAGACCACCGAGCCCAGGAGGCCGAGCTTGACGATGCCCGATCCGGCCAGGCCCCACAGGCCCAGGCCGACGACGAAGCTGGCGAACATGTAGGTCACCACGTGGCCGCCCAGCAGGTTGCCGAACAGTCGCATCGCCAGGGTGAGCGGGCGGACCATGAACGAGATGATCTCGAAGAAGGCCATGAAGGCGGCCATGAGCGGATGCACGCCCGACGGCCAGAACAGCTTGAAGAAACCGATCCCGTTGCGCCAGAAGCCGACGATGATGACGAAGGAGAAGGTCATCGCCGCCAGGGACGCTGTCACCGCCAGCTGGGCGGTGACGGTGAATCCGCCGGGCGCCAGGCCGATGATGTTCATGAAGGCGATGAACAGGAACAGGGTCAGGACGAACGGCAGGAACGGCCGGCCGCGGTCGCCGATGATGCCGCCGGTCAGGGTGCTGTCGACGAGGCCATAGACCATCTCGGTCGCGGCCTGCATCCGGCCTGGCACGATCTGGCGACGCGCGCCCGTCAGGAAGAAGAGGCTGATCAGGCCTGCGGCGATCAGCATGAACAGCACCGAATTGGTGATGCTGAGGTCGAGCGGGCCGAAGCCGGGAATCTGAATCGGCTCCCAGGTGACGACTTTGCGCACCAGGAACTGTTTCATCGGCTCAATGGCGGCCATGGATCAGCTCTCAACCCTCGTTCCAGCAATTCTAATCGTCGTCGTCGTCATCGTCAGGCGCTGCGGGCGGAGGCGTTCCAGCCTTGGCGCTCATCGCCAGGGCCGTCCGGACCACCATCACCAGCGAGACGACCAGGCCGACCATCAGCCCGATCAGCAGCCCGAAGGGGCTCGTTCCGGCGAAGTGATCGACGAGCCATCCCAGACCCAGGCCGCCCAGCACGCCGCCCAGCATCTGGCCGAGCATGCGAAAGCCGCCGCTGCCGGCGTCGCCGATCCCGATCGAGAACGGTTTCGTCCGGCGAGAGGCCTCGAACCTGTCCAGCTTTTGATCGAGGCGATCGAACGCCCCTCGGCTGGTTTCGTCCGGCTCCGGCATGGGCGCTCGGGTCGTTTAAACCTCCCTGGCGCTCAGGACCTCGGCCCGGCCAGGTCGGCGCGGAAACTATACAGGCGCGCCCCGCGGGTCAAGACTTCGTGATCATGTGTTAGTTCGTTGAATTCTATTATGAAAATAGGCGTTGGCGGCCTTGGCAGACGACCTCGCCGCTCCGGGGTCTCGCCGGCGCCCGGCGCAACGATCGTCCCACCCCACAACCGTCATCCCCGGCCTTGTGCCGGGGACCCATTCGGCGCGAGCCTGTGGGTGGCCATGCCCGGCATGGCCACACCCCACTCAGTGTTCATGGGTGGCCGGGACAAGCCCGGCCATGACGGTCTGGTTCGGGGATCGACGATAGCGCCGGCGAGACGCCGGCGCCCGGTGCTACGATCGTCCCACCCCACAACCGTCATCCCCGGCCTTGTGCCGGGGACCCATTCGGCGCGAGCCTGTGGGTGGCCATGCCCGGTATGGCCACACCCCACTCAGTGTTCACGGGTGGCCGGGACAAGCCCGGCCATGACGGTCTGGTTCGGGGGTCGACGATGGTGCCGGCGAGACGCCGGCGCCCAGCGCGGCCTGGGAGATCCGGCGCTACCGTGGCCATCCGTGGGGAACTCACGCGTTGGCGGCCATGGCCTCGGCCTGCCGCAGGTCGACCGAAACCAGCTGCGAAACGCCCGGCTCGCGCATGGTGACGCCATAGAGCCGGTCCATCCGGCTCATGGTCAGGGCATTGTGGCTGATGACGATGAACCGGGTCGAGGCGCGGGTGCGCATGGCCGCCAGCAGGTCGCAGAAGCGTTCGACATTGGCGTCGTCCAGCGGCGCGTCGGCCTCGTCGAGCACGCACACCGGGGCCGGATTGGCCAGGAACACGGCGAAGATCAGGGCCATGGCGGTCAGCGCCTGCTCGCCGCCGCTCATCAGGCTCATCACCGCCATGCGCTTGCCGGGCGGGCAGGCGAGGATCTCCAGGCCCGCCTCCAGGGGATCGTCGGATTCGATGAGGCGCAGCTCGGCCTGGCCGCCCTGGAACAAGGTGACGAAGAGGTCGCGGAAATGGCCGTGGATCACCTCGAAGGCTTCCAGCAGGCGCGTGCGGCCTTCGGCGTTGAGTTCGCCGACGCCCTGGCGGAGCTTGGCGAGGGCCCCGGCGAGGTCGGCCCGCTCGGCGGCGAGGGTGGCGACGCGTTCGGCCAGTTCCGCCGCCTCGTCCTCGGCGCGCAGGTTGACCGGGCCCAGGTTGTCGCGCTCGCGCTCGAGGGCCGCGAGCCTGGCTTCGGCCGCGCCCGGTTCGCCGGGGTAGTTGTCGGAGGCCACGGCGGTTGCGTTGACCCCCCTCCCGGCTTCGCCGGCCCTTCCCCCTGAGGGTGGAGAGAACGCCGGCGCCTCTCCTCCCCCTAAGGGGGAGGGGGACCCCGGAGGGGTGGAGGGGGTCTCCGATCCGGCGGCGTAACCCCTCACCCGGTCGCTCTCTTCGTTCGCGTCTCGACCTCTCCCTATGGGAGAGGTGGTTTCGCCGCCCGCCTCGGCCAGGGCCTGGGCGTGTTCGGCGAGGCGTTCGCGGGCGGCCTCAAGGCGGGCCTCGGACCCCGCGCGAGCCTCCCGGGCCGCTGACGCGCGCTCCTCGGCGGCGCGGGCGGCGCGGTCGGCCTCGCTGCGGGCGGTCTCGGCGGCGGCCAGGGCGTCGGAGGCTTTCGCCTTGCGCGCCTCGGCGGTGGAGAGGGCGTCGATCAGCGCCAACCGGCGTTCCTCGGCCTGGCCCGGCGCCGCTTCGGCGATCTCGAGGGCGGCCTCGGTCGACAGCTTCGTCGCCGCCAGAGCCTCGCGCCGCCGTGCCGTGCTTTCCATGCGAGCGACCCAGCCGGCGCGCTCCGAGGCGATCGTCGCCAGGCGTCCCTCCCGCGCTTCTCGCTCACGCCGGTGGGCCTCGAAGGCCAGGCGCGTGGCCGCCGCCTGGTCCCGGGCCCTCGCCGCCGCCTCCCGCGCGGCCTGCAGGTTGGCGGTGAGGTCCGGATCGACCGCCCGCTCGGATGCTTCCGAAGTTCGAGCGGCGACATCGGCCTCCGCCTGGGCCAGGTCTTCGGTCAGGCGCCGCACGGCCTCGCTGAGCTGCGCCAGGCGCGCCTCGCGCGCCGAGGATTCCTTCTGACGCGCCTCGCGGGCGCGAGACGCCGCCGAATAGCTGGCCTCGGCGGCGCTCTGTGCGGCGCGGGCCGCGCGCAGACTCGTCTCCGCCGCCTCGACCGCCGCCGTGGCGTCTGCATGCATCGCCTTGGCGGCCTCGGCCGCGGGGCTGAGGGTCTCCAGCTGGCGGCGCAGGACGGCGAGCCGGCTCTTCTGCTCCAGCCGGGCCTGGGCGGGCCGCGGCGCATCGGCGCGGCGGGTGAAGCCGTCCCAGCGCCACAGGTCGCCTTCGCGGGAAACCAGCCGCGCACCGATCGGCAGGCCCGCCTGCAGTTTCGCCCCGTCGGCGGCGGCAACGAGGGCGGTGTGGGCCAGGCGCGCGGCCAGCTGCGGCGGCGCCTTGACCAGTTCGGCCAGGGGAGTCGTCCCGATCGGCCATATCGGCGCTATGGTCACGGCGCCGCGCCAGAAAGCCGGCGCCTTGGGATCGAGGGCGGCGTCGAGGTCGTCGCCGAGCGCCGCGGCCAGGGCCGCTTCCAGGCCGGCGTTCGGCCTGACGCTGTCCAGCGCCGGCGGGAAGGCCTCGCCGGATGAGGCGGTCAGGCGCTCCAGGGCCCCGGCCTCGGTGGCCGCCGCCGACATGGCGTCCTCGCCGGCGCGCCGCTTCATCCGCGCCAGGGCCTCGCCGGCGTGAGTCTGGCCGCGCGCGGTCTCGGCTTGCGCCAGCGCCGCCCGCGCCGCTTCCAGCGCGCTCTGCTTCGCGGCGTGATCCGCCTCCACGCCATCGGCGTCGCCCGCGACCGGGACCGCCTCGAGGGCTGCGCGCGCCTCTTCAAGCGAGGCCGCAGTCCGCGCCCGCCGGCTCTCGGCCTCGGCCAGCCTTTGTTGGGCGGCGCGATGATCGGCCTCGGCCGCGGCGAGCGAGGCCGCCAGGGCTTCGAGCCGCGTTTCCGCCTCCGCGCGCGCCGCGTCGGCCGCCTTGGCCTCCGCCTCCAGCGCCGGCGTCCGCTCGGGCGCGGCGGCGATCTGGGCCTTGAGATCGGCGTCCGTCGCGTCCAGGCGTTCCAGCGCCGCCGCCGCGTCGGCCAGCCACGCCGCCTCGCGGGCGTCGTCGCCGGCCAGGCGCGTGAGCTCGCCGGCCAGGCGGTCGGCGTCGGCCCGCGCCTGATCGAGATCCCGGTCCAGCCGGTCCTTGTCGATGGCCAGGCGACCCAGCGCCGCGGCCGCGACCATCTCCCCGTCCCGCAGCGGCCTGATCGCCCCTTCCGCTTCGGTCGCCGCGGTTGTCGCCAGGCCCGCGGCGCGGGTCGCCGCCTCCAGCTCAGCGCGGGCGGCGTCGGCCCCGCGCGCCAGACGCTCGGCGGCCGCGTGTGCCTCCAGCCAGCGCTGGCGCAGCAGGGAGGCCTGCAAGGACCGGATCTCCGCGCCCAAAGCCTTGTACCTGGCCGCCTGGCGCGCCTCGCGGCGCAGCTTGGCCAGCGCGCTCTCCAGTTCGCGGGCGAGGTCGTCGAGCCGCTCGAGATTGGCGGCGGCGGCGGCGACGCGCAGCTCCGCCTCGTGGCGGCGGCCGTGCAGGCCGGTGACCCCGGCCGCCTCCTCGAGGATCCGCCGCCGGTTCTGCGGCCGGGCGGCGATCAGCTCGCTGATCTGGCCCTGGCGAACGAGGGCCGGCGAATTGGCCCCGGTGGAGGCGTCGGCGAACAGAAGTTGCACGTCCCGCGCGCGCGCCTCGCGGCCGTTGATGCGGAAGGTCGAGCCCTCGCCGCGGTCGATCCGCCGCGAGACTTCCAGCACCGGCTCGCCGCGGAAGGGCGCGGGCGCGTTCCCCTCGGCATTGTCGATGGTCAGAGTCACCTCGGCGTGGTTGCGCGCCGGCCGGCCGGCGGCGCCGGCGAAGATGACATCGTCCATGCCCTCGCCGCGCATGGCCTTGGCCGAGGCCGCGCCCATCACCCAGCGCATGGCTTCCAGGATGTTGGACTTGCCGCAGCCGTTGGGGCCGACGACGCCGGTGAGGCCCGCCTCGATGCGGAACTCCGCCGGTTCGACGAAGGATTTGAACCCCGAAAGGCGGATGCGGGTGAAGTCCACGGCCCTAGCGACGCCCTCCTGTCGGGTGGCGGCCGGCCTGGTCGATGGCCGTTGTCAGCGCCGCCAGGCTCTGCTCGCCGGCCAGGCGCTTGCCGCCCACGTCGAAGGTCGGGGTGCCTTCGACGTGATCGGCATGCTCGTGGGTGTCGACCCGTTTCTGCAGGGCGGCGAGGGCTGCGTGGTCGGAGAGGCAGGCCGAGACCTGGACCTTGGAGAGGCCCGCTTCGCCCGCGACTTTCAGGAGCGAGGGCAGGTCGTCGCCGTCGGCGGCGATCTGCGGCTCGGCGGCGAAGAGGCCCTCGACCACCTGGAAGTAGTGGGCGGGACCGGCGCAACGGGCGGTGAGCCAGCCGGCGGCGGCGACGTCGGGATCGCCGTTCAGCATCTCGCGCAGCACGAAGCGGACGCGGCCGGTGTCGATGAAGCGCTTCTTGAAGGCCGGGAAGACGTCCCGCGCCCAGGTGGCGCAGTGCGGGCAGCCGAGCGAGGCGTATTCGGTGACGGTGACAGGCGCCTTGGGACTGCCGAGGCTCATGTCGTCGGGCATGGCCGCGGCGACGGCGGGGGTGGCCAGCAGGGCGAGCAGCGCGGCGATGGCCAAAACCCCGGCACTCACCCGTCTAAACCCTCTCGTCGTCCCCGGGCGTAAGTCCCGGGGATCCATGAACATCGAACTTGCCTTAGCCATGCTCAGCATGGCCACCCGCCGTCTCGCGCCAAATGGGTGGCCGGGACAAGCCCGGCCATGACGTTCGTTGATTGGGGCTCGCGCCAAATGGGTCCCCGGCACAAGGCCGGGGATGACGGAGTTTGTTGACGGCAGACGCGTCCTCACGTCGCCGGCTTGCCGGCTTTGGCGATGGCGGCGTCGAGCTGGGCGAGGGTCATGTCGCCCTTACTGGTCACGCCGTTGATCACGAAGGTCGGCGTCTGTTCGATCTGGTTGTTGGTGACATAGCCCTGCCAGCGGTCGTTGAGCGCCTTCTGGGCCGCCGGATCGCGGATGCAGGCGTTGAACTTCGCTTCGCTGAGGCCGGCGGACTCGGCGATCTGCAGCAGGATGGCGTGCGGATCGCCCTGGGCGCCCTCGTGCAGCGCCGGCACGTGGAAGATCGCGTCGACCACCTGGAAGTACTTGTCCTTGCCGGCGCAGCGGGCGGTGAGGAAGCCGGCGGCGGCGATGGCCGGATCGGCGGTCAGGGCCTCGCGGAACACGTAGTTGATCCTGCCGGTGTCGATGTACTTGGCCTTGAATGAGGGGAACACGTCGTTGTTGAACGCCGCGCAGTGCGGGCACGAGAGCGAGGCGTATTCGATCACCGTGACCGGGGCCTTGGGGTTGCCGAGGGTCATGTCGTCGGCCGAGGCGGCATCGGCGGACGACTTCTGACAGGCGGCCAGGGTGAACGCGGCGAGGGCGAGGAGGGCGGCGGCCAGAGCGGGGGGTCTTATCATCCGGGGTTCCGTGAAATGAGGCGTGAAATAGAGCGCGATTCCGCGCCCGGCCAAAACTTGCGGGGTGTTTAGAACAGGAGGCGGCCGGGCGAAACTGTGGAGGGAAGAGCCGGCGAGACGCCGGCGCTCCGAGCCGCGCACGGAACGCCCGGGACTATTCCCGGAGCGCCGGCGTCTCGCCGGCCCGCATGGCCAGCGACACGCCACCGTCTCAAGTCTTGCGTCGGACCTCGCTCCATTCAATACCCGTCATCCCCGGCCTTGTGCCGGGGACCCATTTGGCGCGAACGAGTGGGTGGCCATGCCCGGCATGGCCACAGCTCATTCGGCGTTCTTGGGTGGCCGGGACAAGCCCGGCCATGACGTTTTTGGTATTGGGGTCGCCGAAAGTGCCGGCGAGACGCCGGCGCTCCGAGCCACGCACGGACGCCCGAGTTTATTCCCGGAGCGCCGGCGTCTCGCCGGCCCGCGTCGGCGTTGGTAGTTTATCGCAGATGGCCACAGATGGCAGCAGATGGATCGAGACTTAACTCCATCGTCATCCCGCACGGAGCCCCCGGGTCCGGCCGAAGGCCGGCCCGAGGATAAACTCCGCGGAGATGCGGGGCCCAGGGGCCGCAAGCGCCGGCGCCCTGTCACGCCTAGGTCCCGGCTCTGCGGCGCTGACGCGCCTTGGCCGGGATGACGCGGGTTGTGATTGCGCGCCGCAGGCGCGCGAAAAGGAAATCTGCGTCATCTGCGGATAGAGACTACCGCCCGCGCATCACCTCGCGACCGAGGCGGCGGAGGGACTCCTTCAGCGGCCCGTCGGGCACGTCGGCCAGGCTCTCCGAGAGTTCCTGCTCGCGCGCCGCGTCGAGCGGGCCCTTGGGCCTTGGCGGGGGTCTCGGCCCGGCGCGCACCGGATTGCGCAGCGGGCCCTGGACAATGCGCAGGCGCTCCACGGAGCCCGGCCCGAGGAACAGGTTCACCCGCGACAGGATCTCGCCCGCCTGATGCTGGATGAGCAGCGCCGAAGGCCCGTCGACGCGGATCTCCAGGCTGCCGGCGCCGCCGCCGCGCGGGGTCGAGACCCGCACCGGCTCGGTGCGCCTGGCGAGCTGCTGGCCGACGATCTCGCTCCAGTGGCCCTTGAGGCCGTCGGCGCCCTTGCCGAACTTTGTATCCAGCGCCTTCAGCGTCGCTCTGAGCGCGCGGCCGGCCGGCGGCGGCGGCCGGCGCGGCGGCCGACTGCGCTTCTCGGCCAGGATGCGGGCGGCCTCGGCGGCCGTTGGCAGTTGGCGGACCATAGATCCGTACCATACTGATCCGGATGGCCGCTCCCAAGATCAAGGTTGGCAAAATCCGCGCCGACCAGGTTCGCGCAAAACTCCTCGCCTGGTACGACGCCCACCGGCGCGCGCTGCCCTGGCGTGCGACGCCCGGCGAGAGGCCCGATCCCTACCGCGTGTGGCTCTCCGAAATCATGCTGCAGCAGACGACCGTGCCGCACGCCACGCCCTATTTCCTGGCCTTCGTCAGCCGCTGGCCGGCCGTCGCCGATCTCGCCGCCGCGGCGGGCGCCGAGGTCATGGCCGCCTGGGCCGGCCTCGGCTACTACGCCCGCGCCCGCAACCTGCTGGCCTGCGCCCGCGCTGTGGTCAGCGATCACGGCGGCCGCTTTCCGGCCAGTGAGGCGGCGCTCCGCACCCTCCCCGGCGTCGGCGCCTATACCGCCGCCGCCATCGCCGCCATCGCCTTCGATGAGCCGGCCAACGCCGTCGACGGCAACATCGAGCGGGTGGTCGCGCGGGTGAACGCCACCCCGACGCCCCTGCCGGACGCCAAGCCGGAGTTACGGCGCCTGGCCGGCGAACTCGTCCGTGATCATCGCCCTGGAGATTGGGCCCAGGCGATGATGGACCTGGGGGCCACGGTCTGCCGCCCAACGTCGCCGCTTTGCGACGTCTGTCCGATCGCGAAATTCTGCCGCGCCCTGGCGACGGGAGCGCCGGAGACATATCCGCGCCGCGCGCCGAAGACCCCACGCCCGCATCGCCACGGTGTCGCCTTTCGCCTGATGAACGGCGGCGAGGTCGGAATGGTCCGCCGCCCGCCCAAGGGCCTGCTGGGCGGCATGCTGGCCCTGCCGACAACGCCCTGGCGCGCCGAGCCGTGGACCCGGGCCGAAGCGCTCGCGGACGCCCCCACGCAGGCCGCCTGGCGCCGCGCCGGAGCGGTGGAGCACGTCTTCACCCACTTCTCCCTGACGCTGGAGGTGTTCGAGGCCGAGGTGCGCGACGCCGCCAAAGGAGATCACCTGATCTGGACCGCCCTGGCCGAGGCCCTCCGCGCCGCGCCGTCCGTCTTCGCCAGGGCGTTGACGGTGGGGATTTAGTTATCCGCAGATGGCCGCAGATGCAGCTCAACAGATACCGCTCATCCCGGGCGAGCCGCGTGTGGCGGCGAGACCCAGGACCCATCAGGTATTTTATCGTGAGACTCAGGGCGTCATAAAACACCTGGATCCCGGCTCGCCTCGCGGAATTTATCCTCGGGCCGGCCTGCGGCCGGACCCCGGGGGCGCTCGGCGTCCGGGACGAGCGGGGGGTGTGGGGCGTTTGCGATCAAAGGGCGCCGTGGGCGCGCTGAAAATCGCTCTGCGGAAGTCGGCTCCGCCTTGCCGGCGGGACGCCGGCGCTCCGAGCCCATCTGCGGATAAACCTGACTCTGGCTAAACTGCCTCAACCGGCGCTAACAAACCCCATGACCCAGCACGCGACCCTGAAGGTCTTCGGCGAAACCGACGTCGGCTGGTGCGCCGCCACCCCGCCCAACGAGACCACCGACAACGACGGCAACCCGGTCCTCTACGAGGGCGGCTTTTCCGCCGCCGACCCGCGCGCGCCGCGCCACCGCGTCCATGACGACCCGGGCGTCGTCGCCCTGCGCGAGCGCCTCAAGCGCTACAACGGCCTGCCCGGCCTGGAGATCTGCGAGCCCCACGAGATCGACCGTATCCAGCGGATCTTCTTCCGCGACGGCTTCGTGGTGGTGCAGGGTCTGCTGGACGCCGAGGCCCTGGCCGCCTTCCGGGAAGGCAGCGCCCGCGTGCTGGCCCAGATCCTCGACATCCCCGGCGCCGGCGGGCGCCGATACGTCACCGAGACCGGCCGCCTGGCGCACCGCTACAGCTATGGCACGGCCTCGGCCTCGCGCGAGCTGCTGCACGATCCGGTGTGGGCCGCCATGGTCGACCTGGCGACGACGACGCCGATCCTGAAGGCCATCTTCGGCGGGCCGGACTATTTCGTGGCCGGGGCCGGCGGCGATCTCTGCCTGCCCGGGGCCATCGAATATCAGACCCTGCATTGCGACAACCGTGAGCCGTGGATATTGCCGCCCGAGCGGCTGGCGCAGGCGGCGCGCCTGGGGATCGAGCTGCGCACCGGCCCGGACGGAACCCTCGACGAGCGCAGCCGCCAGCTGGTCATCGAGCGCACCCCGGCGCGGGTGACCATCAACTTCATGATGTGCGACCAGACCTGGGAGAACGGGCCGATCCGCCATATCCCCGGCACCCAGGCCCGCGCCGGGCGGCCGCCGTTCCAGGCCGACGAGCCGGACTGGATGCGCTTTTCCACCCTGGTGGGCGCGCCGGCCGGCGCCGGCGTCTTCCGCGACCCGCGCGCCTGGCACGGCGGCACGCCGAACGTGAGCCGCGAGATCCGCGCCATGCCCAATGTGGAATACGCCGCGCCGTGGGAGGATGTGGCGGCGTTCAGGGAGGTGATGCCGCACGAGATCTGGCAGGCGCTCAGCCCGCACGCCCAGGCGATCTGTCGCCGGATCAGGGCGGCGCCGGGCGTGTGGCCGGCCGGGGCCGGGGTGATGCATCCGCTGGCCGGCAAGCGGGCGGAAGCCAAGTCTGGGGCGAAGGCGGAGGTTGGGGGATAAGGGGCCGAGGCGAGCCGGTCGGCGGGTTGACAAAATTAGCTATAACTAATATATCCGGGGGCCATGGATGCGCTACTGCACGTTGGATGGCGTGAGTTCCAAGGCCGAGGAGGCGGATATCGCCAAAGCAATAAGAGCCGGCACGCTGCCGTTCTCGGTTGTGGATCGGCTGGCGGACTATTTTGCCAATCTTAGAGACCTCGACACGAGAGGCCTTCTCGCGGTGAGAGACGCTTGGATTTGGGTTGGAATCCCCAATCTAGTCCTCTTCACCGGCAGGCAACAGGACGAGGAGCCGACGACGGACGGAGGGCAGCGTGTGTTCGCGGCGATTGAATTGGACAATCAAGATCGCGTCGGCGCGCTGATCAAACTGCGTTGCGACTACCGCGGCGCGCCAGATGAGTGGGACAACAACTGCGCCGACGCGATCGACCGCTTTTCAAGAGGAACAAGGGTGTCATGAGCAGACTTGGCGAACTTGAATCACTTGTCGAGGAAGGTGGAAGTTTCGCGGCCAGGGTCGCGGCGGTCGAATTCGTTCGCTCTGTCGCTGGATTACTAAAGAACATGCGCGAACGCGCGGGGTTTACCCAACGCGAGCTTGGCAGGATGATTGGGCTATCCCAGGGCCGAATCTCTCAGCTCGAGAGCGGCCTGATGGACTACGCGCCTAACCTCGAGACAGTCGCACTCTATGCCAACGCATGCGATGAGAGCGTCCGGTTCGAAGCCTCTGGGGAAATGCAAGAAGAGCCCGCTCTTGTTCTAAGCGTTTATGACACGGATCCAAGCCTAGTTTCTGAGTCTGGCATCGAGCTTGTGTGCAATGTCGCCTCGGTGCGGTCGATGATGACCAGACAAAGCGGGATCACCCCGGTGAGAGGGAGCGAGAACCGGCTGCGGCTGGGGCCGGCGGTTTCGGCCGATGTCATGCATGTGCTCGGTATCAAATAGGTGATCGCCAACATGCACTGGGGCGTCGTGCTTGACGCGGTCGCCGTAACCTCAGGCCTCGCGAGTTCGGTCTTCCTGTTGGTGACGGCGATCCGCTCAAAGCCTTTGCAGGCGCTGTTGGACAAGGTCGAGGGATCGGCGCCGGAAGACCCGGGTTATGCGATCGCGCTCGCCGTCAGCGACTACGCGAAGAACAACCTGGCCAAGGTCAAACTCTGGGATCCCCGGCTGCTTTACACGGGCCTCGGGTTGCTGGTGCTCAGCTATTTCCTGTCGATGGTGAAGGACTTCTTCTTTTTTGGCGGCTAGGGCCGGCTCTGGCATCGCAAGCCTGAGGCGCCATGCTCCTGATCGTCCTCGCCTTCGGACTCGAGCTATTCGATCTTTGAGGCGCCAGCTTGCCCGATGGCTCGACTTCATTTAGTGGCTGGGCAGCCAACAAACGACATCGGGCGCCGCCTCGCGCCGCCTCGCGCCGGGTCGGCGACGGGGTCGGCGACCGGGTCGGCGACCGCCGAGGCGGCCCGGAGGGCAGGCTTGCAGGCCATGCGGCGCCGAGGACCGTCCCAGCTCATGGAGGCTATGTCGCCCAAACCGCCCCAACGCCGCCGGACTCAGGCGCAACGCAGGGACGAGTCCGGGCGCGGCTTGGTGAAGGCCGCCATCGCGGTCGTCTCCGAAGACGGCGTCAGCGCCGCGACCTTCGAGGCCATCGGCCGGCGGGGCGGCTACAGCCGCGGGCTGGTCGGGCAGAGGTTCGGCTCCAAGCTCGGCCTGATCGAGGCGGTCATCGACTATCTGCACGATGAAAAGGAACTGTTCGCGAAGGCCGATCGCCTCGACGGCGGGCCTGGCCTGGAGGCGCTCCTCACCTATGTCGATATCTATCTGCGGCGGCTCGCGCGGCTCGACGAGGTCCAGGCCTATTTCCGTCTTCTGTCGTGGGCCGTCGCCGACATCTCGGCTTTCCGCTCGGCCTTCGCCCTCGAGCACGAGCGCATCCGCGAGCGGTTCGAGGGTTGGATCGTCCGGGGCCAGGCCGAGGGCCAGATCCGTCAGGACCTCGATCCCACCGCCGCCGCCCTGATGGTCGGCAGCCAACTGCTCGGGCTCTCGATCCAGGTCCTGATCGATCCGACCATGAACGTCGATCCGATCCGCACGACCTGTCTGGCGAGCCTGCGGCGCGCCTTCACGAACTGAGCCGGGCGGCTCCGGCTCGCGAAATTGTCGGCCGGATGACATCAACAATGTTGATGGGCAGCCAACAAACAAGTATGTCGAAAGGGGCCCCCTGGCTTTGCGCCCTGAACTGGCTTTGCGCCGTGAAATCGGAATCGACCATGCCAACTGCGCCGCAAGACATCCTCGCGACCGTCGTCGACCCCAAGGCGCACGCCGACCCGGCGCGGCTGAACGCCGCCTTCGCCTGGCTGCGCCAGAACGATCCGCTGGCTCTGGCCGACCTGCCGGGCCTCGACCCGTTCCGGATCGTGACCAAACACGCCGACATTCTCGAGATCAGCCGCGACAACCGCCTGTTCCCCTACGGCGACTACCCCTCGACGCTGGCGCCGCATGACGCGGTGGCGCGCGGGCGTGAGGCGCGGGCGGCGGGTCGGCCCCTGATCTACACGCTGGTGCAGATGGATGAGCCGGACCACATGAAGTACCGGGCGCTGACCCAGGCCTGGTTCATGCCGCAGAACATCCGCAAGCTCGAAGGTCACATCCGCGAGCTGGCCCGGGAGGCGGTCGCCCGGATCGAGGCCATGGACGGGGAATGCGACTTCGTCAGCGAGGTCGCCCTGCACTTTCCGCTGCGGGTGATCATGGAGATCCTGGGCGTGCCGCGTGAAGACGAGCCGCGCATGCTGAAGCTCACCCAGGAGCTGTTCGGCGCCACCGACCCCGACCTGCGCCGCAAGGAGGCTGGCGGGACGCCGCAGGCGCGCGACCTGGACGTGCAGGCCACGCTCGCAGACTTCTTTAATTACTTCAATAAGTTGACCGAGGACCGCCGGGCCGCGCCACGGGACGACGTGGCCAGCGCCATCGCCAACGCCAAGATCGACGGCGCGCCGATCTCGGCCTTTGACGCCGTCTCCTACTACCTGATCGTCGCCACGGCCGGACATGACACCACCTCCTCGTCCACCGCCGGCGCCATGTGGGCGCTGGCCGAGCGGCCGGCCGAGCTGGCCAAGGTCAGGGCCGGACCGGACCTGATCCCGGGCCTGGTCGACGAGTCGATCCGCTGGACGACGCCGGTCCGCCACTTCATGCGCAGCGCCGCGGACGACGCCGTCGTGCGCGGCCAGGCCATCGCCAGGGGCGAGTGGCTGATGCTCTGCTACCCGTCCGGCAACCGCGACGAGGAGGTGTTCGAAGACCCGTATGAGTTCCGCGTCGATCGCAGCCCCAACCGCCATCTGGCGTTCGGCTATGGCGCGCACGTCTGCCTCGGCCAGCACCTGGCCAAGATGGAGATGCGCATCCTGTGGGAGGAACTGCTGCCCAGGCTGAAGTCGGTGGAGCTGGCCGGAGAGGCCAAGCTTTCCGAAGCCAGCTTCGTCAGTGGCCCCAAGGCCCTGCCGATCCGATATCAATTGGCCTGAGCGCCCGGCCCAGCCTGGTGTCCCAGCCTGGCCTCAAGGGCGCAACCTGAGTTTGAGGGGAGAATGTGGATGATCATCGATCTTGCCGGCCGCAAGGCCGTCGTCAGCGGGTCCACCGGCGGCATCGGCCGGGCGATCGCCGAGGGATTGGCCAGGGCCGGCGCGTCGGTGGTGATCAACGGCCGGGGCCAGGAGCGTGTCGCCGCGGCGCTGAGCGAGATGCGGGCGGCGATCCCGGACGCGAACGTCGACGGCGTCGTCGCCGATCTGGCGACAGCCGCGGGCGTCGCCGCCTTCACCGGCCAGGCCGCCGACGCCGATATCCTGGTCAACAACCTGGGGACCGCCGTTCCCAAAGCCTTCGAGGCCCTGACCGACGATGACTGGCTGAACCTCTTCCAGACCAACGTCATGAGCGGGGTGCGCATGACCCGCCACTATCTTCCGGCCATGGTGAAGCGGGGCTGGGGGCGGGTGGTGTTCATCTCCAGCGAATCCGCGGTCAACATCCCCAAGGAGATGATCGACTACGGCATGACCAAGACGGCGCAGCTGGCGATTTCGCGGGGCCTGGCCGAACAGGTGGCCGGATCCGGCGTGACGGTCAACGCGGTGTTGCCCGGTCCGACCCGGTCCGAAGGGCTCGGCCGCTACGTCAAGGCCGCGGCGGAGGCGCAGGGCGTGACCCAGGACGTCATCGAGCACCAGTTCCTGACCAGCTTTCGCCCGACGTCCCTGATCAAGCGCTTCGCCACCACCGTGGAAGTGGCCAACATGGTGGTTTACGTCTGTTCGCAACAGGCCTCGGCGACCACGGGGGCGGCCTTGCGCGTGGACGGCGGCGTCGTCCGCTTCATCGCCTAGATCCGCCGTTCGCCGGCGCCAGGAGGAGAGTGACGATGAGCGTGCGATCAGAGACCAGGCCCACGGGGGGCCGGTGGCCGACGATCCTGACCTGGGTGCTCAAGGCGGTCCTGGCGCTGGTCTTCCTGGCCGCCGCGGCCGCGAAGCTTTCCGGTCAGCCGATGATGGTCGCCGAGTTCGGCAAGGTCGGACTGGGCCAGGGATTCCGCTACGTCGTGGGCGCGACCGAACTGGCCGGGGCCGTGCTGCTGCTATGGCCGCGTTCGGCCGTCTTCGGGGCGATCATTCTCTTCGCCGTCTGCGCCGGCGCCTTCGTGGCGCAGGTCGGCCCGCTGCACGGCGACCTCATCCACGTTTTCGTGCTGGGCGCCCTGACGGCTCTGGCGGCATGGCTGAGCCGGCCGGCCTGGCTGCGGGCGGCGCCTTAGCGTACCTCGTCGGGAACCCGAGCCATGCACACCGTCCGTCTCGGCCGCACCGACGCTGAGGTCAGTGTCGCGGGCCTCGGCTGCGGCGGAGCGAGCCGCCTCGGCATGGCCGCCGGCGCAGACGTGGATCACGCCGCGGGCGTGGTCCGCCGCGCCCTCGACCTCGGCGTCAGCTTCATCGACACCGCCCGCGCCTATGGCACCGAAGAGGCGGTGGGCGCGGGGATCGCCGGGCGGCGCGACCAGGCGTTCGTCTCCACCAAGGTCAGTCCTCGCCGCGACGGCACGCCGATCACCGCCGGCGAATTGACCGGGAGTCTCGAAACCTCCCTGCGCCGGCTGAGAACCGATCATGTGGACGTGTTTCACCTGCACGGGGTGCTGAGCGAACAGTACGACCACTGCGCGGCGGAGCTGGTGCCGGAGATGCGCCGCCAGCAGGCGGCCGGCAAAATCCGCTTTCTCGGGATCACGGAACAGTTCGGCGGCGACACCGGCCACGCCATGCTGCCGCGCGCCCTGGCCGACGACCATTTCGACGTGATCATGGTCGGCTTCAACATGGTCAATCCTTCGGCGCGCGCGCGGGTGTTCCCGCTCACTCGGGCGCGCGATGTCGGCACGCTGATCATGTTCGCCGTTCGCCGCCAGCTCAGCGACCCCGCCGCCCTGCGCCAGGCGATGGCCGGCCTGATCGAGCGCGGCGAGGTCGATCCGGCCCGGATCGACGCCGGGGATCCGCTCGGCTTTCTGCGAGACCACGCCGGGATCGGCTCGGTGGTCGAGGCCGCCTACCGTTTCTGCCGCCACGAACCGGGCGCACAGGTGATCCTCACCGGCACCGGCGATGTCGCCCACCTGGAAGCCAACCTCGCCGCCATCCAGGCCCCGCCTCTGCCGGCGGACGTGGCGGCGCGTCTGGCCGCCATCTTCGGGCGGGTGGACAGCGTCTCGGGGAACTAGAAGCTCTCATCCACGGAAGCGGCTGGCCCAGGCCAGGCGCACCCTGGGAGGATGTGGCGGCGTTCAAGGCGGTGATGCCGCGCGAGGTCTGGGAAACGCTCAGCCCGCACGCCCAGGCGATCTGCCGCCGGATCAAGGCACCGCCGGGCGTGTGGCTGGCCGAGGCCGGGGTGATGCATCCGCTCGCCGGCAAGCGGGCCGAGGCGAAGACGGGGGTTGGGGGAGGCGGGGGCTCACGTGGCCTTGACGGATAGCTCTTCCGACATCACCTCAGAACTGCTAGAACTGCTACCTTACGCATACTTCGCCGTTAGGACCGAACAGTGCCAAATGCATCATCGCAGTTCCTGCGAAGCGCTAACTCAGCTTCGCCGAATAACGGCGTCCAGACGCCGAGTGACACGGATGTGCTAAGTGTCGCTAGCCCAGCCGGCGCGAAGGCGGTCGAGTCGCTTGCGATTGAACTCGGCACGTTGCCCGCTTTGCTTTGGCCGGTAGTGCGCAAGCTCAGTTCAGACGGATTCCTGACGTTCGAGACAGAAGGAAGCGTGAAGCTGTCCGAGGCGGGTGAACGTGCGTTGCGTTATACGAAAGTAGCGAACTTATAACGATCGCCCATGATCGGCTCGTGACCGCTGCAGAGCCGTACATTCTGGGTTTTATTGCCCTCGCATACGCAGCGATCATCGTCTTAGTTTGGCGCATTCGCCCGAAACTCCTGGGCCAACGAGCGACCTTGGGAGTCCTGGTTTTCCTCGGAATCGCGCTGGTCCAACTTGGGTTGGTGCTAAATTGCTGTGTATTCCACCCGCCGGCCACCGATACTTACGACCCCGCCAACTACGGTTTTGTGATCGAGATCGGGCTACTGGTCGGTGGAACGGAGATGATCTCGCGCTATCGCGATGATCCGTTCGCGCCGCTCGTCAGCGCGCCAGGTCTATTTTACATCTTGATCAACGGCGGTGCAGCGGCGCTCGCGTACTATCTTATGGGCCCTTTGAATGTCCGCCTTACTGAGCCGATTAAGACGCTCGTTGCGGGGGTCGGAGCGATGGCTTTTTTTCGCTCGGGAGTCTTCATGGCGCGGGTGGGCGGCACCGACATACCAGTGGGCCCCAATCTTGTGCTGCAGGTCGTACTTCAGGCGCTCGACCGCACATATGATCGTCAACGGGCGGTTCCGCGTTCCAGCTCAGTGACCGAAATCATGCGGGGGGTCTCTTTCAACCAGGTGAAGGTGTCTCTCCCCACCCTATGCTTTGACCTGATGCAGAACGTCACGGCTGCGGAAACTGCAGCTATCAACTCGCAGGTC
>DASXCH010000052.1:0-53433 GCA_036491275.1 Caulobacteraceae bacterium
AGTCAAACCTATGGCTACAGCCACCGCGCTTTCCGTCCTCACGCCTGACGGCGGCCTCGCCCGCTATCTGACGGAAATCCGCAAATTCCCGATGCTCGCCAAGGACGAGGAGTTCATGCTCGCCAAGCGCTGGCGCGAGCACGAGGACCCCGAAGCCGCCCATCGCCTCGTCACCTCCCACCTGCGCCTGGTGGCCAAGATCGCCATGGGCTATCGCGGCTATGGCCTGCCGATCGGGGAAGTCATCTCCGAGGGCAATGTCGGCCTGATGCAGGCGGTCAAGAAGTTCGAGCCCGACAAGGGCTTTCGCCTGGCGACCTACGCCATGTGGTGGATCCGCGCCTCGATCCAGGAATACATCCTGAGATCCTGGTCGTTGGTGAAGATGGGCACCACGGCGGCGCAGAAGAAGCTGTTCTTCAACCTGCGCAAGGCCAAGAGCGAGATCAACGCCCTCGACGAGGGCGACATGCGTCCCGAACAGGTCAGCGAGATCGCCACCAAGCTGGGCGTGCTCGATTCCGAAGTGATCTCGATGAACCGGCGCCTCGCCGGCCCCGACGCCTCGCTCAATGCGCCGCTACGCAGCGACTCCGAGAACGAGTGGCAGGACTGGCTGGAAGACAAGGACGCCGTGAGCCAGGAAACGCATCTGGCCGAGAGCGAGGAATACAGCCTGCGCATGGGCCTCCTGGAAGAGGCGATGAGCGAGCTCACCGATCGCGAGCGCCACATCCTCACTCAGCGGCGCCTGAAGGACGATCCGACCACGCTCGAGACCCTGGCGGCCGAATATGGCGTCAGCCGCGAGCGCGTGCGCCAGATCGAAGTCCGGGCCTTCGAGAAGCTGCAGAAGGCCATGCGCGCGGCGGCCGAGGAAAAACACCTCGTCGACGCCTGAGGCGCCCTGGAGCCTGTTCCGATCGCGTTGAATCCGCGCGATCGCTTATGCGCTGAACACTTTCCCCTTTTCCTACCGTCATCCCCGGGCCGCAGTCCCGGGGATCCATTGAGCGCAAGGGAACGGGTGGCCATGCCAGAGCATGGCCAGGTTTCGGCGCTTCAACCGCGGCTGAAATGGTCTGCGTTGGCCATGCTCTGGCATGGCCACCCCTCATCCGGCGCGCTTGGGTGGCCGGGACAAGCCCGGCCATGACGGTCTTTGTTTGGGGACCATATGCGATCCCCCCGCTTTGCAGGGGGAGATCAGGCCACTCTAGCCAGTCACCGCCATAGCGGATGACGTTCCAGGTCTTCCTCCCAGCAGCCTTTGCCGCGGCGCTTGTCCAGGCGGTCACGGAGGTTGTCGCCATGCGTGCCCAGCTTCAGATGCTCCGGATTGCAGCAGCGACGGTTGTCGCACGTGTGCATCACGATCTTCCCTTCGGGGATCGGTCCGTTCGCCAGCTCCCAGGCCACCCGGTGTGCCGTTTTGGTGCGCCCGTCCACCCACATGCGGCCGTAGCCGTGCAGTTCGCGCCAGCCCATCCAGAGGTGGCATCCGGTCACGGGATCTTCGTCGACGTAGGCATTCAGCCGATCGGCGGTTGAGCCGACCATTCTCGCTTTCAGGCGAGGCTGCAGCAACCGGCCCGTCAGCAGGCGCTGGTAGTGGCCGTTGCACAGGCCTTTGGCTTTGTGAGGCCGGCCGCAGCCTGGAATGCGGCACGTCTTCGCCCGAGGTTTCTTCATGGTTTCTTCCTGGAAGATGGCCCACGCCAAGGCAGCCGGCCGTAAGCCGCGACCGGGCTTCGAGGTGGTCATTGCGGTGTGAAAAGCTGGTTGGGAGTGACCCTCTCGGGCGCACCGTCGTCTACTCTGGGAATTATCCCACTTTTCGACCGGTCACGTCAAGCGTTATTATTGCTATGTGCAAGGTTTCTGGGTGGGAACACCCTTCTGCCTCAGAGGCCGATCAGCGCCTTCGACCCGGCCTCCACCCGCTCCTCGAGCAGGCGCATGAACTCGCGCCGGTCCAGGCCCGGCGGGATCGGCTCCAGGAACTCATAGACGATCAGGCCCGGGCGGCGGATCAGGCCGTGCGGCGGCCAGTGGGCGCCGGAATTGGTGGCCAGCGGCACGCACGGGACCCCCAAGGCCTTGTAGAGGGCGGCGACGCCCGGCTTGTACACGCCCGTCGCGCCCACCGGCAGGCGCGTCCCTTCGGGGAAGATCACCACCTGCCGACCCTTGGCGATCGCCGCCTTGGCCGCCGCCAGCATGCGGCGAAGGGCGCTGGCGTGGCCTTGGCGATCGATCGGAATCATCTCCGCCTTGGCCGACAGCCAGCCATAGAACGGGATCTTCAGCAGGCTGTCGCGCATCACATAGGCGCCGTCCGGCAGAACCGTCAGCGGCGCGATGGTGTCGAACATGCACTGGTGCTTGGCGCCGATCACGGCCGCGCCGGTGGGGCGGTGCTCGAGGCCACGGAACTCGACACGAATGCCGGTGGCCAGGCGCAGGAGGAAGACGACCACATGGGCCTGGAACCGCATCGGCCCGACGATCCAGCGGCGAGGCAAAAGCAGAAACGGCAGGCCCGCCAAGGCCACGAACGTCCACCACAGATAGAACAGGACGACGAACAGGAGCGAGCGGACGAACAGCATCAGGCGCTTTTCACCGGCTTGCCGCCGCCGCCCAGCACCGCCTCGCGGGTGAGGATGGCCAGGTATTTGCTGTATTCCACCACCATGCGGCGGGCGAAGAGCGAGCTTGCCGCCCAATGGCGCGCATCCAGGGTGGAGGTCGCCACCGGATAGGGGATGATCGTCGCCCCCGGCAGAGCCGCGTGGAGTTCGATGAGGGCCCTCGGCATATGATAGTCGGCGGTGACCAGGATCAGGCTGTGGTAGTCCATGGCGCGGGCCCATTCCGCCGTCTCCCGGGCGTTGCCGACCGTGTCGACCGCCTGGAACCCCAGATCGACGCAGCAATCGAAGAGCGGCTTGGCCGCGCCGGTGACGGTCCACAGATCGCTGCGCGTGGCCGTCCGATTGACGCCGGAGACCAGCAGGCGCTTGCCTTTGCCGTCTTCCAGCAGATGGGTGGCCGCCTCGAGCCTCAAGTCCGAGCCGCCGGTGAGGGCGACGATGCCGTCGGCGGGCGCCGGTTCGTCCGGTGGGGTCAGGCGGGCGATGCGGTCGGCGAATTCCAGAAGGCCGGCCGCCCAGATGAGGGCGACGACCAGGATGGCGGCGAGACCCTTCACCCTGTCCTCTTCAGCCGCGAACGGGCCCCGAGGCCCGCGCCCGCCAGGGCCGCCAGCCACAGCACCACGATCAGCGCCGGCCAGGGCGTCAGCAGATCGTGCCGCGAGAGTCCGCCGAGCGGACCCGCCAGATTGCGCCGGACGGCCAGCGCCGCCACGACCATGGCGCCGCTGGCGCCCCAGAGGCTGGCGACGAGGGCGAAGCCGGAAATGCGCCGCCTGACCTCGCGCACAATGAACCCGGGGCTCGCGCCGGAGATCCGCATCAGGTCGACGACGGCGTGCGAGCGGCTCATCTCCCGCCGCGCCTCGACCCAGCAAACGATGGCGAAGGCCAGGATCGCGAGGAGCGGAACCAGGATCGCCGCGGCCAGGATCGGGGTGGCATAGCCGGCGGACGCAATCCCTGAGCGGCTGGTCGCGCGCGCCGGCAGGTCCTGCGCCGCCAGAACCTCGACCATGCGACGAGCCAGGGCCTTGCCGCCGCCAGGAGCCGTCACCGAGATCAATCGCACGTCCCTTGCCTGCTCGCCTGGCGCGCCGAGGGCGGCCGCCGCCAGCCGGTCGCCTGCGGCCGGATCGAGCCAGCGCGCCCGAGTGACGCCGGGGACCTTGGCGAGGATCTCGCTCGCCCGAGCCGCGGCGGCGTCGGCGCTCTCCAGGCCGTGAGACCAGACCACCACGATCTCGTCGGCATCGAAGCGAGCGACAGCGCCTTCGGCGGCCCGCGCGGCGGCCAGGGCGGCCATCGCCGCCAGCAAGGCCGCAAGGGCGAAAACGGTGAGGAAAAGGGCGGTCACCAGCCGCGCCCAGGGATTGGAGCGCAGGATGCGCCCTCCGCGCGTCGGCCCTGAGATGCCGCTCATGCCGGCTCCGGCTCGGCGAGGTTGGCGCGGCCGTCCTGCAGCCGGATGACAGGCCGCCCGGACGCCGCCGCGAAGGCCTCGTCGCGGCAGACCATCACCACCGTCGCCCCGGCCCCGTGGATCTCATCCGCGAGCCGGAAGGCCCGCTGCCGGGCCGCGTCGTCGAAACCGTCCGCCGGCTCGTCGATCAGGAGCAGCTCGGGGCGGTTCAGCAAGGCGCGGGCGAACGCCAGCCGATGGCGATCGGCGACCCCGAGCGTGGATGGCAAGTCATCGGCGGCTTTGGCCAGACCCACCCATTTCAGGATCGCGTTCACGTCGCCGGCATAGTCGTCGGGCCTGCGACCGGTGACCCGGGCGGCGAAGGCGGCGTTATCCCAGGCCGAAAGATGCTCGACAAAGGTCAGCGGCTCGAGGACCAGGCCGATGCGTCGCCGCGCGAGCATGGCCTCCTTGCGCGAGAGCGCGGCGGCGTCGCGGCCGAACACCTGGGCCACGCCCTGGCTTGGTCGCTCCACGAGGCCGATCAGCCCCAGGAGGCTGGTCTTGCCGGCCCCGCCGGTCAGCCAATGAAAGGACCCCGGCGCCAGGGCGAAGGAGAGGCCTCGCAGGATCCAGCCGCCTGGCCCACCGGCCAGGCCGACCTGGTCGAATCGCACGACGGGCGAAGCCGGAGCGGACGCGCCGGGATCGGCGGAAGCGGCCGGATTGGTGGACAGGGCGTCGGAAATGAGCCACCTCGACGGCGCTTGAACAAGAGGCGCCCGATTCACTTTTCATGATAGTGCGACCGACCGTCCGCGCCACCCGCATTTTAGGCCGTGCTCGCCCAGGAGGGCGGCCTATCGCCTATGCCCGCCCGAACAACAAACGTCATGGCCGGGCGTAAGTCCCGGCCACCCATGCACACTGGCTCGCGTGTGGACCGCGCGAGCGCGGCCAAGGCTGCGCGGTCGCCACCCGGGACAGCCGCTGGCGCATGGCCGCGCAGGCGCGGCCCAGTCACGATTGCGTTCATGGATCGGCGGGACTGGCGCCCGCCGATGACGGTTGGGGGCGGGGAAGAGCGAGGTGACTGAAACCCTCGAACGGCTGGAGACCGTGCTGCCCGCCGACGAGGTGATGGCGCGGGTCGAGGCGCTGGCCGACCGGTTGGCCCCGCAGCTGCGTGAGGGGGCGGTGGGGGTCTGCCTGCTGATGGGCGGCCTCTGGTTCGCCGCGGACCTCACGCGGGCGCTCGCCCGGCGCGGCCGGCCTCTCAGCTACGACGCCCTTTGGCTGTCGTCCTACGGCCAGGGAACGGAGAGCGCCGGCGCCTGCCAGCTCCTCGCCGGCCCGCAGCGCAGCCTGGAGGGGCGCCAGGCGCTGATCATCGACGACGTGGCCGACAGCGGCGTTTCGCTGGCGGAGGCCGTGCGCATCCTGAAGGCGGCAGGGGCGGTCGAGGTTCTTGCCTGCGTCTTCGCCCGCAAGCCGGCGCCGGGCCCGCGCGCCATAGAGCCGGACGACTTCGCCTGGGATGCCCCGGCAAGGTTCCTCGTGGGTTACGGCATGGATATCGCCGGCCGCTACCGCGACCTGCCCTACATCGCCGCCATCGACTGACGCGCGAGGGCCGCCCTGGGCGTGAAGGAACGCCGACGGAAGCCGCCCCTCACCGCAGCGCGCGGGCAAGCGCGGCCAGGCTGTCGCGACGGGCCCGGGAGGCGACGTCGGCGCCCGGTACGAAATCGAAGGCGTGGAACGCGCCAGGATAGACATGGAGCTCCGTGGGCACGCCTGCGCGGATCAAGCGGCGGGCGTAGTCGATGTTCTCATGCACGAAGAGATCGAGCGCGCCGGTGGAGATGAAGGTGGGCGGGAGGCCGGCCACGCTCTCCGCTCTGGCCGGCGAGGCGTAATGCGAGACGCCTTCCGACCCCGGCGCCACGCCGAGGAGCGCGCCCCAACCAAAGAGGTTGTTCGGATGCGGCCAGATGAATTCGCCGGCGAAGGGATCGGGATCGCTCTCCACGGACGTCCGGTCGTCAAGCATCGGATAGATGAGGTGCTGGAAGGTCAGCTGGTGCTCGCCGCGGTCGCGCGCCAAGAGGGCCAGGGCCGCCGCCAGTCCCCCACCGGCGCTCTCGCCCATGACGCCGATGCGCGCCGGATCGATGCCGGCCGCGCCCGGCTCGGCCTTCAGCCAGGCCAGGGCGGCGTAGCAGTCCTCCACCGCGCCCGGCGCCGCAGTCTCCGGCGCAAGACGATATTCGACGCTGGCGAAGGCGCAGCCCAGGACCTGGACCATCGGCTTGCGCAGCGGGGCCATAGTCTCGGCGCTGCCCATGACATAGCCGCCGCCATGCACGTGCAGGATGCAGGGCAAGATGCCCGTGGCCGACACGGGCCTGAGGCAGAAGACGTCGAGATCTCCGGCCGGGCCCCTGATCGTGCGGCGATCGACCGACACCGCCTTGTCCGCCTCGGGGTCGATCGGCAGCTCGATGCCACGGGCGCGGGCTTCGATGAGGCTTGCCGCCGTCAAGTTTGTGGTCGGAAACAGCTCGAGCATCGGCGCAAGTTCGGGGTCCACGAGGTGGCGGCTGCTTTGGGCGGTCATCGGTTTCTCCGTTGCGGGGAGCGCGTTCCGCAAGAGTGCGAACTGCTTTTGCGATCGGAACGCGCTCAATCACTCGAGTCTCGATCGCATCGCGCACGAAGGCTCACAATGCAAAAATCTTGCCCGGGTTGAACAGGTCCTTCGGATCAAACGCGCGTTTGACCGCCCGCATCATGTCGACCGCCTCGCCCAATTCGGCGACCAGCCAGTCCTGCTTGCCGATGCCGATGCCGTGCTCGCCGGTGCAGGCGCCGTCCATGGAAAGCGCGCGCTCCATCAGGCGGCTGTTCAAGCGCTCGGCCTCAATCCGCTCTAGCTCGGCGGTCCGCACCTCCAGCGTGTGCTGCACGTCCCATACCCTGGGGCGAGGCGCGGCTGTGCCGATCCGCCGTCAGTGTGTGCCGGCTGCGTTCGCCTGGGGCGGCGCATCGGGGGGGTTGTACTTTTCGAGGAACGCGACCACGGCCTCGAGCATCTGTTCGCGCGTTACGCCGCGCGAGAGCCAGTGATCCTCGCCTTTGAGGGTCACGAAGTCGAAGGGTTTGTGCGCTCTGGAGAGGGCATCAGCCATGATCTGACTCTGGTTGTAGGTGACGACCATGTCGTCCTTACCGTGGACAAGCAGGATGGGGATCGCCACCTTGTTCGCCATAAGGGCCGGCGAGATCTGCGATAGCTTGGTCAGGTCACCCGCGTAGGCTTGCCAGTAACGCTCGGTCTCGAGGGCGGCGCCCTTTCTCTCCCGCGATTTGGCCCAATCAATATGGCGCGCGATATCGGAGACGCCCGCGACGGACGCCGCACAGCGATAGACGCCCTGATCCAGCGTTGCGCCGGCCAGGGCGGCATAGCCGCCGTAACTGGCGCCAACGATGCAGACGCGCGCCGGGTCGATGATGCCCTCACCAGCCAGATAGCGGACGCCGTCGGAAAGATCGGTCTGCATCTTGCGGCCCATCTGTCCCACCCCGGCCGCCCGCAATGCCGGCGTCACGCCTGCCGATCCCCGATAGTTCACCCGCAAGACTGCGTACCCGCGCGAGGCCATTGCCTGCGCCCACCAGTCGAAACCGGGTTCGTCGCGCGCCGAAGGACCGCCATGGGGAAAGACGACCAGCGGGAGGTTTCGTGGCGCTCGGCTCGGAGGCATGGTCAGGTATCCGGAGAGCGCCAGACCGTCAGCCGCTTTGAAGGCAATATTTTCAACCTGTCCGACATCGGAAGCCGAGATGCCAGAGTAGACCGGGCCAATAAGAGTCTTGGTCCCCGGCGTAGCATCGAAAAGGTAGTAGGCGGGCGGCTGACCATTCCCCTCGGCAAGCACCGCGAAGCGCCGCCGATCGTCGGTTATCGATGTAAGCCGCAGTGTGTCGCCAGGGAAAATGGCCAAAGCGGCGTCCCAAGCCCTTTGGTCGGCGGGATCGAAGAACCTGTAAACGAAGGCGTCGCCTTGCAGGTCGCCAAATCCCGCAAGGTGCCCGTCCTTCGAATCCCAGAAAAGTTGCTCGGCGTCGCTTACCGCTGAGATCGCGAGCCACTTGCCGCCAGCGAGGGGAATCTCACCAATCGTGTCGCCAGTGTCTGAATCAATTTCCACCGCGACGAAATGGACATCACGGCCCAAGCCCAGGAGCGATGGAAACCCTTGCGGAGCGCCGGTCAGCGCGGTGGGGGTCATCTGGCCATCATGGGAGAGATTTAACCCCCAGAGTCCTTTCGCGGCGTCATACCAACTGTCGGCGACGATTGACCCGTTCGAATCAACCGCGAATTCCGCCCTGTCCGCGTCGCTCACTTCCGCGTTCGTCGTGAGCCCAGCGTCAAGGTCCACCCTCAACAATGCGGGCAGAATTTTCTGGCCGGACTCGGCCAACCCATCAACAAAGACGATCGGTCGACCACCTATGGTGCGGACCATCAACGGACCGGAAATGATATCGATCGGCGGGTGATAGGCGATGGGACGAAGTGTTCCGTGGGACACGTCGAAGTCGACCGCATGCAGCCACTCATCGCGATGGGTGATGATGTTTGGCCCGAGCGAGCCAGTAAAAGATGCCGAGATGATCAGATGGTTGGGGCCGGCCCATTCAAGGTCCCGCAACTTGAGAGACCCCGCCTCGAGCTTAAGCTTGGTCAGGCCGCCGCTGGCGCCCTTTAGGACGATGCTCCTGACATCGCCCTCGGTGGCGACCATGGCGATTCGCTGACCGTCCGGAGATATCCGGACGTCTTCGAGACTCGGCAGGCGGCCATACGCTTCCAGGGGCGCCGCATGGCAGACGAGCGACGAAGCGCAGGCCCAGACCAACGCCGCTAATCCAGCCAACTTCATTGATTGGCGCCCCCCGGCGCGACGGAAGTCTCGCCTACCTCGGCGCCAGGATCATGATCATCTGGCGGCCTTCCATGCGTGGTTCGTATTCGACCTTGGCCACCGGCTCGAAGTCGACCTTCACCTGCTGCAGGAGCTTCATGCCGAGCTCGGGATGGCGCATCTCGCCGCCGCGGAAGCGAAGGGTGACCTTCACCTTGTCGCCTTCCTCGAAGAAGCGGTGCATGGCCTTGGCCTTCACCTCATAGTCGTGGATGTCGATGTTGGGCCGGAGCTTGATCTCCTTGACCTCGACCAGCTTCTGTCGCTTGCGCGCTTCGTTCTTCTTCTTCTGTTCCTGGAATTTGAACTTGCCGAAATCGAGGATCTTGCACACCGGCGGATCCGCCGTCGGCGACACCTCAACCAGATCCAGACCGGCCTCCACCGCGGCCTCCAGAGCCGCCGACGTAGGCATGATCCCTTGTTTCTCTCCGTGCTCGTCGATCAGTAGGACGCGGGGAACGCGGATATCTTCATTGATGCGGGGACCATCCTTGGACGGTGGCGCGGGCATTGGGCGACGAATAGGCGAGGCTCCTTCCGGACTGTTGACGACTTGACGCCGCCCAAGTGTATCGGGCGGCGCCGCCACAGTATATGACCAAGGCGCCACGCCGCATCAAGAAGCGCGCCCGACCTGATCGCCGCCAGGCTGCCTCAGGGCGGCGTCTCCGGCCGCGCCAGGGACAAGGCGGAGGCCAGCACCGTCTCGACCGCGACATCCTTCAGGTCCGGCGCCTGGAACACCGTGACATGACCCCTTGGAGCCGAAAGCTCCGGCGACGAAGCCGAGGAAAACAGCACGATGGTCGGCGCCCCGGCCGCGGCGATCAGGTGCACCGGCCCGGTGTCGTTCCCGATGGCCACCGCCGCGCGGGCGCCATGGGCGGCGATCTGGGCGAAGTCGGTGCGGCCGGTAAGGTCGCGGGCGCGGGGCGCCAGGCGCTGGATCGCGCGGGCCAGTTCGGCCTCCTGCAGGCCGCCCAGGATCAGCACTTCGAAGCCCTCGGCTTCGAGCCTGGCGGCGAGGGCGCCGTAGCTCGCCACCGGCCAGCGCTTTTCCGTGCGATGGGCCGAGCTGCCGGGCACAAGCAGGGCGGTCGGGCGCAGGGGCCTGGCGCTGGGCCGAACGCTCGATTGGCTCCTGGCCAGCGCCTGCTTGAGGATCCAGGAAATGTCAGGCGGTTCGGCAGACAGCGGCGCGGTCGGCGCGTCTGGCCAGATTCCGGCATGGGCGAGTTGTTCGGCATGACGCTCGAGCGGATGCATCGCCTTGCGGGCGCGGTTGCGGTGCGGCAGCGAGGCGCCGGGCGCCACGCCCGACCAGGCGGGCGGAGACGGCCTCAACGCTTGAAAGAGCAGATTGGTGCGGTCGTTGGTCTGCAGGTCGTAGACCCGGTCGAAACGGCCGCGCCTCAGCCTCGCCGCAAGCGCGAACCACGCCGCCGGGCCGTTGGGCCGGCCTCCGGTGTCCACCTGGTCGAAGTAGGGACTGAGCTTGGCCAGGCTGTCGAACGGCGGGGTGGTCAGCAGGGTGATGCGGGCGTCCGGATGAGCGGCGCGGATGCGGGCGAAAGCCGGAAACGCCATGACGAAATCGCCAAGGGCGGAGAGCTTGATGACCAGGACGGCCTTCACCGGCTTCATGACCTGCTTTCGCATAGCCGGCCATAGAGGTCGAACGTCGCCTCGCACATCGCGTCCAGGGTGAAGTGTTCGTGGATCCGTTTCCAGGCGACGACGCCCATCTGCGCCCGCTCGGCCCGCGTGAGGGCAAGCGCCCGATCGAAGGCCGCCGCCAGGGCCTCGGCGTCGCCGGCCGGAACCAGGAAACCGCCCGCGCCGTCGACCAGGGTCTCCGGCGTGCCGCCGAGGTTCGAGGCGACGACGACACGGGCCATGGCCGCCGCCTCGGCGACGCTGCGACCGAAGGATTCCGGTTCGGTGGAGGGCGCGGCCACGAGATCGGCGGCGAGGAAGGCCGCAGGCATGTCGGCGCAGGGGCCGGCGAGGGTCAGGGCGACGCCGGCGTGGGTCGCCTCCGCCTTGAGTTGCCTGGCAAGGGCGCTGGTCTGGCCTTCGCCGGTGAAAACCAGCTGCGCCGCCTCGCGGTTGGCGGACCGGGCGAGCGCGGCGATGGCCAGGCTGTGGCCCTTCCATTTCGCCAGGCGCGCGGCGATGAGCACCACAGGTCGGGGATCGTCCGGCGCGACGCCCCAGGACCTGCGCACGGCCGCGACGCGAGCCCTTGGCAGATCGGCCGGATCGAAGATGCGCGTATCGACGCCCTCGGGGATCACCACGATCCGCTCAGGCCGCGTGTGATGCTGTTCGAGGATGTGCCGGCGGGTGAAGTCCGAATTGGCGATGACCGCGTCGCCGCGCGTCATCACCGAATTGTACCAGCGCTTGAGCGGCGAGCCGGCCGAGTAGACGCCGTGATAGGTGGCCACCAGCGGCGTGCGTGTGCTCCGGCACGCCAGCAAGGCGCTGAACGCCGGGGCGCGGGAGCGGACGTGGACGAGACTGACCTTCTCGCGCCGGATGACGCCGGCCAGCCGCGCTGCATTGGCCGCCACGGTCAGGGGGTTGCGGCTCTGGACCGGCAGGCGGATCAGCTCGCCGCCGCCCCAGGTCAGGGCCTCCTCGAGCCGGCCGCCGCGCGAGGCGACGAGCGACCTGCGCCCGGCGGCCGCCACCGCCGTGGCCATATCCACCGTCAGGGTCTCGACACCCCCGCCATCCAACGCCGGCGTCACTTGCAAGAGGGTGAAGTCCTCTGGAAGCATGCGCCCTTGTTCTTGGCCCCTGTGCGGACAACGAAACCCCTTCTGTAGCCAAATGAAAATGCCTGCGCCATGACCGAGGTTCGATGACCGAAGCTCTGGGACATCTCGAGGTGGACGGGGCGCGCCTGGCGTGGCGACGCAACCCGGGCCGCGGGCCGACGCTGCTGTGGCTGGGCGGCTTCCGCTCGGAGATGGCCGGAACCAAGGCCCAGGCGCTCGCGGGCTGGGCCGACGATGTCGGCCGCGACTTCCTTCGCTTCGACTACTTCGGCCACGGAGCCTCGGACGGCGCCTTCGAGCAGGGGACCATCACCCGCTGGCGGCGGGATGCGCTGGCCGTCATCGACGAGCTGACACAAGGCCCCGTCATCCTGGTGGGATCGTCCATGGGCGGCTGGCTGGCGTGCCTGGCGGCGATGGCCCGGGCAGACCGCGTCGCCGGCCTCCTCTTGGTGGCGCCGGCCGCCGACTTCACCGAACGGCTGCTGAAGCCGGAGCTTGGGCGCGAGGCCCTGGCCGAGATCACCACCCGCGGCGTCTGGCGGCGGCCGTCCGAATATGACCCGGCGGGCTATCCGATCACCCGCAACCTGCTGGAAGACGGGGCGCGCTGGTCGATCCTGCCCGGACCGATCCCGATCGAGGCGCCGGTCCGGCTCCTGCAGGGTGGAGCGGACCCCGACGTGCCATGGCGCCACGCCCTCGACCTCGCCATGGCCCTGAAGAGCCAGGACCTGGTGTTCAGCCTGGTCCGCGACGGCGATCATCGCCTCTCGCGGCCTCAGGACCTGACGCGCCTCCTGGCCCTCGCCGAAGAGCTGTCAGGTCTCGCCTGACTTCAGAGAAGGTCGCGGATCGCGGCGCGTGCGGCGTCGCCAAGCGACGGGTTCTTGAAGGCGTAGGCGACATTGGCGCGAAGCAGGCCGATCGGATCGCCGCAGTCATAGGTCACGCCATCGTAATTGAGGGCGTGGAACGGCTGCTTCTCCATGAGCTCGCGCATGGCGTCGGTGAGTTGGATCTCGCCGCCGGCGCCGGTGTTCTGCGCTTCCAGCACCTCGAAGATTTGCGGCTGCAGGATGTAGCGGCCGGAGATGAACAGGTTCGATGGCTCGGTCCCTGGCGCCGGCTTCTCGACCATGCCGGTCATGGTCGCGAGACGTCCGTCGAAGCCCGGTCGGATCTCGCCGAGGGCGACGATGCCGTATTTGTGGGCCTCGCCTTCGGCCGCCGGCTCGACGGCGATGACGTTGCCGCCCACCTCGTGATAGGCCGCCACCACCTGGGCCAGGCCGCTCGGTTCGGCCTCCATCAGCATGTCGGGGAGCATGACCGCAAAGGGCTCGTCGTTGATCAGATAGCGGGCGCACCACACCGCGTGGCCAAGCCCCAGCGGCGACATCTGGCGCACGAAGCTGCTGGCGCCGGGGGTCAGCAGGTCGGCGCGGACGTCGGCGATCAGCTGGACGCGGCCGCGCACGTCGAGCTCGCTTTCGAGCTCGAAGGCGTGGTCGAAATAGTCCTGAATGGCCCCCTGGCCGCGGCTGACGATGAAGATGAAGTGCTCGATGCCGGCCAGGCGCCCCTCGTGCACGACGTGCGCCAGAAGCGGCCGGTCGAACACGTTGAGCATGTTCTTGGGCGTGGTCTTGGCCGCCGGCAGGATGCGGGTCCCGAGCCCCGCCACCGGCAGGACCGCCTTGCGCACAGGCTTCATTCAGGAGTCTCTCCGCCTGGAGCTCGATGCGATCAGGCGGGATCGCCCAGTCGTTGAATCGGGCTCGTCACTTCAAAGTTCGAGCGCATTCCTGTCGCAAAAGGTAGTTCCCACTTTTGCGGAATGCGCTCTGGTGGGGCGACTTCCTATTCGACCGTGACCGATTTGGCGAGGTTGCGCGGCTGGTCGACGTCGGCGCCCTTGAACACCCCGACCTGGTAGGCCAGCAGCTGCAGGGGCACCGCGAAGATCAGCGGCGCGATCAGCGGATCGCATTGCGGCGCGATCACGGTCCTCGCCTGGCGGGACGCATGGGCCGCGCCGTCCGCATCGGTGATCAGCACCACCGGACCGTCGCGGGCGATGACTTCGCTGATGTTGGAGAGAGTCTTGTCGAGATAGGAGTCGCTGGGGGCCAGGACGATCACCGGCGTCGCCTGGTCCACCAGGGCGATCGGGCCGTGCTTCATCTCGCCGGCGGCGTAGCCCTCCGCATGGATGTAACTGACTTCCTTGAGTTTCAGAGCGCCCTCCATGGCCAGCGCCAGCATCGGGCCGCGTCCCAGGTAGAGCACGTCGCGCGCCCGACTGATTTCGTGGGCGACCGGCTTGACCGCCTCCTCGACGTTGCCGATGGCCTTGGCGATCAGGCGCGGGGCCTCGAGCAGGACCTCCACCATGCGCCGCTCCTCGACCTCGTCGATCCGACCCAATTGGCGCGCCGCGGCGATGGCCAGGGCCAGCATCACCGAGACCTGGGCGGTGAAGGCCTTGGTGGACAGAACGCAGATCTCCGGCCCGGCGTTGGTCGGCCACAACAAGTCGGTCTCGCGGGCCATGGTGCTTTCGTGGGCGTTGACCACCGCCGCGATCTGGAGACCCTTTTCCTTGCACCAGCGCAGCGCCGCCAGGGTGTCGGCGGTCTCGCCCGACTGGGAGATCGCCACCGCCAGCGTGCGCGGCGAAAGGGCGGGATTGCGGTAGCGGAACTCCGAGGCCACCTCGACGTCCACCGGCAGCCCGGCCAGGCTTTCGATCATGTATTTGCCGATCAGCCCGGCGTAGGAGGCCGTTCCGCAGGCGAGGATCTGCAACCGGTCGATGGCGGTGAAGTCGAAACCGCCCGGCGCGAAGGCGCGGCCGGCGATCGGATCAATGTAGCTGGCCAGCGTATGTTGGCAGGCGTCCGGCTGCTCGTGGATCTCCTTTTCCATGAAATGCCGATAGGCGCCCTTCTCCACCAGAGCGGCGGAGGCGGCGACGGTCCGGGTGGGCCGGCTGGTCTGACGACCCTCGGAATCGAAGATCAGCGCCTGGTCGTGATCTATGGCGACATAGTCGCCTTCATCGAGATAGGTGACCCGGTTGGTGAAGGGTCCGACGGCCAGGGCGTCCGAGCCCAGGAACATCTCGCCCTCGCCATGACCGACGACCAGGGGGCTGCCGCGGCGGGCGCCGAGGATCATCTCGTCCTCGCCCTCGATCAGCACCGCCAGGGCGAAGGCGCCGGAAAGCCGGTCCAGCGTCGCCTTGAACGCCTCCAGCGGGCCGGCGCCGTGGGCGAGCTCGCGGTCGATGAGGTGGGCGACGACTTCGCTGTCGGTCTGGCTCTCGAAGGTGCGGCCCTCGGCCTGGAGCTCGGCCTTCAGCGGCGCGAAGTTCTCGATGATGCCGTTGTGGACCAGGGTCACCCGTCCGGCGGTTTGGGGATGGGCGTTGCTGACCGAAGGCGCGCCATGGGTCGCCCAGCGCGTGTGGCCGATACCGACGGAAGCCTCGAGCGGCTCGGCCGCCAGCACTTTCTCCAGCTCGCGGATCTTGCCCTTGGCGCGGCGCCGCTCGACTTTCTGCGGGGCGGTCACGCCGGCCACGCCGGCAGAGTCATAGCCGCGGTATTCGAGCCGCTTTAGACTTTCCACCAGCCGGGACGTTACAGGTTCGACGCCGACGATGCCGATGATGCCGCACATGCCTGCTTAAGCTCCTGCGCCAGAGGTTCGCCCTGAAACGGTCACCAAAACGGTTCCCTGAACGGTCCCCCAAACGATTCTTTGTCGCAGCCCCGGCCACGCGTAAACTGAGCGTGAAGGCAGGCGCGGGCGCGGGCCTTATCACCCGGCCGCCAACGCCTCCACAAACCTTTGGTTTCGCGACGTTTCCAACGTTGCCATGGTGGGACTTTCGATGGTCAAACGGTCATATTTCGGCACCGACGGCATCCGCGGCGAGGCCAATCAGTATCCGATGACCGCCGAAGTGGCTCTTCGGGTGGGCTTGGCCGCCGGCAAGCTGTTCCGCTCGGCCGACGACCGCCGCCACCTGGTGGTGATCGGCAAGGACACGCGCCTGTCGGGCTACATGATCGAGCCGGCGCTCGTCGCCGGCTTCACCAGCGTGGGCATGGACGTGCGCCTGTTCGGCCCGCTGCCGACCCCGGCGGTGGCGATGATGACCCGCTCCATGCGCGCCGATCTGGGCGTGATGATCTCCGCCTCGCACAACAACTTTGCTGACAACGGCATCAAGCTGTTCGGCCCCGACGGCTACAAGCTGTCGGACGAGATGGAGGCCAGGATCGAGGCCTTCATGGACGAGGGCCTGCAGGAGGGCCTGGCCACGCCCAAGCAGCTCGGCCGCGTGGCCCGGATGGACGAGGCCCAGGCGCGCTATGTGGAGATCGTCAAGGCGACGCTGCCGAGGTCGATGAGCTTCGGCGGCCTTCGCGTGGTCATCGATTGCGCCCACGGCGCCGCCTACAGGGTGGCCCCCACCGCCCTCTATGAACTGGGCGCCGAGGTGAAGGAGATCGGCGTCACGCCCAATGGCTTCAACATCAACGAGGAATCCGGCTCGACCTATCCCGCGTCGGTGATCGCGGCGGTGCGTGAATATCGCGCCGACGTCGGCATCGCCCTCGACGGCGACGCCGATCGCGTCCTGATCTGCGACGAGCGCGGCCAGGTCGTGGACGGCGACCAGATCATGGCCCTGATCGCCCAGTCGTGGGCGGCGAGGGAAAAGCTGACCGGCGGCGGCGTGGTGGCCACGGTGATGTCCAACCTAGGCCTGGAGCGGTTCCTGGCCGGCAAGGGCCTGGCGCTCGAACGGACCGCGGTTGGCGACCGCTATGTCGTGGCCCGGATGCGCGAGGGCGGATTCAACCTCGGCGGCGAGGCCTCCGGCCACATCATCCTCAACGACTATTCCACCACCGGCGATGGCCTGATCGCCGCCCTGCAGGTCCTGGCCGAAATGGTCCGGACGGGCAAGAAGATGAGCCAGTTGGCGCGGCAGTTCGAGCCGGTGCCGCAGAAGCTGGAGAACGTGCGCTTCCAGCACGGCAAGCCGATGGAGGACGACACCGTCAAGCGGGCGATCGCCGAGGCCGAGACCAGACTCAACGGCGCCGGCCGGATCCTGGTGCGCGCCTCCGGCACCGAGCCCCTCATCCGGATCATGGCCGAGGGCGATGACGAGAAGCTCGTCGGCCAACTGGTGCGCGAGATCGCCGGCGCCGTGCGATCGGCCGCGCAACAGGCCTAGGGTCGCCCCAGGCTGAAATAGGCGAAGCCGCGCGAGCGCATCTCGTCCGGGCGATAGATGTTGCGCAGGTCGACAACCACGGGCTTGCGCATCAGCGCGTGCACCCGCTCGAGATCGAGGGCGCGGAACTGGTCCCATTCGGTGAGGATGACCAGGACATCGGCGCCCTCGGCGACGTCATAGGGCCCGGTCTTGAAGGCCACGCCGGGCAAGAGCTGCCGCGCCTCGTGGCCCCCCTCCGGGTCGAACGCCTGCACCGCCGCGCCCTGGCTCATCAGCGCCGGGACGATTTCCAGCGACGGCGCTTCGCGCATGTCGTCCGTGTTCGGCTTGAAGGTCAGGCCCAGCACGCCGATGACCTTCCCCGCGAGCTCACCGTCGAGCGCCGCCGCCACCCGCGCCGCCATCGCCTTCTTGCGGGCCTCGTTGACCGCCAGCGTCGTCTCCACCAGCCGCAAGGACACGCCCGAGGTCTCCGCGGTGTGGGCGAGCGCGCGGGTGTCCTTGGGAAAGCAGGAGCCGCCGTAGCCAGGACCGGCGTGCAGGAATTTCGCGCCAATCCGCTTGTCGAGGCCGATCCCGCGGGCGACCTGCTGCACGTCCGCGTCGACCTTCTCGCACAGGTCGGCCATCTCGTTGATGAAGGTGACCTTCATCGCCAGGAAGGCGTTGGACGCATATTTGATGAGCTCAGAAGTCCGCCGGTCGGTGACGATCATCGGCGTCTCGTTGAGGCTGAGCGGCCGGTATAGCTCGTGCATCACCGCCCGCGCGCGCTCGTCGTCGAGACCCACCACCACGCGGTCGGGGCGCTTGAAGTCCTCGATCGCCGAGCCCTCGCGCAGAAACTCGGGGTTGGACACTACCGCCACGTCGACGTCCGGATTGACCTGCCGCATCAGGATTTCGATCTCATCGCCCGTCCCCACCGGCACCGTCGACTTGGTGACCACCACCGTGAATCCGTCGACCCGGCGGGCGACCTCCTTCGCCGCCTGGTGGACATAGGTGAGGTCGGCGTGGCCGTCTCCCCGGCGTGAGGGCGTTCCCACGGCGATGAACACCGCGTCGGCCCCGGCCACCGCATCGGCGCCGTCGGTGGTGAAAGCGAGGCGTCCTTCCCGCACATTGCGCTCGACCAGAGCCTCGAGGCCCGGCTCATAGATCGGCATGGCCCCAGCCTCGAGGCGCTCGATCTTGCCCGCGTCATTGTCGATGCAGGTGACGGTGTGGCCGAAGTCGGCGAAGCAGGCGCCGGACACCAGTCCGACGTATCCGGTGCCGATCATGGCCACGCGCATCGAACTCAGATCTCCTGGTTGTAGGCGCCGATCTCACGATGGGCGGCCAGCCTCGGCTTCACTTCCTGACGGAAGAGGTCGCGCATGTCATCCGCCGAGCGGCGGCTTTCGACCACCACCACGAGCTCCGGCTTGTTGGACGAGGCCCGCACCAGCAGCCAGGAACCGTCCTCGAGCGCCACGCGCACGCCGTTGACGGTGATGACCTGGTCGATCGCCCGGTCCAGGATGGGGACCCCAAGCGCGGCCGCCATCTCATATTCGGCGACGATCCGCTCAATCACCTCATACTTCACCTCGTCGGCGCAGTGCGGGCTCATGGTGAGCGAGGTGTAGGCCGGCGGGAGTTCGCGCTTCAGCTCGCTCAGGGACTTGCCGGGATTGCGGTCGAGCATCGAAAGGATCGCCGCCGCCGCCGTCAGCCCGCAGTCGTAGCCACGCCCCAACGGGGCGCTGAGGAAGAAATGTCCGGACTTCTCGAATCCGGCCAGGGCCCCGATCTCAGCGGTCTTGCGCTTGATGTAGCTGTGGCCGGTCTTCCAGTAGAGCGTCGAGGCGCCATGGGCGGCGAGCACCGGATCGGTGGCGTAAAGACCTGTCGATTTGACGTCGACCACGAACTTCGCCCCTGGGTGCAGAGGCGCCAGGTCCCTGGCCAGCATCAGGCCGATCTTGTCGGCGAAGATCTCCTCGCCGGTGTCGTCCACCACCCCACAGCGGTCGCCGTCGCCGTCGAAGCCCAGGGCCAGGTCCGCGCCGTGCGCGCGCACCGCCTCGGCCATGGCGTGGAGCATCTGCGCGTCCTCCGGATTCGGATTGTAGCGCGGGAAGGTGAAATCGAGGTCGCAGTCCATCTCGATCACTTCGGCCCCCATCCGGCGCAGCCCCTCGGGGGCGAAGGCGCCGGCCGTGCCGTTGCCGCAGGCGCACACCACCTTCAGCGGCCGCATCAGCGAGCAGCGCGCCGCCGCGTCGGCGACATAGCGCTCGGCCACGCCTTCCACCTGGGTGAGCGAGCCGCCGGCGCGGATCTCGGAGGCGCCGCCAAGGACAATCTCCTTCAGCCGGCCGATCTCGTCTGGCCCGAAGGTCACCGGCGGGTTGACGCCCATCTTCACCCCGGTCCAGCCGTTTTCGTTATGGCTGGCGGTGACCATGGCCACGCACGGCGCGGAAAGATCGAACTGGGCGAAATAGGCGATGGGCGTGAGGGCGAGGCCGATGTCCAGCACCTCGCATCCCGCGGCGACGAGGCCGAGCGTCAGGGCCTGCTTCACCGACAGCGAATAGGATCGGTAGTCGTGGCCGATGACGATGCGGCGCTGACCGAGCTCGTGGATATAGGTTCCCAGGCCCAGGCCCAGAGCCTGGACGCCCAGCAGATTGAGATCTGGGCCGAGGATCCAGCGCGCGTCATATTCGCGAAAGCCTGTCGGCTTGATGAGCGGCGTCACCTCATAGGCGGCGGTGTTGGGCTTGAGGTCGGAGCGCGGCGTGGGAAGCATCGGCCTTCTTCAGTCGCTGGCGAGGGGGTCAACGCGCCGTCCGGTTTATCGGCGCCATCGGATGACCGAACGGCGCCGGCGAAGGCCGTCCAGTCCCCTGCGGCCATACCAGCGCCAGGGCGATGAGTCCCAGGGCGATCGCCGCCAGGAGGGGAAGGATCAGTCGCGCTGGCACCGCCGCGCCTATAGCGACGAAGCTTCGCCGGCGCCATCTTCAAGGACTTCGGCGCCGCGCTTGACGGCGGCGGCTGAGGCGCCTTAGCCGGACCGCCTAGCGCAACCTCAAGGATCTCGATGCCGACACTGGTGCTTCTCCGCCATGGCCAGAGCCAGTGGAACCTGGAGAACCGGTTCACCGGCTGGGTCGACGTAGACCTCTCGCCCCGCGGCGAGACTGAGGCGGCGCAGAGCGGCGCGCTCATCAAGGCGGCCGGAATCGAATTCGACCGCGCCTTCGCCAGCGTGCTGAAGCGGGCGATCCGCACCGCCTGGATTGCGCTCGCCATCGCCGACCAGGCCTGGATTCCCATGGTCAACCACTGGCGCCTCAACGAGCGGCACTATGGTGCCCTGACCGGCCTCGACAAGGCGCAGACGGAGGCGCGGAACGGGGAGGCTCAGGTCAGGATCTGGCGACGGTCCTACGACATCGCGCCGCCGCCGCTGCCGCCCGGGGGCGAATTCGATCTCAGCGGAGATCGCCGCTATCGCGACGCCCAGGTTCCCTCCACCGAAAGCCTGAAGACCACGCTCGAGCGGGTGCTGCCCTATTGGCGGTCAGACATCGCGCCCTCGCTTGAGATCGGCGAGTGCGTCCTCGTCGCAGCCCATGGCAATTCGCTGCGGGCAATCGCCAAGCACCTCTTCGACATGGACGAGGCGGCGATCGTCAGGCTGGAAATCCCGACCGGCAACCCGCTGCTGGTCGAGCTTTCGTCGGAGCTTCGGCCACTTGCCGCGCGCTACCTCGACGAAACCCGCGCCGAGGCTCTGCCGGCGCCGCTGAAATAGAAAGGGCGGCGCCCGCAGTGGACGCCGCCCCGATCCAGATCAAACTAAAGCACTCGTCGTCAGGCGGCCTTCTTGGCGGGCTTGCTCTCGATGAGCGTGTCGGCCTTGGCCGTGGCGATCTCCACCTTGCGCGGCTTCAGGGCTTCTGGAAGCTCCCGGCGCAATGAGATCGACAGCAGGCCGTCGGCCAGCTGGGCGTCGCTCACGACCACATAGTCGGCAAGCTGAAAGCGGCGCTCGAAGTTGCGCTCGGCGAGCCCGCGGTGAAGGAACCGCTTCGCCTCGTCGTTGGCCGGCTTGCGGCCCTGGACCGTAAGCAGGTTTTCCTTCGTCTCGATGGCCAACTCGTCGGGTTTGAAGCCGGCGACGGCGATATCGATGCGATAGGCGTTCTCGTCGGTCCGCTCGATGTTATAGGGCGGATAGCCGTTCGCGGTCTCGTTGGTGGCGGCGTCAAGCAGATCGGCCAGACGGTCGAAGCCAACGACGGAACGGTAAAGCGGGGAAAAGTCGATCGTACGCATGTCAGGCATCCTCCTTATTGCGTGAAGCAAGGTTGCGTTCTGGGTTCGGATCGGCCGCGAGCCGCGCTGGGCCTCGCAAATGATCCGGAAGGCCCGGAAATCCAGCGCCTTCGCCTGTTGAGATAGGTAGGGTCGGCAAGGCGTCAAGACCTCACCGCACAGTCTAAGCAATGTTCACTTGCCTCCCGGACGGGGCCGGGTTACGCGCTCGCACCATCGAATGCTCAACCTCGCACAGGGACCCAACAGGATGGCGACGCTTCAGGAAGTGACGGACCGCATCAAGGGCGCCGTCGGTTCGGACTCCGGTCTCGGCAAGACCTTGAAATTCAACCTCAAGGGCGACGGCTTCATCTTCATCGACGGCGGCACGGTGACCAATGAAGACAACCCGGCCGATCTCACCATGACCATTTCCCTGGCCGATCTCGAAGCCATGGGCGCTGGCAAGCTCGACGCCATGACGGCGGTGATGACCGGCCGCCTGCAGCTTTCCGACATGGGAACGGCCATGGCCCTGCAAGGCAAGATGCAGGCCCTGTTCGCCAAGATGGCCTGAGGCCCCAGCGGCTTGAGGACCTCTTGAGCGGCGAAGCCGCTCCGCTCTTTTCGACGCCGGGCGCGCCAGTTCCCGCGGGAGGCGCGGCGGAATGGTTCGCCGGCGCCGCGGGCGCCAGGCTGCGGGCGGCCCTCTTCCCACCGTCGAACGGAGGCGCGGCGCGCGGCGGCGTGGTCCTGAGCCCCGGCCGAACCGAACCGATCGAGAAGTATTTCGAGGCCGTGGGCCGGCTCACCGCCGCCGGCTTCCATGTGCTGGTCCATGACTGGCGCGGCCATGGCTTGTCGCGCCGCCTCGGCGCCGACGACCGCGGCCACGCCCGCGGCTGGCGCGATTTCCTCACCGACTACGGCGCCCTGATCGCTGCATTCGAGTCGCGGCTGCCCCATCCCTGGATCGCGCTCGGCCACTCCATGGGCGGCTGCCTCACCCTGCTGGCGCTCGCGAAGGGCGAGCGACGCTTTGCCGGCGCTCTCCTGTCAGCGCCCATGCTGGGCCTCAACACCGGCCAGGTTCCCCTGGCGGCGGCGCGGGCGCTGGCCGGCGGTCTGACCGCGCTGGGCCTGGGCCAGGGCCTGGCGGTGGCCAGGACGCCCGTGGAGACTTTTGAAAACAACGTCCTGACACACGACGCCGCGCGCTACCGGCGCAACAACGACCAGGTTCTGGCTCACTCCGAGTTGCTCGTCGGGCCGCCGACGTGGGCCTGGCTGGACTTCGCCTTCCAGGCGAGCGGCGTCCTGCAGCACGGCGCCGGCGTCCCGGCGATCGCGATCCCGGTCAGCATCGTCGCCGCCGGCGATGAGCGGGTTGTCGACAATGCCGCCACCGAACGCGTGGCCGCCCGCCTCGGCAACGGATGCCTCACCGTCATTCCGGGCGCTTTCCACGAACTGATGCAGGAGACGGACGAGATCCAGGCTCAGTTCTGGCGCGCGTTCGACGCTCTGGCGGATCGCGTCGCCATGGCCGGGGCCGCGGCAGGGCGATAGCGGCCGGCCGGAATCCAGGGCCGCAAGTCCGGCGGCGACAGGGCGGGCCGCCGCGCCATGACGATCATCCTCATGCCGTTCGCCGGCTTCAGGGTGACCTCCAGCAGCGGCCGCACGTCCTGGCCGGGCGCGAGCTCGAATTCGAATCGTCGTACGATCTCGGCCAGGGCCAGGCTCGCTTCCTGAAGGGCGAACTCGGCCCCGATGCAGGTGCGCGGCCCGGCCCCGAACGGCATCCAGGCGAAGCGGTCCAGGCCCTCGCGCGCCTCGCCCAGGAACCTTGACGGATCGAAGGCCTCCGGCGAGCGCCACAGCCGCCGATGCCGGTGCAGCACCCACGGCGAGACGACGATCAGGTCGCCGCGCCTCACCGCCATCCCGGCCAGCGCGTCGGCGCTCGCGGCGACGCGGCTGATGGCGGCGATCGGCGGGTAGAGACGCAGCGCCTCTTCGATCACCGCGCGGGTCCGGGGCAAGACCTCGACCATTTCGCTCGGCGAGCGGCCCGCGGCCGCGCCCGCCTCGCGTCGCACGCGCTGCAGCCACAGCGGGGAGCGCGATAGAAGATACATCGACCATGTCAGGGCATTGGCCGTGGTCTCGTGACCGGCGGCGAACAGGGTGAGGATGCTGGAGCGAACCTCGCCGACGGTCAGGCGTTCACCGCTCTCGGCGTCGGCGGCCGCCAGCAGGCGGCCGAGGATGTCGTCGGCCGCGCCTTCACCCCTGGCCACAGCATCCCTGCGGGCCGCGATGAGATCGTCGATCGCCCCCTCCAACAGCCGTCGCGCCGGCCGCGCCGCCAGATGGCCGGGCCGGGGGATGAAAGCCGGCGCACCCAGCAGGTCCAGGACGCCGAAGCGGCCGATAGCCGGGAAATAGCGGGCCATGGCCAGGCGGATGTCCTCCGCCCCGCGCCCGAAGCCGCCCTCGAACACCGTACGCTCGAGCACCTCGAGGGTCAGACGGCGCATCTCCACGTCGATGTCCGTCGGCCCGTCGCCCCAGCGGTCCAGCCGCGCCTTGACGGCGGCCGCCATGGCCGGGGCGAAGGCGCGCACGCTCCTGAGGGCAAACACCGGCGCGGCGATCCGCCGCTGCACGCGCCAGGATTCGCCTTCGGCGGCCAGCAGCCCCTCGCCCATGCCGGCCGACAGGACGGCCCGCTGCAATCGGTCCTTGCGGTAGGCGCCGGCGTTGTCCAGCAGCAGCCGGCGGATGGCGCCGGGCTCGCTGACCAGCAGCGCCCGGCCGAACGGCAGGCGGTGGTCCACCACCGGCTCCTCGAAATGGCGTTCGGTCCAGCACTCGAGCGGATTGCGCCTGAGCGCGGCCAACAGCGCCAGCATCCTCAGCGGCCGCGGGTGCGGCGTCGGGGCGGCGGGTCGGAAGTCGGGTGTGGCGTACTGGTTCTGGTCTGGTCGGTCGGCCATCGCCGTGTTTTTGGCTGGAGTCCCGATTCCATAGTTCGCGGCCAGGGCGGAGGTTCCCTGGCCCGCCGGAGTCAGCCGTTCCGAACCGCGCCTACCAGGCGAGCTCAGGCCGCCCGAAACCCATCGCAGCCCAGGCGGCCAGGAGCCTGACCATGAATCGGGCGGGGTACGCCGGATAGTTTGGTAAGTCGTCCGAGACGCTGACGCCTGCAGCCTTCGTCATGACACGCATTTCCAGCCGCGGCGGATCGCCCGGCAAGCGATCACGGTAAAGCGTCAACCAGTGACCCTTGGTGAAGTCCAGGAACATCGGCGCGTTGCAGCATGTCGCCACAACGCGGCGGGTTGAGGATGACGGCGTCAGACGCCGTTCCTCGAGGTGCTCGCCGCCGAAGGAAACTCGCACACGGTCCTTGCGATAGAGGCAATAGTCCGTCCCTCCGTCCGTTCGGACCACCAATGGCGCGCCCGGCGCCGTTTCGAGTCGCCGGCCCGCGGCTTGGCAGCTCTCGCAGCAGCAGACCGCCGTCAGGATCGGCGCGCCAACGAACTCGATCCCGGTCTGACCGCTTGGGCAGGCTGCGATCAGAGGTCGTTTCGTCGCACGCGTCATGGGCGTTCCAGTGTCATGCGAGAGCTGGAGCGGGCGGCGGGAATCGAACCCGCGACATTCAGCCGGAGGCCGGCCCTTTCCCTTGCCGTCCTGAATCGGTGCTCTGTTCGACGCTCTCGCGACCGCCAGGCTTTCAAATGGACGGCCGTAGACTTTCAGATGGACGGCGTTTGACTTTCATTTGGACGGAGCGCCCGCGCTCAAAATCTCGGCCAGGCGCCGCGGTCGTCGAGGAGCCGGATGAAGTTCCGCTTGAACTTGTGCTTCGTCCGCAGACTATTCAGGTGAGCGACGTGCGCGGCGGACTGGCCCTGCCGGGCCCGTAAGCCTTCCAGGTGGCCCAGAAAGCGGCAGGCCGCCTCGTAGCCCTGGTTCTGCGTCCGCCCGACGTTGGCTTCGACGAGATCCGCATAGGCCGCGATGGCGTCTTCAGGGTGCGAACCTTCGGTGGCGCGCGCGAGACGCTCGACCACCTGCTCAGAACAGCGGTGCGCCCGCGCGGCGCGCCATGCGTCGTCCGCCCGGTCCTCGCCGAGCAGGATGTCGACGAGGAGTCCCGGCAGGGGCGACCAAGGACTCGCACCCTCGGCGGCGAGCCTTGCCTCGACCGCCCGCGCGCAGCGATCGGCCACGCCAGCGGGGTCGGCCGCGGTCTCCTTCAGCGTTCGATGCAGCCGCTCGTCCGGCTCGCGCTCGAAGGCCGTCCACAGGAGGGTTTCGGCATCGGAGCGCCGGCCGGCGTCGCGCATCAGGTCCGCCGTGAGCGTCGTGAGATGCCGGTCGGGGCGGTCTTCCAGTCTCCACACGCCCTCCTCGGCCCAGGCGAGCGCCTCTTCGCGCCGCCCGGCGCCGAGGCACAGCGCGGCCAGGTCGGCATAGTCGCGCGCCGTATTCGCGTCGGGCGCGCGCAGCGCGATGCGCGCGTCGACATCGCCGTCGTCTTCGGCGAAGGAGTCGAGGATTTCCCGGACGAGCGCGCGGGCGTACCGATCGCCGCCGTCGCGCCAGGCCGCCTCGGCCAGCCTGCGATATTCTTTCCGGCCGCGCTTCCCCAACGGCCCGGCGTAGGTCCGACGCGCGTCCGTCCAGAGGTCGAACGCCTGGGTCAGCTCTCGCTCGAAGAGTTGCGCCGCCAGGGCGACCGGATCGGGCTTCACCTTCGCGCACGCCGCCAGGTGCAGGTCCCGCGCCTCGCACAGCGCCGCCGCGGCCTCGCGCTCGGAATCGTCGAACTCTTCGAGCGCGTCGTCGGCGAGGTCGAAGAGATGATCCAGCGCCGCGAAGGCCACGCCCGCCCTTCCTGCGGCCAGCAGCCCGGCGATCCGGCGCACGACCGTCGTGACCTCTTTCGCCCATGCGCCCGCGCCGCGCCAATCGATCCCGCCGTCGGTATCGATGGCCTCCTCGATCGATTCATAGAGGAGGGCCAGGATCGTTTCGTCGTCGCCGGCGGCGAGGACGGCTTCGGAGTCCAGTTCCCGCCATAGCGCCCCGTCCCGCCGCGCCAGGATCAGGAGCCGCTCGGCGAGCGCCTGCGCCGTCTGACCCTCGAGATAGGCGCGAAGGCGGGCCTCCGCTTCGTCCGCCGTCGCGAGCTCGTCGGGCGAAGCCTCGTTGACCGCCAGGGCGACGGCGACCAGGTGCTTGCAGAAGCCCCAGCTCTCGTACGCGGGGCATGAACAGCCGCCGGAAATGTCCGCGCCATCGCCCGCCAGCGAGGCGTGATAAAGTTCCGACCCCCTGACCTCGGCGCGCACCTCCGTCGGCGCGACGGAGAGGATCCGGACCCGGCCTTGCCTGGCGTAGGCGGCGCCGCGGCCGAACACCGTCTCACCGGCGATGTCGCGCAGGGCGGCGGTGTCGAACCTGGGGCGCGCGATCTGGGGCAAGGGCGGACTCGGATGAAAACCCGGAGGTGCGAACCCTACCCTTCAGACACCGGGCCGTCTCGGGGCGGACCATCGAACAGCCGCACCACCCGGTCATCGGCCAGCGCGTCGGGATCCAGGGTGAAACCGTCATGCTGTCTCAGGAGCGGCGCGGCTTCCAAATGCCGATCGGATGAAAATGGATGGACAATTGGCGACGGTCGGTCGTAAATAATCGGGTGGAGATGGATGGCGAAATGGTGGTTCCCCTCGAAGCCGACTCGATCAACATCACATCTGAGGTTCTCTCGCTGATCGCGGAAATCGACGAATTCAAAGGCGCCTGGCGAGCCATCGGCCGTATCGCGCCGGACAGGCTTTCGAGACTGCGCCACGTCGCCACGATCGAAAGCATCGGATCCTCGACGCGGATCGAAGGGGCCAAGCTGAGCAATCGCGAGGTGGAACGGCTCCTCTCAGATTTCAGCCTTCGATCCTTCGCGACGCGCGACGAGCAGGAGGTGGCCGGCTACGCCGAGGTCATGGAGACGGTGTTCGCCCACTGGGAATCCATCACCCTCACTGAAAACCATTTCAAGCAGCTCCACCGCGATCTTCTGGTCCACTCGGAAAAAGACGAGCGGCATCGTGGCGAATACAAGACGCTCCCAAATCACGTCGAGGCGTTCGACGAGACGGGGAAGAGTCTTGGCGTCGTATTCGCGACGGCGACGGCGTTCGACACGCCGCGCCTCATGGCCGACCTTGTTTCCTGGGTGCGATCGCGGGAGGACGACAAGGCGCTCCACCCCTTGCTGGTCATTGCGGTTTTTGTGGTCGTATTTCTGGAAATCCATCCGTTTCAGGATGGCAACGGCCGGCTCTCTCGCATCCTCACCACCCTGCTCCTGTTGCGGGCCGGCTATGCCCACGCACCCTACAGCTCGCTCGAGAGCATCGTTGAGCAGAACAAGGACAGCTATTACATGGCCTTGCGGCGAACGCAGGGCACGATACGGACCGCTGTGCCGGACTGGAGCCCCTGGCTGCGGTTCTTTCTGCGAGCTTTGCAACAACAGAAGAGTGTCCTCGAACGAAAGATCGAGCGCGAACGCATTCTCCTCGGCGATCTACCGGAACTGTCGGTCAGAATTCTGGAACTGGCCGGAGAGCGTGGACGGGTGACGATCGCGGAGGCGGTCGCGGTCATCGGCGCGAGCCGCAACACGATCAAGGATCATGTCAGGCGCCTCACCGAGCAGCGGCATCTGACGCGCCACGGCGCTGGCCGGGGCGCTTGGTATGCGCCGAGCTGAGCCGTCGTCCACGCTCTTTCTCGCTACGCTTGTGCGCGCTGAGACGGCGAATTGGCGACGCCTCGCGCCAGCGGCGGACGGGCGATGGGCTGGAGAACCAGATCATCAAGGCCAAGGCCGCGTGCGGCGTCGACAAGCATCTGCACGATGCGCGCGGCACCTTCGTCACGCGCCTGCGCCTGGCCGGCCTGGGCCGCGACAAGATCACCCAGATCATGGCCTGGAAGCCCGCGCGGGTCGATCGGCTGCTGATGCTCTATGTCGAGCAGGAAGCGGTGGTGAAGGCGACGGTAAGTCGGATTCAAGGACCGTCTGCCAAGCCTTGAAGGTAGCGGCGCGCGATTGACTGGAGATGACTCTGAGTGGTCGTTGGTAAGGTTTGCTTTTGGGGGAGGCAGCCAACTGGGGGAACCGATCCCGCTTGGACCGCCCCTCAGAATCGCCGCTGGCCTACCCGCCGCAATGCTTCGAGGATCGCGATCGTAAAGTCGCAACACAGATGAGCGCTCGCCGGATCGGGGGCTTGCCCGTTTGCCGTCCGGCCATTGCGATCCGTCACTATCCAACCACATCCCGATGGTCGGGGTTGAATTTGGACGGCATAGCCTCGCCGTACGTTGACGTTCCGCTTCATTCCAGGCCCTCCGGCTCTGACGAGGCCGCAGTCTGGACCGCTCCGCCGCAGGCGGCGTCGAGACGATGTGGAGATTTGGTGCAGCCCGCTACAACGGCCGCGGACTGCGCGCTGCTCTTGGAAGCAACATCTCGAACGCCGCTCCGGTAGTCGACTCGGTCACGACGATCGCTCCACCGTGAGCCTCGATCAGAGACCGGGCGATCGACAGGCCAAGGCCCGTTCCGCCCTGCGCGCGCCGGGTGGTGAAAAAAGGCTCGAACAGGCGATCCCGATCGGCCGCTGCTACGCCCGAGCCGTCATCGGCAATGGTCAATCGGATCAAGCTGCCACTGGTCTGGCCAGTGATCTCGACCTTGCGCGCGCCGGCCTGACGGCTGTTCTCCACCAGGGTCGTCAGCACGGCCTCCACCGTTGTCTCCGGCAGGGCGACGCCCGGCAGGTCCGCCGGTATGTCCTGGAGGACCCGGAAATCCCGATCGGTCAAGGCGTCCGCGATGCGCCGGACAGGGTTATTCAGCTTCACCGAGGCTTCGGCGTCGGGGCGCGTCATGTCCGCGCGCGCGAGATCGAGCAGGCGGGCGACGAGGTGGGAAAGGCGGTCGACGTCGGTGGCAATGTTCGACAGGAAGGCGCCGCGCTCTTCCGTGCTCATGGTCGCGTAGTGATCCTGCAGAATCTCGACTGCCCCACCGATCCCGGCCAGCGGTGTCTTGAATTCGTGGCTCACCGACGCGGCGAAGTCGTGAAGGTAGCGCGAGCGACGCGCAATGACGTCCGCCATGCGCTGGAAGTCTTCATAGAGGCCGCGGATCTCGACGGCGGCCGTGGGCGGCGTTTCGGGGATGGAGCCGCCGCCCTCCGCTACCGCGCGCGTGGCGGCGCTCAAGGCTTCGATCGGCCGCGTTATGCCCCGCGAGACCAGGCCGGCCAAGCCGATCAGCAGGCAGACAATGATCGCCGCGCCCAGCGTGATCTTGCCGAGGTCATCGTAGAGACCTCGGAACAGGGCGCGCGGCGAGCGCGAGAACAGCATCGCTCCGACAACCTTGCCGTTGACGAGGATCGGCCGGGCGTAGTGCAGGCGTAGGGCCGAAACCCGGCTGAGCCACTCCATGGAATAGCGGGGATGGTAGGCTCCGTTTCGCCGCAGCACGGTTTGCGACCTTCCATTCAGGGCCGACCGGATCTCGGGCAAGGTCGAAAGGTCGCCGCCCAGCCCTTCCCCGCGGACCACAACACCCCGGCGATCCACCATCACGACCGCGGCGAGTGTGGTGCGGACGGTCTGGTCGATGATCGGCCCCATGCGCCGCGCCGTCTCAACGGCCGCAGGATCGGCGACGCGGGCGGAGGGCATCGGCGTCGGACGCTCGGCCAGGACAGGCGTGGCGTTCAGATCGATCATGCTGGGTTCGGGTCGATAGTAGCCCGGATCATGGACCGCGGCCTGGACGGTTGACCGCTCGCTTCCCGGCCAGATCGCGCCCGCGCTCGCGGTCAGCGCCGCCCCCTGGGCGATAAGTTCGGCCTCGCTCTGCCGCACGAGGGTATTCTCATAGCCCCGCAGCCAGACGGCCTCGATCGCGGGCATGGCCGCGGCGAACAGCAGCACCGCCAACAGGATTTCCCGCAGCCGCAGCGCCGGCCAATGGCGCTTGATGAAATCCTTGGCGCGCGTGATCAAGCCTCGGCGCCGAGGCACGGGCCGAGGCGATAGCCCACGCCGGCGCGGGTCTCGATGACATCGTGCCCGCCGAGCCCCGCGAACTTGCCGCGCAGGTTGCGAATGTGGCTGTCGATGGTGCGGTCGGTGACCGCGAATCCGGGGCCCCGCAGGCGGTCGATGATGGCGTCGCGGGTGAAGACCCTCGACGGCGCGGTGGCCAGGGTTCGCAAAATGCTGAATTCCGTGACAGTGAGTCCGATTTCGGTCCCGCCCCAGATCGCGCTCCACGCTTCTGGATCTAGGCTCAATTGCCCATGCTGGATCAGCGGCCCACGAGCCCTGGAAGTTGGCGTGGCCGAGGTTCGGCGCAGGATTGCATTCACCCGGGCCACCACTTCGCGAGGGCTGAAAGGTTTCACGACATAGTCGTCGGCGCCCAACTCGATTCCCAGCACGCGGTCGATCTCATCTTCGCGCGAGGACAGGAACAGGATGGGCAGGTCGCTCTCGGCGCGCACTCTACGGCACACGTCCAGGCCGTTCATGCGCGGCAGATTGATGTCGAGCACGACGAGGTCGGGCTCCGCCAGGGCGATGGAGGCCAGGGCGGCCTCACCGTCCTCCGCCTCTCGGGTGCCGAACCCGGCCTTGCCGAGCGCGAAGACCAGGAGCTGGCGGATATGCGGGTCGTCATCGACGACAGGGATGGTCTGGCTCATGACGACCATGTTCAGCTTGGCGTCCCCGAGGTCAACGGGACCGAGGCGGCGGGGGGACTGCCTGCGGTCGCATCTCCTGACGCCCGTCGCAATTTCACGCTCCGACGGAGATTGCCGATGCTGACGGTCGGTCCGGATACAGCGCCTTCGCGCGCTCGAAACGGCGCTCATCACGCCACGTCCAGCTGCGCCACTGAGCTTGGCGGGTTTTCAGGTCTTGGAGTGCGACGGAGCGCACCCGGGACACGCGGTCGCGAAACGTCGGTGAAAGCGGTCGCCGCTCGAGGTCGCTCAACGGCACGACGATCGATGAGTGGCTCAGGCTGGTCAGGTAGCAAAGGTCGAGCGGCGGCCCATCACCGCCAACTTCGCGCGCATGATCGACATTCCACTGCGCCGCGACGCCGCCGAGGTCCACGACGCTGCAGCCCGCGAATACCAGTCCGGCCGCTAGAACATTGGCGTTGATCAACCAGCCGGAGGTCTTGCGGCGCAACAGGCGCCAGCAGATCAACATCAGCCCGACCGCCACAAGACCCATCCACAATAGGGCGGCAATGCGCAGGCGGGTTAGCGAATAGGCCTCGACATAGTCGAGGGTTCTGAGAATGCTCGAGGCGACGAGAAAGACGTTCTGCGCCACCCACAGGACCACAAGCCCCCGAAGCCACGGCTGACGCGCGGTCGCCGAATCGGGGCGAAGGGCGACCAGAACAAAGACGCCGGCGAGCAATGCAGTCGCGATCAGCGGGTAGGCGCCGCGATGGGCGTACTCGGCCAAAGTCACACCCTTCGGCAGGGCAGCGCCACTCCACAGGAAGGCGATGTCGAGGCCATTCTGAAGCGCGAAAAGCGCGTTGAAAACGCCCAGCGATAGGCCGACCGAAGCGACGCTGATCCCCGGGATCGGCCGATCACTCGATTTCGCCGGCGCCCCCTTCCCACGGCGTAGGAACCGCGGCCGGAGGAATGACCAGACGCCCTGTAGGCAGACCAGCCAGAACAGCACGCGAGGGATGTCGAAATCGGGCACGCGAATCGCGCTCACCACTTGGTCGATGATCGGATTGGCGGACGCGAACAGGCTAAGGAAGACCGCGCCGCCGATGGCCGGTATCGCGACAATCGCCAGGAAGCGCGGGAGGGTGCCACGCGGAAGGCCCAGGCGTCCCCGCAAGCGAAGACCGTCGCGGACCGGCCCGATCATCCCAAAAAACGCCTGGTGGCCCAGCCGCCTCGACCACGTCAAGGCGTCCAGACACGGCCCCGCGCGCGGCGACAGCACGGCCACGGTGAGCGCGGTCCAGTAGAGCAGCCACCCTTGGACACTCGGCGCATTGAACAGGACTGCGGCCATCACGGCGGCCAGGGTGACGGCGACGCGCGCCCTTGGATCGCGCCGCACGCCAGCGTGCACAAATACGATGACGGCAACCAGCGTCAGGGCGAAAACACCTACGGTCGAGCCGACATGACCAAAAAAAAGAACGTATCGGCCAACGCAACGAGCGCGATCGCGATCGGGGGCTTGATCGAAAAGCCCAACCGTCCGGGCCGATGCGCTGTCATGGGAGCCCCCGACAAGAATTGAAGGCTCAGACATGGACTCCACGGATCAAGCGAAGAGGCAGACGCGGTGCAAAAGCCAAACGACTTCCGTGCAAATCCTGTGCAGTGGACGGCTCGGTCGCGAGCGGCGCGCGCGCCCCGCGCGCCCGGCGCCCGCCGTTCATTGAGCTAATGCCCCCTCGCGCCTACACGGAGAGTTTCGGGCGCCAAGCCAATGACGCCCCGTTGCACCGAGCTGTCGTGAGAGCTTGCCGGGGCGAATGCCGAAGGCACAAGAATGTCGCCCAAGTACTGGCTCAGACCCGAGCGTCAGCAGTGCTTTGGGAGCAAAACCGAACAAGAATCTCCCAAACGACTCCCAAACGCCCCTTCGCGAGAGCCGAGGTGGTACCATAAGACATTGAAATCCTTGGAGCGGGCGGCGGGAATCGAACCCGCGACATTCAGCTTGGGAAGCTGACGTTCTGCCTCTGAACTACGCCCGCGGCTCGGGCGCTCTTTAGCGGTCGGTGAGGCCGCGCTGCAAGCCGCGCTCACACGTGCTCGTCGGCCATGAAGCGATAGCCGATGCCGGGCTGGGTCAGGATATGGCGCGGCTCGGCCGGGTCGGCCTCCAGCTTGGCCCGTAGCTGGCCGATGAATACCCGCAGATACTGGGTGTCCTCGACGTGGGCCGGCCCCCAGATGGAGACCAGCAGATCCCTGTGGGTCAGCATCCTGCCGTCGGCGCGGGCCAGCCGGGCGAGCAGTTCATATTCCTTGGGCGACAGGCGCACGATCTCGCCCTTGCGGGTGACCAGATCGCGCTTGAGGTCGATGACCATGTCGCCGGCCGTGACCATCGGCGGCGGCGCCTCGCCCTGGCGGGCCTGCCGGCGCATGGCCACTCTGAGGCGCGCCAGGAGTTCGCCCACCCGGAACGGCTTTTCCACATAGTCGTCGGCGCCGGCGTCGAGGGCCTCGATCTTTTCCAGTTCGCGGTCTCGGGCCGAAAGCACGATGATCGGACCGTCATAGAACGCGCGCGCCTTCTTCAGCACCTCCTGGCCGTCGATGTCGGGCAAACCGAGGTCCAGCACTACCGCGTCCGGCGGCTTGCGGGCGATCTCGGCCATGGCCTGGCGGCCCGTATCGGCCCGCGCCGGCTCATAGCCGGCGGCGATCAGGGCCGGCTCGAGGAACCGGTGGATTTGAGGCTCATCGTCAACCACCAGGATGCGCTCCTTAGACATGAGCCACTGCCCGGGTCACCGTCGCCGGCGCCTTCTTCAGGCTGATCAGGATGCGCGTACCGTGCCCGCCGTGGATCGGGCTGGCGGCGGCGATGCGTCCGCCCATGGCCTCGATGAAGCCCTTGGAGATGGCCAGGCCCAGGCCCGCGCCCTTGCCGCGATCGGTGGGCTCCTCCATCCGCTGGAAGCGGTCGAACACCCGCACCAGTTCGGCGGTGGGGATACCGCGGCCGTCGTCCTCGATGCTCAGCACCACATTGTTGCGATCGTCATAGGCGGCCAGCTCGATTGAGGATTTGTCCGGACTGTAGGCGATGGCGTTTTCGAGGATGTTGACGATGGCTTGCTCCAGAAGGGTCGGATCGGCGTTCACCAGGGGCAGGCCGTCGTGGAAGTCGCGGGTCACCTTGCGGCCGCCGAGGCGTCGGGAGACCCGGTGCAGCGCCGCGCCCATCACGTCGCGCACGTCCACCCAGTCTGCGCGGATGTCGAGTCCGCCGCCTTCAAGGCGGGTCATGTCCAGCAGGTTGCCGACATAGCGGTTGAGCCGCTCGGCCTCCTCGCGGATCGAGGCCAGCAGGTCGGTCTTCACCGCCTCGTCGAGGGCGTTGGGATAGTCGAGCAGGGTCGTGGCCGACCCGAGCACGGTGGAGAGCGGCGTGCGCAGGTCATGGCTCACCGAGTTGAGCAGCGCCGAGCGTAGCTTGTCGGAACGGCGCAGGGCTTCGGCGTCAGCGGCGTCGGCGGCGAATTCCGCCCGCTCCAGAGCCACGGCCCCCTGATCCAGCAGGGCCGTGACGAAGCGCTCGTTCTCCTCGTTGCGCATGAAGGCCGGGTCGACGCCGGCGACCCCCGAGCGGGCTCGGACCCCCTGCAGCGGCCGGAAGGTCCAGGCGGCGTTGGGCAGTGTCCCGGTGTCGGCCCCGGCCGCCTCGCCATGCGTCCACGTCCAGCGGGCGGCGGCGAGGTCCGCCGGCCCCAGAGACGGCAGGTCCGGCGAGCCGGCGGCCGGGACGATGTCCTCGTTTTTGGGAAGCAGCACCACCGCCCTCGCGCCGGTGGCGGCGGCCAGCTGTTCGGCCAGCGCGGAAGCGGTGTCGGCCTTCTCCGCCGAGGCGGACAGGCGCCGGCTGGCGGCCAGCAGGGCGGTGATCGCCGTCGCCCGGCGCGAGGTGGCCAAGGCCTGATCACGCACCCGGCCGGTGAGCCAGCCGGTGGCCATGGCGACGATGAAGAAAACACTGAAGGTGAGGAAGTCGGTCGCGTGGCCGATGTAGAAAGTCAGCCGCGGCTCGAGGAAGAAGAAGTTGTAGGCGAGCGCAGAGACCAGCGCCGCGGTCACCGCCGGCCAGAAGCCATAGGCGAGGCCGCTGACGAGCACGCTGACCAGGAAGATCATCGCCAGGTCGGCCGGCTGGTGCAGCTGGTCGACGGCCGCGGAGATGAGGCCGGCGATGGCGACAAAGAACACCGAGGCCAGATGCCCCCGCCACTGTCTGAGCGGCTGCAAGGGGTTCTTCGGCGCCGGGTCGTCTTCCTGGCCAGGCTCGGTGATGATGTGCAGGGCCGCGCCGGCGGCCTCTTCGGCCAGCGCCGGAACCAGGGAGCGGCCGAAGAGCGCCCGCCAGCGCGAGGGCCGCGACTTGCCGACCACCACCTGGGTGACGTTGTTGCGCTTCACATACTCCAGCAGCGTGCCGACGATGTTGTCGCCGGTGAGCACCACGGTGGTCCCGCCGAGCTGCTCGGCGAGCTTGAACGCGGCGCTGATCGAGGCGGCGGCGGCGACGTCCGGTGAAGGCTTGTTGGGCCGTTCGACGTAGGCCACGGTCCACGGCGCATCCATCATCATGTCCGACAGGCGCTTGCCGGCGCGGACCAGCGATCCGGCGGCCGGCCCGGGACCGATCAGCACCACAATGCGCTCGCCCGCCGCCCATGGCCCGTCGACACCGCGCTGGCGCATGGCCGCTACCAGTTGGTCGTCGACGGTGAGGGCCATGCGGCGCAGGGCCAGTTCGCGCAAGGCGGTCAGGTTCTCCGGCTTGAAGAAGTTGGTCGCCGCCAGGCGAGCAGTCTCCGGCAGGTAGACCTTGCCGTCGGCAAGGCGCTGGCGCAGCTCGTCCGGGGTGATGTCGACCAGCTCGATGTCGTCGGCGCGGGAAAGCGCGGAGTCCGGCACCGTCTCGCGCTGGCGCGCCCCGGTGATCTTCCAGACCACGTCCACCAGGCTCTCGAGATGCTGGACGTTGACCGTCGTCCACACGTTGATCCCGGCGGCCAGCAGTTCCTCGACATCCTGCCAGCGCTTGGTGTGTCGCGAGCCGGCGGCGTTGGAGTGGGCGTATTCGTCGACCAGCAGCAGGCCGGGCTTGCGCGCCAGGGCGGAGTCGAGGTCGAATTCCAGGAGGGTCCGGTCTTTATGCAGGGTCGGCCTGCGGGCCATGACCTCAAGGTTGCGGGCGAGCTGGTCGGTCTCGCGCCGGCCATGGGTCTCGACCACGCCGACCACCACGTCGACGCCCTCTTCCTTGCGGCGCGCGGCCTGAGCGAGCATCTCATAGGTCTTGCCAACCCCCGGGGCCATACCGAGGAACACCTTCAGACGGCCGCGCCCCGCCTTGACCGCTTCAGCGAGAAGCGCGTCCGGATCGGGGCGACGCGGCTCGTCAATTTTCATGCGGGTTTTGGCGGCCTCTTCGGCGCCGCGACATCCAGCGCCCGGTTGGTCATCAGCACATTGACATGCGGCTGGCCGATGAAGCCGAGGAAGGCCCCTTCCACGTGGGTGGCGATGACCTGGTTCACCGCCGCGATCGGAACGCCGCGGGCCTTGGCGATCCGCGCCGCCTGGTCGAAGGCATAGGCCGGCGAGATGTCCGGATCGAGGCCCGAGCCGGAGGCGGTGACGGCGTCGTCTGGCAGATCGGCCGAGCCGTCGGCGGCGCGGATCGCCGCCGCGTCATGCGTGACGCGCTTGGCGAGATCGGCGCTCAGCGGGCCGAAGTTGGAGCCGCCCGACGCGGTCGGGTCGTAGCCGCTCCCCGCCGCCGAGGGCCTCGGATGCAGGTACTCGCCACGGGCGAACGGCTGGCCGATCAGCGCCGAGCCGACCACATGGCCGGCTTGGTCACGCACCAGGCTGCCGTTGGCCTGCCAGGGAAAGGCCACCTGCGAGATCGCAGTCACGGCCAGAGGATAGCCCAGTCCAAGCGCCAGCGTGAACACCAGGGTGGAGACAAGGGCGGGACGGATCTCGGAAAGCATGGTGAAGCGCCTTTCCTCAGGCCAGGTGCAGTAAGGTGACGATGACATCCACCAGCTTGATGCCGATGAATGGCGTGACGATGCCGCCAAGGCCATAGATCAGCAGGTTGCGCTGGAGCAGGCGGGTGGCGCCGATCGGCCGGTAGCGGACGCCGCGCAGGGCCAGCGGAATCAGCGCGATGATGATCAGGGCGTTGAAGATCACCGCCGATAGGATGGCGCTCTTGGGGTTGGTCAGGCCCATGATGTTGAGCGCGCCAAGAGCCGGCAGGGAGACCACGAAGATCGCCGGGATGATGGCGAAGTACTTGGCTACGTCGTTGGCGATGGAGAAGGTCGTCAGGGCGCCCCGGGTGATCAGCATCTGCTTGCCGACCTCGACGATCTCGATGACCTTGGTCGGGTCGCTGTCGAGGTCAACCATGTTGCCGGCTTCGCGCGCCGCCTGGGTGCCGGTCTGCATGGCCACGCCGACGTCGGCCTGGGCCAGCGCCGGGGCGTCGTTCGAGCCGTCGCCGCACATCGCCACCAGGCGGCCCTTGCCCTGCTCCTCGCGGATCAGGCGCAGCTTGTCTTCGGGCGTGGCCTCGGCCAGGAAATCGTCCACCCCGGCCTCGGAGGCGATGGCCGCCGCGGTGACCGGGTTGTCGCCGGTGATCATCACCGTGCGCAGGCCCATGCGGCGGAGGTCCGCGAAGCGGTCCTTTACCCCGCCCTTGACCACGTCCTTCAAGTGAATGACACCGACCAGCAGGCCATCCTCGGCGACAGCCAGCGGCGTGCCGCCGGCCCGGGCGATTCGGTCGATGGCGGCGCTGAGCTCGGCCGGAACCTGCGCCGGCGTGAGGCCCACCAGGCGCAGGATGGCGTCTACCGCGCCTTTGCGCCAGACGCGGCCGCCGGCGTCGAGGCCGGAAAGGCGGGTGGTGGCGCTGAACGGGACCGGGGTCGAGTCCGCCGGCGCTTCTGGATTGAGTCCCTGGCCGCGGGCCAGGTCGATGATCGAGCGGCCTTCCGGCGTCTCGTCGGCGAGGGACGCCATCATCGCCGCATGCGTCGCCACTTCGGCCCGCACCGCCGGCGCCGGGATGACCGCGGTCGCCATGCGGTTGCCGTGGGTGATGGTGCCGGTCTTGTCGAGCAGCAGGGTGTCGATGTCGCCGCTGGCCTCCACCGCCCGGCCGGATGTGGCCAGCACATTGAACTTCAGCAGCCGGTCCATGCCGGCGATGCCGATGGCCGAGAGCAGGGCGCCGATCGTGGTCGGGATCAGGCAGATGAACAGCGCGCCCAGCACCAGCGGGTCCAGCTTGACGCCGGAATAGCGGCCGAGGCCGAGCAGTGTAGTGGTGACGATCACGAAGATGATGGTCAGGCCCGCCAGCAGCACGGTAAGGGCCATCTCGTTGGGCGTCTTGCGCCGCTCGGCTCCTTCGACCATGGCGATCATCCGATCGAGGAATGTATCGCCCGCCGCGACCGTGATCTTCACTTTGACCCAGTCGGAGACCACCGTGGTGCCGCCGGTGACGGCAGAGCGGTCGCCACCGGCTTCGCGAATGACCGGCGCCGACTCGCCCGTGATCGCCGCCTCGTTGACCGAGGCCACGCCTTCGATGATGTCGCCGTCAGAGGGAATGATGTCGCCGGTTTCCACCAGCACCACGTCGCCGACGGTCAGCTTGTAGGCCGCCGTGGGTACGATCGTGCCCAGCTTGTCGTCGATGATCAGCTTGGCCTTCACCTCCACGCGCTGGGCGCGCAGCGCGTCGGCCGCCGCCTTGCCCCGGCCTTCGGCGATGCTCTCTGCGAAGTTGGCGAACACCACCGTGATCCACAGCCACACGGCGATCTGGAACGCCCACCACGGGTAGGCGCCGGTGCGGAAGGCGTCGATGGTCGAGATCGTCGCCAGCAGCGCCACCACCTCGGTGGCGAGGATCACCGGATTGCGTGACAGGCGACGCGGATCGAGTTTGGCGAAGGAATCGCGGATCGCTCGCGTCAACACACTGGAGGACAGGGCCGTGGCGGCCACCGCCGAGCGGCGTTTCTCGCCCAGATGGATCACCGTGTCGGTCATGTTCGCGGCTCCGAACGAAGGGTCAGCGGCCGGCCGTGGCGTGCAGCACCTGGAAGTGCTCAACCACGGGTCCGAGCGCGAGGGCGGGGAAGAACTGCAGCCCGCCCATGATCAGGATGACACCGGCCAGCAGGCCGACGAATAGCGGCCCGTCGGTTGGGAAGGTGCCGTCGCTGGCCGCCAGCTTCGGCTTGGCCGCCAGGGCGCCGGCCAGCGCCAGCACCGGCATGACATAGCCGAAGCGGCCGAGCAGCATGGCCATCCCCATGGTGACATTCCACCAGGTGTTGGGGCTGAGGCCTGCGAAGGCCGAGCCGTTGTTCCCGGTGGCCGAGCTGTAGGCGTAGAGGATCTCGGAAAGGCCGTGGGCGCCGCTGGCCGACACTGTCTTGAGGGCGATCGGCAGGACGGCGGCTATCCCCGAGAAGCCGAGGATAGACAACGGCAGGATGAGCACCGCCAGCATGGCGAATTTCACCTCCCGCGCCTCGATCTTCTTGCCGAGGAATTCCGGAGTCCGGCCGACCATCAGGCCAGCGACGAACACGGCGATCAGGGCCATGACGGTGATGCCGTAGAGGCCCGACCCGACGCCGCCCGGCAGGATCTCGCCGAGCTGGATCATGAACATGGCCATGCCGCCGCCGAGCGGCATCAGACTCTCGTGCATGGCGTTGACGCCACCGTCCGAGGCGCCGGTCGTGAAGGCCGTCCAGGCCGCCGTCGAGGGCGCGCCGAAGCGCACTTCCTTGCCTTCCATGTTGACGAGCGCGTGGGCGTGGACGGCCCGCAGGGCGGGCGCCGGCTGCGTCTCGGCCCAGTAGACGACCGACGCCGCGCCGAGCACGAACAGAGCCATGGTCACGACGATGGCCCGGGCGTCTTTCTTGGCCATCGCGACGACGCCAAAGGCGATGACGCAGGCGTAGCCCAGGACGTTCATCGCGATCTCCTCGAGGAGGTTGGTGATCGCGTTGGGGTTCTCGAACGGGTGGGCGGAGTTGGCGTTGTAGAGGCCGCCGCCGTTGGTCCCGAGCTGCTTGATCGCCTCCTGGCTGGCCACCGGGAAGGTGATGATCGACTGCTTGCCGCCTTCCAGACCGTCCGCCGAAAAATGTCCGGTGAGTGTCTGGGGCTCGCCGAGGAACACCATGACCAACGCCAGGACGATGGCGATCGGCAGCAGGACGTAGAGACTGATCCGCGTCAGATCGACCCAGAAGTTGCCCAGGCCCTCGGCGCGGTGGGCTGCAAAGGCGCGGGCCATGGCCGCGGCCATCGCTACGCCCGCCGCGGCCGACAGGAAGTTGTGGCTGGTCAGGCCCGCCATTTGCGAGAAGGCCGACAGGGCGCTCTCGCCCGAATAGAACTGCCAGTTGGTGTTGGTGATGAAGCTGATCGCGGTGTTGAACGCCAGGTCGGGCGCCATGCCCTTGAAGTGCTCCGGGTTGAACGGCAGCAGGTCCTGGAAGCGCAGGATCAGGTAGAGCACGAGGAAGCTGGCCGCGCTGAACGCCAGCACCGAGATCGCGTAGGCGGACCAGTTCTGGCCAAGCGTCGGATCGACGCCGAAGGCGCGATAGAGGCCGCCCTCGACGGGTCTGAGGACCGGATCGAGCCAGGTGCGCCCGCCCTTCCAGACCCGGGCCAGGTAGGCCCCCAACGGCACGGCCAAAGCGACCGTGATGACCAGGGTGAAGATGATCTCACCCCATCCGCTCGCGCTCATGGGATTTCAGGTCCCTGTCAGAATTTGTCGGGACGCAGGAGGGCGGCGACCATGTAGACGCCGATAAAGAGGACGCCGAGGCCGTAGATGAGTTGGACGAACATGGCTCAAATCCTCTTCAGGCCGATGACGTAGAGGACGAAGACGCCAAGGATGGCGAAGCCGGCGGCGATGTAGACGAGATCTTCCATGGGCGAATCCGCTTCGACGCGATGGGCTCGCGCAAATCTGGCATAGGCCGGAAGGGCGTAACGGTGCCATTCGAGAGAGGGACGGCCACCGTAAGGAAGTCATAAAGGCGCCTACTGCAGGCGCCGCTGACGCCGAGTTGACCGGCGCCGCCATCGTGCCCACCATAGATTCCCCAGGCAGGAGGATGATCATGGCCGACGGCGAAGGCATGGCGCGGGCGAAATTCCGGTCGATGACCGAGGGCACCACCCAGGACTGGATGGCCATCGGCGCCGCCGGCCGACCCTTCCAGGAGGCCTATGGCGACCGTCTGATGACCGCGCTGCGCGAGCTGGGGCGCGATTCCGGTGGCTTCGCCGTCGACCGGCTGACCCACTCGCTGCAGACCGCGACCCGCGCCCATCGCGACGGCCGCGATGAGGAATATGTCGTATGCGCCCTGATGCATGACATCGGCGACCTGATGGGACCGGCCAACCACGCCGAGATCGGGGCGGTCATCATGAAGCCCTACATCTCGGAGGCCAACCACTGGATGATGGACAAGCACGGCATCTTCCAGGGCTATTACTTCTTCCACCTCATCGGCCTCGACCGCGACATGCGCGAGCAGTTCCGCGGCCATCCTCATTTCGAGTACTGCGCCCAGTTCTGCCATCTCTATGACCAGTCGGCCTTCGATCCGGACTATGACACCGCGCCGCTGGAGTTTTTCGAACCCATGCTGCGCCGGGTGATCGCCCGGCCGAAGAACACGATCTATGGCCGGGCGGCGGTGTCGGCGGAAACAACGGAAACAACGGCCTAAGCCCCGTCGCTGAAGATCGCCTCGATTGGCGCGCCGAACAGCCGGGCGATGCGGAAGGCCAGCGGCAGGCTCGGGTCGTACTTGCCGGTTTCGATGGCGTTGACGCTTTGGCGCGAGACATCCAGCTGCTGCGCCAGATCGGACTGGCTCCAGCCGCGCTCGGCGCGTAGCACGCGAAGCCGGTTTTCCATTACGCCCGCTCCTTCAGCCTGACGACGACCTGGGCGATGCCGAGAGCGATGCAGAACACGAAGAAGGCGAAGCCATCCTCCATCGGCTGGACGTGGGCGAAGTCGAGCAGGAAGTCGCGCACCGTGTCCGCCGCCAGGACCGCCGCAGTGGCCCACAACACCGCGCGTATCAACAGCGCGCGCTGGTACTCGTCGGCCTCTTCGACGAGATAGCGGCCGACGGCGCCGATGGCCGCCAGTCGCAGGATGTAAGCCCGCTCGGTGCGTGAGATCGGGAATATCATGATCTAGTCTCCGTGAATGACAAGCACACTTTACGGGTGGCCGTGTGATTGGCAAGCGACGTTGACAAAAAGAACATGACGCTTGTCACACATGCCTCTTGCCAGCCGCGTCCGTCGGGCGCGGAATAGAGTCTTGGAAAAGAAGGAGTGCGCGCGATGGACGACATCGGCGACATCGTCCGCAGTGACGCCGTGGCGACGACCAACGGGCCCGTGCGCGGCTATCGCGACGGCGAACTTTTCATCTTCAAGGGCCTGCGCTACGCCGCCCCGCCTCTGGGCGCCTTGAGATTCCAGCCGCCCGTCCCGCTCAGTCCATGGAAGGAACCGGCCGAGGCCGTAAGTCTCGGCGCGCCGGCGATCCAGGTCAGCGTTCCGCCCGGCGAGGCCACCGGCGGCCGCAGCGCCGGTGATCCGCCGGCGCCTGGCCAGCCCGGCACATCGGAAGATTGCCTGTTCCTCAACGTCTGGACGCCGGGTCTCGGCGGCGCGCGGCCAGTGATGGTCTGGCTGCACGGCGGCGGCTTCGGCAACGGCTCGGGCGGCGCGGCGATGTATGACGGCGCGGCCCTCGCGCGGCGCGGCGACGTGGTGACCGTGACCGTCAACCACCGGCTGAACGTTTTCGGCTATCTCAATCTGGCCGAGTTCGGCGGCCACCCGTCATCGGGCGTCGCCGGCATGCTCGACATCCTCGCCGCGCTCCGCTGGGTGCGCGACAACATCTCGGCTTTCGGCGGCGATCCGGCCAATGTCACCGTCTTCGGCGAGAGCGGCGGCGGCTGGAAGGTCTCCCTCCTGACGGCCATGCCGGGCGCGCAGGGCCTGTTCCACAAGGGGATCATCCAAAGCGGGCCTGGGCTTCGCGGCATGCCGCCCACGCGCGCCAACGAGCTGGCCAGGGCGGTGCTGGCCAAGCTCGGTGTGGCCGATGCGACCGGCCTTGCGGACATCCCTGCCGCCGACATCCAGGCCGCGGCCAATGCGGCCGCCGGGGCCGAGCTTCTCCGCGGATTCACCCCCTCGATCGATGGCGTCGAGCTGCCGCGCCATCCCTTCGAACCAGACGCCGCGCCTCTGGGCGCGCCCATCCCGCTGATGATCGGCACCAACAAGGACGAGGCGACGCTTTTCATGTTCGGCGCGCCCAGCTTCGGCCAGATGGCCGAGGCCGACGTCACGCGCCGCGCCGAGGCGGCCGCCCCCGGCAAAGCCGGCGCCCTCATCGCCGCCGTCGGGAAGAGGTTCCCCGACTACTCGCCGAGCCATCAGGTCAGCGCCATCCAGACGCTCACCACCATGTGGCTGGATTCGGTGCGCCTGGCCGAACGCAAGGCGGCCCAGAAGGCCGCGCCGGTCTACATGTATCGCCTGGACTGGGAGACGCCGGTGGCGCGCGGCCTGTTGCGCAGCCCCCACGCCCTGGAGATCCCGTTGGTGTTCGACAACGTTGAAGCGGCGCGCAACTTCGTCGGCCGTGGCGAGGCGCCCCAGCAGATGGCCGAACTCATGGCCCCCGCCTGGCTCGCCTTCGCCCGCTCAGGCGATCCTGCGACGCCGGCCCTGCCCGCCTGGCCGGCCTATGACGCCGAACGTCGCGCGACCATGGTCTTCGATCTCGAGCCGCGGCTGGAGGACGACCCCCTTTCGGAGATCCGCGTCCTACTGAACTAGGCGTCGAAGACGATCACCGAACGGGCGATCTGGCCGGTCTTCATCTCGTCGAAGGCCTCGTTGACCTCTTCGAGCTTGATGCGGCGGGAGATCATGTCGTCGAGCTTGAGCTTGCCGGCGAGGTACATGTCGACCAGCCGGGGCATGTCCACCGGGAAGTGGTTGGAGCCCATCAGCGAGCCCTGGAGCTTCTTTTCGCCGAGGAAGGCGTAGCCCGGCACGGTGACGCTCTGGCCGATCGGGATCATGCCGATGATGTTGGCGTCGCCGCCGCGCTTGACCATGGCGAAGGCCTGCTCGGCGGTCTTGGAAAGGCCCACCGCCTCGAAGCTGTGATCGACCCCGCCGCCGGTCATCTCCATCACCTCCTTCACCGCGTCGGTCTCGGAGGCGCACACGAAATCGGTGGCGCCGAAGTTGCGGGCCATGTTGTCCTTGGACTTCGACATGTCGATGGCGATGATCCGCGCGGCGCCGGCGATGGCCGCGCCGTTGATCGCCGCCAGGCCCACGCCGCCACAGCCGATCACGGCCACGGTTTCTCCGGGTCTCACCTTGGCGGTGTGGAATACGGAACAAACGCCGGTCAGCACGCCGCAGCCGATCAGGGCCGCCCGGTCGAGCGGCATGTCCTTGCGCACGGCCACGCAGGCGTGCTCGTGGATCAGCATCTGTTCGGCAAAGCTGGAGAGGTTCAGGTACTGGCTGATCGGCCCGCTCTCCTGAGCCAGTCTCGGCATTTCGCCGGCCTCGCGCTTGGTCTCGGGGCTGACGCACAGGCTCATCCGACCGGTCAGGCAGAATTCACAGTGGCCGCAGAAGGCCGAAAGGCAGGTGATCACATGATCGCCCGGCTTCACGGTGCGCACCTCCGATCCCACCTGCTCGACCACGCCGGCGCTCTCATGGCCCAGGACGGCGGGCAGCGGGTGCGGGTAGGACCCCTCGATGAAGTGCAGGTCCGAATGGCAGACGCCCGCGGCTGCGGTGCGGATCAGCACCTCATGCGGCCCGGGCTTGTTGATCTGGACGTCCTCGATCTGCAGCGGCGTTCTGACTTCCCTGAGGACGGCGGCCTTCATCTGGGCGGTTCCCTTTTTGCTGGATTGGCTTGGCGGTTATCATCGTTAAGTCGGCCCCCGCCAAGATTCAATCCGACCTCGCCACGCCCGTTTCTCACGCCGGCCTGGATCCGGTACCCCCGCACAAAGTTGCCGACCGCGCCCCTGCGCCCTAGTGTGCCGGCACGATGAAGATTTCTGCGTTGCGCGTGCTTGTCCCCCTCACTCTGCTCGCCCTGGCGGCCTGTGAGAGTGAGACCGCGGGACCGCCGATCCCTGGGCCCCCGGGCCCCCTGCCCCAGTCGGGCGCCGGCGAGGCGTTCAACGAGGGGGATTTCGCCTGGTCGCGGGGATCGGGCGCCGGCGGCATCGACGGGGTGCTCACCCTTCGCGACGGCCAGGAGCGCTATTCCTGCCGTGGGCGCGACGTCATTCTCACCCCCGAGACGCCGTGGGTGAAGCGGCGGATGTACATCCTCTACGGCTCTTCCGACCAGGCGGTGGTGCCGGCCGATATCGTCCGCGCCCGCACGCCCGCCGGCGGCAGCGGCGATTACGCCAGCTATGCCCGCAAGACCACCTGCGATGGGTCCAACCGCTTCCACTTCACCGGCCTGCCGAGCGGCGGCTGGTATGTGCTCACCCTGGCGCGTCCTGAAGGGGATTCGACGCGTTCGGTGGCCGTGATGCGCCACGTGACGGTGCGGACCGGCGTGAGGACCCTCAACCTCGATTGAGTATCGCCTAAGCGTCCGCGAGGCGGGCGCAAGATGAACGAAAGCTGACATTCGCCGTTCACGCAGGGTTCAGCCTGCTAGCGCTATATCATCGCGATCATTTGCCGAAGGGCGCGCCGATTTCGCGCCTCGCGCGTTTTATTCGATGAGGAACGAAGGAGGTTCCAAAATGAACACCATTCTGAAAACCGGCGCTCTGGCGCTTACGGCGGCGGGCGCCTTGGCCCTCACAGCGGCCCCGGCGGCCGCGCAACACTTCAGCGGCGGACGCGGCGGCGGCGGCGCGCACTTCAGCGGCGGGCGTGGCGGCGGCGGCGCGCACTTCAGCGGCGGCCGAATGAGCGGCGGCGCCCGCTTCAGCGGCGGCTCGTACCGCGGCGGCGCCTATGCCGGCGGTTATCGTGGCTACGGCGGCGGTTATCGCGGCGGCTACCGCGGCGGTAGCCGCTATGGCTTCCGCTCCGGCTTCGGCTGGGGTTGGTGGGGCCCGGGCATCGTCCTCGGCTACGGGGCCGGCTACCCGTACTGCGGCTACGGCTACCCCTATTACGGGTACAATCCGTACTACTGCGGTTACCCCTACGACTATTACGGCTACTGACCTTTCGTGAACGAAGGCTGGCCCCGCGTCTAACCAGGCGCGGGGCTTTTTTTGTGCGAGAGCCGGCAAGACCTTCGTGAACGCTTCTGCGTTATAGGGAGCCATGACCTACCGCCTGTTCTACTGGCCCGGCCTCCAGGGCCGCGGAGAATTCGTCCGCGTGGCCTTCGAGGATGTCGCAGAGCCCTACATCGACGTCGTGCGTGAGGACGGGCCCCAGGGCAGGGCGGCGATGGCGGCCCTCATGGGTGGCGGAGAAGATCGCCCGGCCTTCGCGCCGCCGATTCTCGAAGATGGTGACGTCCTCATCTCGCAGACCGCCAATATCCTCCTCTATCTGGGTCCGCGTCTCGGCCTGGCACCGCCTGACGAAGGCTTGCGCCACACCGCTCACGGTCTGCAGCTGACGATCGCCGACCTCGTCAACGAGGCGCACGATACGCACCACCCGATCTCGGGAAACCTCTTCTACGAAGACCAGAAGGAGGCGGCCAAGGCGTGCGCCACCGAGTTCCTGAACAATCGGGCGCCAAAGTACCTGGGCTATTTCGACAAGACCCTAGCCGTCGGCGATGGCTTCGCCGTCGGCGGCGCCCACAGCTATGTCGACCTCTCGCTCTTCCAGGTCGTGGCCGGGCTCGCCTACGCCTTCCCCCGCGCCATGGCCCGCTTCGACGAGCGCTGGCCGGCGCTGGCCGCGCTCACCGAGCGCGTCGGGCGCAGGCCACGCCTGGCGGCCTACCTCGCCTCGCCCCGACGCATTCCCTTCAACGAAACAGGGATCTTCCGCCACTACCCGGAACTCGACATCGACGCTTAGCGAGAGCCGCGAGGCGCAGCCCCCTCCCCGAGTGGAGTTTATCCTCGGGCCGCACTCCCCCCAGAGGGGTAGGGCTATCGCATATGCACCCGGCGCCCTTCTATTTCCCCACCGTCATCCCCGGCCTCGTGCCGGGGACCCATTGAGCGCAAGAGAACGGGTGGCCATGCCAGAGCATGGCCAGGTTCCGGCGCGCGGTTGAAACCCTCTGCAATGGCCATGCTCTGGGCATGGCCACCCCTAATCCGGTGCGCATGGATGGCCGGGACTTCACGCCCGGCCATGACGTTCCTGGTTTGGGGCGGCCATATGCGATCTCCCTGCGAGGGGGAGAGAGCGCTAATTCTTCTCCCCCCTCTTGGGAGGAGGACCCAAACGGGGAGAGGGGCCCAGAGCGTCTTTTGGGAGCTACAGCCTCAGTTCAGCGTCGCCTTGCCGATCTCCAGCCCGTCGGCCCCGGCGCTCACCTGGATGACCGAGCCGTCGGCGAGATCGCCGGCCAGCAGCTTGCGGGCGATCGGATCGATCAGCTCCTTCTGGATCACCCGCCGCAGCGGCCTCGCGCCATAGACCGGGTCGTAACCGCGCTCGCCCAGCCAGTGCTTGGCCGAGGAATCGAGGGCGATGGCCATCCGCCGGCCCTCGAGCAGCTTCTCGACCCTGCGCAGCTGGATATCGACGATGGCGTCCATCTGCTCGCGCCCCAGGCGCTTGAAGAGGATGATCTCGTCGATCCGGTTGAGGAACTCGGGCCGGAAATGGCGACGCACCACGTCCATCACCATCGGCCGCACCGCCTCGACATCGTCGCCCTCACCCTGGGCGGCCAGGAATTCGGAGCCGAGGTTCGAGGTCATGATGATCAGGGTGTTGCGGAAATCCACGGTGCGGCCCTGGCCATCGGTCAGGCGCCCGTCGTCGAGCACCTGCAGCAGGACGTTGAACACGTCCGGATGGGCCTTCTCGATCTCGTCGAACAGGACCACCTGGTAGGGCCGGCGGCGGACCGATTCGGTGAGCGCTCCGCCCTCGTCGTAGCCGATGTAGCCGGGCGGGGCGCCGATCATCCGGCTCACCGAGTGCTTCTCCATATATTCGCTCATGTCGAGGCGGGTGATCGCTGCCTCGTCGTCGAACAGGAACTCGGCCAGAGCCTTGGTGAGTTCGGTCTTGCCCACGCCCGTGGGACCGAGGAACAGGAACGAGCCGATCGGGCGGCCGGCGTCCTTCAGGCCGGCGCGAGCGCGGCGGACCGCGTCGGAGACAGCCTCCAGGGCCTCCTCCTGGCCGACGACCCGGCCCCGGAGCGCCGATTCCATGCCCAGCAGCTTTTCGCGCTCGCCCTCGAGCATCTTTTCCACCGGCACGCCGGTCCACCGCGAGACGACGGCGGCGATCTGTTCGCCGTCGACCACCTCCGGCGTCAGGGCGTCGGCGTCGGCCGCCTCCTCGTCATCGGCCAGCCGCCTTTCCAGGGGCGGAATCTCGCCATAGGCGATCTCCGAGGCGCGCTGCAGGTCGCCTGACCTCTGTGCCGCGGCCAGTTCGGCGCGCAGGCGCTCGAGCGCTTCACGCGCCTGCGCCGCCTGGCCGATCTTGTCCTTCTCCGCCTTCCAGCGGGCGGTCATCTCGGCCGATCTGCCTTCCAGGTCGTCCAGCTCCTGTTCGAGCTTCTCCAGTCTCTGGCGGGAGGCGGCGTCGCTCTCCCTGGCCAGGGCCTCGCGCTCGATCTTGAGCTGCACGATCCGGCGGTCGATCTCGTCGAGCTCCTCGGGTTTGGAATCGACGGCCATGCGCACCCGGCTGGCGGCCTCGTCGATCAGGTCGATCGCCTTGTCCGGCAGAAAGCGGTCGGTGATGTAGCGGTTGGACAGGGTCGCGGCGGCGACGATGGCCGCATCGGTGATCCGCACTCCGTGGTGCGTCTCGTAGCGCTCCTTGAGGCCGCGCAGGATCGAGACCGTGTCCTCGACCGTCGGCTCGTCGACAAACACCGGCTGGAACCGACGGGCGAGCGCAGCGTCCTTCTCGACATTCTTGCGGTACTCATCGAGCGTCGTGGCGCCCACGCAGTGCAACTCGCCGCGCGCAAGAGCGGGCTTGAGCAGGTTGGAAGCGTCCATCGCCCCCTCGGTCTTGCCGGCGCCGACCAGGGTGTGCATCTCGTCGATGAACAGGATGACGCCGCCTTCGGCCGCGGTGACCTCGTTCAGCACCGCCTTGAGCCGCTCCTCGAACTCGCCGCGATATTTGGCTCCGGCGATCAGCGAGCCCATGTCCAACGCGAGAAGGCGCTTGTCCTTGAGGGACTCCGGCACGTCGCCGTTGACGATCCGCTGCGCCAGCCCTTCGACGATCGCCGTCTTGCCGACGCCCGGCTCGCCGATCAGAACCGGATTGTTCTTGGTCCGCCGCGCCAGCACCTGGATGCTGCGCCGGATCTCCTCGTCGCGGCCGATCACCGGATCGAGCCGGCCGTCGCTGGCCGCCTGGGTGAGGTCACGGGCATAGCGCTTGAGGGCGTCGTAGCCTTCCTCGGCCGAGGCCGAATCGGCGGTCCGGCCCTTGCGCAGCGCCTTGGCCGCGTCCTCGAGGGCCTTGGCCTTGACGCCGGCGTCAGCCAGCGCCTTGGCCGCGTCACCGCCTTCCTTGGCGATGGCGATCAGCAGCCGCTCGGTGGTGACGAAGGCGTCGCCGGCGGCCTTGGCGTCGGCCTCGGCGGCGTTGAACACGCTCGCCATCTCCGGCTTCATGTAAAGACCGCCGCCGCCGCCTTCGACTTTCGGGGTCTTGGCCAGCAGCGCATCGACCGCCTGATCGGCCGCGTCGGGCCGTCCGCCGGCGCTCTGCACGAGCGCACGGCCGAGGCCGTCCTTCTCCTCGAGCAGCACCTTGAGCAGGTGTTCAGGGGCAAATTGCTGATTGCGGCGGGCGAGCGCCAGTGACTGGGCGGACTGGATCGCCTGCTTGGCGCGGTCGGAATAGAGATCGAGGTTCATCGCGGGCCCTGAAAGTGCTGTGTCGGCCGGGATGTAGGTGTGGCCTGAATGCCACACAAGGCCGCCAGTCACCTCATTAGCTCGGTCGTTCAGCCTTCATTCAAGCCTCCCGATCAACCTTGATCCGCGTCTCGGGCGTTATCCCGATAGGACGTGATGAACTTGGAGCGTTTTCGGTGGCTTCCTTTGGCCTGGATATTGGTGAATGGCGGGGCGCAAATCGGAAGGGCGTCAGCCTGCTCGCACTCGGCTGGGCCTGTGTCGAAACAGCCTTGGCCGGCCGCGCCGAGCACCATCCGACGAACGAGGCCTATCCTGAAAACGTCCTTCGCCGCATCAGCTTCGAGGCCGGCGGCGATCTCGGCTGGCAGATCTCCGCCCTGACAACCCCGCGCAGCCGGCCTACGCCCTGGAAGATCGTCGTCGTGACCGGTGCGCCGTCATGGGCCGAATACTGGGCGCCGGTCATGGCCGCCCTGCCGGCCGACCGCGAGATGATCGTGGTCGATCGCCCCGGCTATGGCCTCAGCGAACCGGATCATCCGGTGACCGATATCCAGCTCCAGGCGGTGGCGCTCTCGCCGCTCCTCGCCGCAGCGCCTGGGCAGAAGATCCTGCTGGTCGGCCAGTCCTATGGCGCGGCGATCAGCGTGCTGATGGCGGCCGCCCAGCCATCGGCCCTGTGCGGCCTCGCCCTCCTCTCGAGCTACCTTGGCGAGAGCGGCCCAACGGCGCGCTGGCTGGTCGACACCGGCGTCTGGCTCAAGGGCGTCATTCCGCGCGATCTCAAGACCGCGGTGACCGAGGTGTCGGGTCAGGCCGAGCAACTGGCGCCCGTGTGGGAGGCCCTCACTTCACTCCCCGTCCCGATCCACATGATCCACGGCGACGCCGACGATTTCGCGCCCGTGGCGCTCGCCCGCAAGCTGGCGGAGAGCACGCCGTGCCGGCAGCCGATTCAGCTCCATATCGCCGCCGGCGCCGGCCATTTCCTGACCGACGGCCCTCCGGAAATGCTGATCGAGCGTTTGGAGACCTGCCTGCCTCAGCCGGAGCCGAACCCGCTGGAGCGCGCCAGGACCTGGATCGGGCGGCTCGGCCGCCGGCTTCGCCCGCCGGCGCTCTCGGAAGCCGCTTAGAACGAAAAGAGTCTAGGTTCGGAGCGCCGGCGTCTCGCCGGCTCTCTGTCTGGCGCGCCCATCCCAACCAAATCGTCATGGCCGGGCTTGTCCCGGCCACCCAAGAACGCCGCGTGAGGCGTGGCCATGCCGGGCATGGCCACTCACCGGCTCGCGCCGAATGGATCGGCGGGACCTCGCCCGCCGATGACGGCCGTGGTGGTGGGACGAGAACATCGCTTGTCGGATGCGCCGGATGCCGGCGGAACGCCGGCGCTCAGGGATTATCGTCGCACCGCCGGTGCATCTCAGAGGGGGCGGGCGTTCTCTCTGAGCGCCGGCGTCTCGCCGGCTCTTTGTCTGGCGCGCCCATCCCAACAAAACCGTCATGACCGGGCTCGTCCCACGGCTGTCCGGTTGAGTTGTGCTGGACAGGGTGCACGGCATTGATTCTACTCGGATTCAAACACCTGGCAGTGATTTGGACACGAGAAGGAGACAACGCCGTGCGTCATCACAATAGCGTCCTGCACGGGCTTCTGAAGCACATACCCTGGTCGGCGTTCGACGATCTTGTGGACGAGCATGGGGCCGATACTCGGGTGCGCCGGCTCTCCACCAAAAGCCAAATGGTGGCGATGCTCTACGCCCAGCTCTCCGGCGCTGCCTCGCTGCGCGAGATCGAAACGGCGATGCAGAGCCACGCAACGAAGCTCTACCACCTGGGCGCGCGGGAGGTGTCGCGCTCGACCCTGGCCGACGCCAACGCCCTGCGGCCGCACCAGGTCTTCAGCGGGCTGTTCGGCCACATGGTCGGGCTGGCTGGCCGGGGCTTCCGGCGCGCCACCGAAGACGCTGTGCGGCTCATCGACTCCACCGGCGTGCGCTTGGCCGGCGTCGCCGCCGAGTGGGCGCGCTTCTCCAAAGGCGTCTGCGGCGCCAAGGCGCACGTCATCTACGATCCCGATGCGGCGATTCCGCTCTACCTGGAGGTCACCGCGGCCCGGGTGAACGACATCACCGCCGCCCAGGCCATGCCCATCGAACCGGGCGCCACCTACGTCTTCGACCTCGGCTACTACCACTACGCCTGGTGGGCGAAGCTCGACGCCGCCGGTTGCCGCATCATCACCCGGCTGAAGAAGAACACCCCGCTCGCCGTCACCGCCGAGCTACCCCTGCCGGCGGCCTCAACCCTGCTCTACGACCGTATCGGCCGCCTGCCCGAACGGCTCTCCACCGCCCGCACCAATCCCTTCGAGGACCCCGTGCGCGAGATCGGCGTCACCCTCGAGGACGGCAAGACCCTGCGCATCGTCACCAACGACCTCGACGCCCCTGCCCAGGAGATCGCCGACCTCTACAAGCGCCGCTGGGCCATCGAACTCTTCTTCCGATGGGTCAAGCAGACGCTGAAGATCACCCACTTCCTCGGCCGCTCCGAAAACGCCGTCCGCATCCAGATCGCCTGCGCACTCATCGCCTACCTGCTCGTCAAGCTCGCCAAGGACACCCTCAGGCTCCCCGACAGCCTGCTCGCCTTCACCCGACTGCTGCGCGCCAACCTCATGCACCGGCGCGACCTCGACCGCCTCCTCGAGCCGCCGCCAACGCTCAACGCACACCCGCGTCAGCTCGCCCTCGACCTATGCGCTACCTGAACCGGACAGCCGTGGGACAAGCCCGGCCATGACGGTCTGGTTCGGGGATCGACGATAGTGCCGGCGAGACGCCGGCGCCCGGTGCTACGATCGTCCCACCCCACAACCGTCATCCCCCGCCTTGTGCCGGGGACCCATTCGGCGCGAGCCGGCGA
>DASXCH010000053.1:0-25809 GCA_036491275.1 Caulobacteraceae bacterium
CGGATTGAGTTCGACATACCGCGCCGCCGCCAGGGTGTGAGCCCCGTCCATGGGAACCGAGGCGAAACGCCCTTGCCACAGATATCCCCGCCAGCCCTCGCGGAAGTTGACCCGCCGCGAATAGCGCCGGTGCGCCTCGGCCGCGAGGTGATGCGCGGCAGCCACTAGGGCGCCTTGCCCCCATTGAATGCCGGCGAGACGCCGGTGCTCCGGGAATAAACTCGGGCGTCCGTGCGTGGCTCGGACCGCCGGCGTCTCGCCGGCACTTTCGGCGACCCCAATACCAAAAACGTCATGGCCGGGCTGAACAACAAGCCTGGGGATGATGGGTGAATTGGATTGGCGTGGATGCCCGGCCGTGGCGTTAGGGAAAAAGGGCAATGCTCGGCTATGAAGATCGCTCTGCCCGAGATCGGGGGAGGATCCAACCGCGGGACGCGCGGCGGCTACTCCGCCGGGGCCAGCTCCGGCAGTGGATCGTCGACACCGTGCGCCCAGCGCCTGGCGAAGGGCGCGGCCAGCAGGAAAGCGCCGCCGAACGCCACGCCCGCCCAGCCGATCCATTGGAACATGGCGAGCGATGTGAGGAGCGAGGCGTGCGGATCGAGCACCTGGCCGCCGGCGGTCTCGGCGCCGGCCAGCCTGGCGATCTGGGCGGCGATGAACTCGGCGGCGGACGTCGCCATGAACCACAGGGACATCAGGGTCGAGGCCATCACCGCCGGCGCCAGCTTGGTGATTTCCGAAAGGCCCACCGGCGAGAGGCAAAGCTCGCCCGTCGTCTGAAGCAGGTACGACAGGGCCAGCACGAACAGCGGCAGGCGGAAGTTGGCGTCGGCCACGCCCGCGCTCCACACCAGGACCAGGAAGCCCAGGCCGACCTGGCCCAGACCCAGTCCGAACTTGATCATCGGGTTCGGATCGCGGCCGCGGCGACCGAGAAAGGCCCACAGGGCGGCGAAAACGGGCGCAAAGATCAGGATGTAACCGGTGTTGAACGACTGCGCCTGGGGCGCCTCGAAACCCATGTCGATCCAAACCGCGCCCGGCGCGGCGTGAGCCGCCTGCCACATCGCCCTCGTGCCGAAGAATACCTCGCGTCCGAACAGGGAAACGCTCGCCGGCGCCTTGACGAGGTCGAGGTCGGTGTTGCGGGCGGCGAACAGATTGAGAGAGGTGGAGGCCTGCTCCGCCAATGTGAAGAAGACGATGGCGCCCAGCATGAACACGAAGGCGAGCAGGATCCGGTCGCGCTCCTTCGGGCCGAACTTCGTGACCATGAGATAGCCGACATAGGAGAGCGCCAGCACCCAGGCGAGCGCCAGCGTCCAACCAACCACCTGATTGTATTGCACAAGCAGCCACATGACGGCGACGCCGGCCAGGCCGGCGGCATAGATCAGCCATTCGAGGTTGAGCGGCCCGACGATGGGTCTGGCGAGCCGTTGCGGATCGGGCGGCTCGGCCTTGCCCTCCAGCCATGAGCGCCCGAGCTGGAAGGTCACGAAGCCGGCCAGCATCCCCACGCCGGCGAGGCCGAAGCCCCATTTCCAGCCATAGGTCTCGCCGAGATAGCCGCACAGGATCGCCGCCCAGAACGCGCCGAGATTGATGCCGTAGTAATAGAGGGTGAAGCCGGGATCGCGCCTGGGATCGCGCTCGGCGTAGAGCTTGCCGACGATCGCCGAGATGTTGGACTTCAGGAACCCGACCCCCATGACGATCAGTCCCAGGGCCAGGTAGAGGACGTCCACGAATCCCTGCTGGCGACCCTCGACGGTCAGGGTGAAGCTCCCCTTGGGCAGCACGGCCGGCAGCGGCGAGCCGGCCGGCAGGCCGGGGATCGTGAAGCCGCCCGCGGCGTCCTGGCCGAAGGCGTAAGGCGCGCCGGCCACCACGATATGGGCCTGCTGGCCGCCCCCACGGCCGCTGACATCGAAGGTGTAGTGGGCGTGGCCATAGGTCAGGACCTGCCGCGCCGGCTGGCCCTCGATCGCCATGGTCAGGTGGCCGGCCACCAGCAGCAACGCGCCGAAGGCGACGGCCTTGCGCGCCCCCAGCCACCGGTCGGCCACCACGCCGCCGATCAGGGGCACGAGATAGACCAGAGTCGCATAGGAGCCGAAGGTGTTGGTGGCCCTGGCGTCGTCGAACAGGAATTGCTGGGTCAGGTAGAAGATCAGCAGCCCGCGCATGCCGTAGAAGGAAAAGCGCTCCCACATCTCGGCGAAGAACAGGATGAAGAGGCCGCGCGGATGCTGGCGCATGAGCTGGATGAGCACCGGCGCGCCCGTCGCCAGGGTGATGAGCATCCCGGCGATGATGACGATGCTCATGCCTGGGCCCCCCGCCTCGCCGCCACTGGTTACAATCACGGCCCCCGCGCTTTCACAAGGCGAGCGGGCGCCTATGTGCTAGATTGGGGGCGGCTAACTGATCGGAGGACGCGCATGGATGTCGTCAAGGTTCCGGGGCCGGACCACCCCATCACCCTCACCGGCCACGAGGGCCGCATTCAGGCCCTCTACAATGGCCACCTGATCGCCGACAGCGCCGACGTGATCTGGCTCAAGGAGGCCAGCTACAAGGGCGTGGCCTATTTCCCGCGCGAGGACGTCGAGATGGGCTTCCTGGCGGGGACCGATCTCGACACCTATTGCCCCTACAAGGGCCACGCGTCCTATTTCACGGTCAACATGGATGGCCACATCGCCGAGAACGCGGTCTGGTCGTACGAGACGCCCCACCCAGCGATGGAGCTGATCCGCGGGCGCGTGGCCTTCTATCCCAACGTCATCGATATCCATGTCGTCGGCGAGAAAGGTCCGAGCATCGCGGCGACGGTCCAGCACACCGATTCCGGGACCGGCTCGCCGCAGGATGCGCCGTGGACGGTGACGGCGCCCAATCCTGAAGGTTGAGGGGCGGTCATCAGGCGGCGGCGACTTGATCAGCCGCGTGGCGCGCAATTATTGCGGATGAACCGGCCGAGCTGGTCGCGCCTCATGGCGCCGGGCGCCAGGGTGAATTCGCCCACCAGCCAGTCATCGCACATGACGAGGCTCAGGGGTCCCTTCGCCGACCTGACGACGCAATCGGCCGCGTAGCTGGAATCCCGGCCGGACCCCAGGTCGTCGAAATAGGCGACGATCAGTTCGCACTGGCCGACCTTTGCATCGAAGCCGATCTGATCGAGGCCTTCCTGAAGCGAGGCGATGATCTTCGCTCGCTCGTCCGGCAGGCTGACGTCTTGCAATCGGACGCCGGCAGGCAAGCCGGCCTCGTCTGTCTGAACGGCGCGGGCGGCGGGCGCCAGCGCCAGCATCGCCACAGTTGTGAGGACGCCGCCAACCAGTTTCAGAGTGCGCACGCGCCAGCCCCTCCCCGGCGCCATTCTGTTCCATTCGAGCGCCTTCCGCAAAAGTGGGAACTGGTTTTGCGATCAGGAGGCGCTCAAGTGTTTGAGTGAGAGCCTGTTTTCCGATCGCGCCGATTCAATGCGATGGGAACAGGCTCTGAGGGCCCGCCCGCAAGCCGCCCCCTTTCGCCTTCGCCCGGCCTCGGGTCTTATGGCTCGGTCGGGGACACGCAAGGAGACGCGCCATGGACTACGTTCGCCTCGGCCACACCGGACTCAAGGTATCCCGCCTCTGCCTCGGCTGCATGACCTACGGGTCCTCGAAGTGGCGGCCCTGGGTGCTCGACCAGCAGGAGGCCCTGCCCTTCTTCAAGGCGGCGATCGAGGCCGGGATCAACTTCTTCGACACGGCCGATGTCTATTCGCAGGGCGAGAGCGAGAAGGTCACCGGCAAGGCGCTCAAGGAATACGCCAAGCGCCACGAGGTGGTCATCGCCACCAAGGTCAACGGGCCGATGGGCGCCGATCCCAACAACCGCGGCCTCTCGCGCAAGCACATCCTGGATGGCATCGACCGCAGCCTGATGCGGCTGGGCGTCGACTATGTCGACCTCTACCAGATCCACCGCTTCGATCCGCTGACCCCGGTCGAGGAGACGCTCGAGGCGCTCAACGACGTCGTCCGCGCCGGCAAGGCCCGCTACATCGGCGCCAGCTCGATGTACGCTTGGCAGTTCATGAACATGCTAGCCGTCTCGAAGGCCCGCGGCTGGACACCCTTCGTCTCCATGCAGCCGCAGTACAACCTCGTCTATCGCGAGGAGGAGCGCGAGATGCTGCCCCTGTGCCGCGAGATGGGGATCGGCGTCATCCCGTGGTCGCCGCTGGCGCGCGGCTTCCTGGCCGGCGGGCGGGAGAAGCCCGGCGAGGGCAATACCGAGCGCGCGCGATCGGATGAGTTCGCGCCAAGGCTCTACTACCGCGAGCCGGACCATGCGGTGGTCGAGGCGGTGGGCGAAGTGGCGAAGGCGCGGGGCGTTCCCAACATGCAGGTGGCGCTGGCCTGGGTGCTCTCCAGCCCGGTGGTGACCGCGCCGATCATCGGCGCCTCCAAGGCCCACCACATAGCCGACGCCGTCGCCGCCCTAGGACTCAAGCTGACCGACGAGGAGGTCGCGGCCCTCGAGAAGCCCTACAAGCCCAAGCCGGTCCTGGACCACCAGTAATGGCGGTGGCGATGGCCGACTCTGAAGCAATTGTCGCCAGCCTGGACGCCGCCGCACAGGGCGGCGGGGACCTGACGGCCGCCGTCTATTGACACTCGCGGTGTCCCTCATCGCGGGGCCGGCGTCGATCCGTCGCCGCGCCCGGCCCTGGCATGCTAGCCTCCAGGCGGTGGCGCACGCGCCGCAGCAGGAACTCGACCATGGCGGGCTTGAAGGACAAGCGCGGGTTCATCGACCGGGACCGGCTCGACCTCTCCGAGCGCCAGGCGGTGGAATACTGGATGAAGCGCTGGGGCGTGACGCGTGAGCAATTGACCGCCGCCCACCGCAAGGCCGGGCGCATGGTCAAGGACATCGCCGCCGAACTGGGCAAGAGACGCTGAGCGCGCTGGGCTGACGGGCCGCCGAAAGCGGTCACAAGCAAAGGCCGAGGTAGGGTTACGTCCGCGTGCGGCGTATAGGAAGCACTCGGGGGAACGCTCGTAATGCCGATGATTTTTCGCGTCATATCCGTGTCGTTGATAGCCGCCACCATTGGTGCGTTCCTTCTCTATTCACTAATCACGGGCCGAACGCGTAGCTTCGGATACTTTGGTATGGAAGCTGACCGAAAGTCGCGCCCTGGCCTCTATTGGCTCTTGATTGCTATTTACTCTGCAATATCCGCAATCCTGATCGGGATCACGATCTACGCCTTAGGACACACGGCCGAATTGGGAAACTGAGACACTACCGCCCCCCGTTTGGAACATTCCGGGAACTTCCTCTAGCGTCACCGCCATGAGTCTCACTCTCACCGCCCGCCAGGCGCGGCGCATCGCCCTCGCCGCCCAGGGCCTCACCCGCCCCAGGCGCGCGCGTGAGCCCGGCGCCCGCCACCTCAAGCGCCTCGCCACAGACCTCGGCGTCATCCAAGTCGATTCCGTCAATGTCCTGGCCCGCGCCCACTACCTGCCGGCCTTCACCCGCCTGGGCGCCTATCCGCGCGAGGCCCTGGAGCGCGAGGCCTGGGGCCGCAGGCCCTCGTTCTTCGAATACTGGGGCCACGAATGCTCCCTCCTGCCCTTGGCGAGCCACCCCCTCTTCCGCTGGCGCATGGACCGGGCGCGCGGCGGCGACACCTGGACGGGCCTGGCCCACTTCGCCCGCGAGCGGCGCGACTTCATCGAGGCCGTGCGCGCCCGCATCGAGCGCGAGGGCCCGCTCACCGGCGGAGACTTCGCCGACGCGCCGCGCCAGGCCGGCTGGTGGAACTGGAGCCACGGCAAGCGCGCCCTCGAATGGCTGTTCTGGTCCGGCCTGCTGGCGGTGAAGACCCGGCGCGGTTTCGAGCGGCTCTATGACATTCCCGAGCGGGTGATCCCCGCCAGGATCCTGAACCTTCCGACCCCGGACGAAGCCGACGCTCAGCGCCAGCTCATCCGCATCGCCGCCGGCGCCCTCGGCGTCGCCACCGAGGGCGACCTGCGCGACTATTTCCGCCTGCCGGTGGAGGGCTTCAAGGCGCGCGTCGCCGAGCTGGTCGAGGAGGGCGCCCTCACGCCGGTCGCCGTGCGCGGCTGGAAGCAGCAGGCCTTCCTTGCCCAAGGCGCCCGGGCCGCCCGGCCCGACGGCGCCGCCGTCCTGGTCTCACCCTTCGACAACCTGATCTTCCGGCGCGAGCGGGCCGAGCGCCTGTTCGGCACCCGCATCCGCATCGAGATCTATGTCCCGGCCGAAAAGCGCCAGCATGGCTACTACGTCCTCCCGTTCCTTCAGGGCGAACAGGTCACCGCCCGCTGCGACCTCAAGGCCGACCGCGCCGCCGGCGTGCTCAGGGTACAGAGCGCCCATCTCGAATCCCACGCCCACGCCGAAGATGTCGCCGCGCCCCTGGCGGCGGAGCTACGTCTGATGGCCGGCTGGCTGGGCCTGGCCGACGTCACGGTGAGCGGACGCGGCGGCCTGGCCCATGCGCTCGGGCGCTTTGTCGATTAGGACACGGACACGGAGGCGGCGTCCACGTGCAGCCGCCTTTGGTTGCGAAGCCGATGATGGGCGCGTTCGACTCCCATTGCGGACGTTCGCGTCGTGTGTCGAGATAGCGCATGCTAGAGCTTCTGGTGGCCACTGCTCTGACGAGCCTAAGCCCCCAACAGAGGGCCGACTTCGCTTGCCTTCGGGTCGCGTCTACAATGGCAGCGCTTCACCAGGGCGCGCCGCGCCAGCCTCCTTGGGTGCAGCGCTCCCTACGACGGTTGCAACGAAGTGACGCCGCTCGTGATTGGACGGCCGAGGCCACCCCTCTGCCCGAGACGTTAACGTACCGCGACTTCATGGACTGGGTAGATATCTGCCAATCTGGAGCGAGGTCTCCCGCGAAAAGCGATAGCGACGGTAAGCCATGAGACAGGTCTAACCCTCGCGCGAAGCCCCCGCTGGCGTTGCAAGCGAATGGCGACTCACCACCCACCGCGGACGATTGGAACGTCCGCTCGCCGAACGCTCGCTCCGCCGGCGCTCGGGGGTCGATCTGCGCCCATCCATTTAGGGTCATCTGCGGCCATCTGCGGATAAAGAAATGCCGGCGAGACGCCGGCGCTCCGGGATCAATCTGCGTAATCTGCGGATACTAACCATCCGCCGCCATCAACCGCACCCGCTCGCGCGTCTCGGCGTCGGCCGGGAAGAAGCACTCGATCATCAGCTCCGAGAGGGTGACGTCGAGCGGCGAATCGAAGGTCATGGTGGTGGTGAGGAAGCTCATCGGCCCCACTTCCGTCATCAGCCGGAACGGGATGAGCGGCCGCCCCTCGCCGGCCACGCTCGCGCTCTCCCCGCCGTAGCCCCTCAGCTCGGCGTAGAGCTCGGCCAGGGCCGCGTCGGCCGTCGCCGCGATCTGGGCCCGCAAGCGCGAGAGCACATGGCCGCGCCATTCGGCGAGGTTGAGCACCCGCTTCGCCATGCCGTCCGGATGCAGGGTCAGGCGCAGGGCGTTCACCGGCGCCGCCAGCAACTTCGCCGCCACCCCCTCATAGATCTTCGGCAGGGACCGGTTGGACGACAGGATGTTCCACCGCCGATCGATGGCGAAGGCCGGGTACGGGAGGTGACCCTTCAATACCAGATCGATCACCTCGCTCGCCCCGGCCATCTCCGGCGCCTGCAATTGCCGCTCCGGATAGACCGGGGCGAACCCGCCGGCCACGAGCACCAGGTTGCGCTCGCGCATCGGGATCGCCAGCCGCTCGGCCAGGGTCAGGATCATCCGCCGGCTGGGCGCCGCACGGCCGGTCTCCACGAAGGAGAGATGCCGGGTGGAGATCTCCGCCTCCAGGGCCAGCGCCAGCTGGCTCATGCGCCGGCGCTGTCGCCACTGGCGGATATGGTCCCCGGCGTGGGGAGAGGGGCTGTTCAGGGTCATGGCCCAGACGATAGCTGCCGAAACGAGCCGCCGCGATAACCCGCGAGGTAATGGAGTCCCGACGAGGCGCTTGCGCCGAGGAGGGCCAGCTAGCCCGCTCGCGCCCGCGGCTTCCGGCCAAGGGCGCGCGGGCGTTGAAAGAAAATCTGACCCGCGAGGTAATCGACTTCCCTCCCCGCGGGCCCGATCCTTCACACATGGAAACAAACCTCGGCCACGGCCGACATCCGCCCACTCTAATCTGCCCCCCGGACCAGCCGACGGGCGGGCGATGCACGGGCGCAACAGGGACGGCCATAAGCTTGAGGACAATGGAAAACCACCGGCCCCATTCCCATATGAGGCTTGCGAACCGGGAGCGCGAAATCATGGATTTGCTGCAACGCATCACCGCCCACCCCATGCCGATGGCGGTTCACCTGGGGATTGAATTCCTCGAGGCCGAGCCTGGCCAGGTGACGGCCTGGATGCAGACGGGGCCGGAACATTCCACCGTCGGCCACGCCGTCCACGGCGGGGTGATCATGGCCTTTGCCGACAGCCTGGGCGGGGCCACGGCCTATCTCAACCTGCCGGACGACGCCAAGGCGACCACCACCCTGGAGAGCAAGACCAACTTCGTCGCCGCCGCCCCGGCGGGCTCGAGCCTGGTGGGCGTCGCCTCCGTGCTGCACCGCGGCCGCCGCACCCAGGTGGTCCAGACCCGCGTCGAGACCGGCCAGGGCCGCGTGGTGGCCTTCGTCACCCAGACCCAGATGACCCTCTTCGCCGCCCCCAGGGGTCATGATGGTGAATGCGCCGATCATGACCTGGCGGGTAATCGACTGGAGGACGCGGAGGCCTGAGGCTCGGGGGTGTCAACCCTTAGAGCCTTGAGGAGGCCTCCATGACCGATACGACCAGCCCGAGCCCCGAGACCGTGGCGCGCGACTACATCGCCCTGTGGAACGAGACAGACGCCGCCCGCCGCGGCGCCCTGCTCGCCCGGCAATGGACGGCGGCGGCGACCTATGTCGATCCCCTCGCCAGGGCCGGGGGCGCCGGTGAGATCGGCGCCTATATCGGCGGCGTGCACCAGCGCTTCCCGGATTATCGCTTCGCTCTGATCGGCGAGGCCGGCGGCCATGGCGACCACGTGCGCTTTCGCTGGTCCCTGGGGCCGGCGGGGGCGGATGCGCCGATCGAGGGCAGCGACGTCGTCACCCTCAGCGGCGGGTGGGTGGTCGGCGTGATCGGCTTTCTCGACAAAGTCCCTGCGCCCCAGCCGGCGTGAGTGGCTGCGGCGGCGCTAGAGGATGCTGCGGCCGCCATCCATGACGATGTTCTGCCCCGTCATGTAGCGGGACGCATCCGAGCACAGGAACTGCACCGCGCAGCGATACTCATCTCTCTGGGCCATGCGGCCCAGGGGGATGAGGCTTGTCAGGCGGGTCACGAACTCATCCGGCTGGCTGGTGTAGACGCCGCCCGGGGAGATGGCGTTGGCCCGCACGCCCTGGGCCGCCCAGTAGCCGGCGAGATAGCGGGTGAGGCCGACAAGGCCGGTCTTGATCACCGAATAGGTGACGGGCTTGACCGGTTGCCGGTCCTCCGGGAGGCCCTCCTTGCGATAGAGGCGCTGGTCCGGCGCGAACACCGAGAGATCGGAGGCGACATTCAGGATGACGCCGCGCCCGCGCGCCGCCATGCCGGCGCCGAAAGCCTGGGCGCAGAGCCAGGCGCCGGTGAGGCCGACGGCGAGCTCCAGATCCCATTGCTCACGGGAAAAGCCCTCGAGTCGGGACCGCTCGAGGATCTCCGAGCCCGCCTCGACCTTGGGATCGATGGCGGCGTTGTTGACCAGGATATCCACCGGGCCGAACGACTGTTCGATCGCGGGGCGGCCGGCCAGGATCGACTCCTCCGAGGTGACATCCAGCCGAAGCGCCATCAGCCGATCGGCGCCCCAGTCGCCACGCAATGACTCGACAACCCGCTCCAGCGCCGCGGCGTCGATATCGGCCAGCACGACCCTGGCGCCGATCTCGAGCAGAGCCTGGGCGTGTTCGGGGCCCATGAGGCCGGCGCCGCCGGTGATCAGCGCCACCTGGCCGTCGACGCTGAAACGATCCTGCGCGCTCATTTCGGTCATCTGTCAGGATCGCGTCTGGCCGCCGTCGGCGATCCACAGGGCGCCGGTGACGAACGAAGCCCTGGGCGAGGCCAGGAAGGCGACGATATCGGCGATCTCGGAGGCTGTGCCGAACCGACCCATGGCCACCTCCCGCTTGAGCCAGGCCTCGATCGCGGCTGGATTGTCGCGCCGCCGCTCCTCCCAGCGGCCGTCAGGCGTGAGGATATTGCCCGGCGCGACGGCGTTGAGCCGCACGCCCGCCTTGGCCAGGGGCCTCGCCATGCCGCGGACATAGGCGTTGAGCGCGGCCTTGGCCGCATCATAGGGGATGGGCGCGCCGAGGGCCTCCGAGCCGCAGACGGAGGAGATGCAGACGATGGAAGCCTCTTGCGACAGATGCGGTCGGGCCGCCTCGACCATGTTGGTGGTGGCCAGGAAGTTGACGTCCATGATCCGGCGCCATTCCGCGGGAGTCTCGGATCCGGGGGGGACTGACGCGCCGCTGCCGACATTGCAGACGAGGATATCGATCCGGCCATGGCGTGCGGCGACCTCGCCGGTGACGCGCCGGCAATCCTCCGGAAGGGTGACATCCGCTGCATGAGCGCCGGAGCGGTCGCCGATTTTCGCGACGACCTCGGTGAGCGCCGCGGCGTCCCGGGCGACCAGTGCGGTAAGGCACCCTTCCGCGACGAGCGTCTCGGCGATGGTGCGGCCAATGCCCCGGCTGGCGCCGGTGACCACCGCGACCTTATCTTCCAGGCCGAAATCCATGTCAGGCCGCCTCCTCGATCCAGCATTTCACGCTATCGCGATATCGGACCAGGGCGGCGGCGTGTTGGCCATCCGCCGCGCGGGCGGTCTGCAGGATGACATCGCCGCGATAGCCGCTGGACGCCAGCAGCCGGAAGACGAGGGGCAGGTCGGCGTTTCCCTTGCCCAGGGGAACGGTCGTACCGCCCAGAACCCGGTCCTTGACGTGGACATTGTCGATCCGACCCGCATAGGCGGCGAACTCCGCCGCCGGGTCGAAGCCGAGGCTGGCGCTGTTGCCGATATCGTAATTGATCCCGAATCGCTCGATGGGAAAATCGGCGATGAACCGCGCCAGCGCCGAGGGCGCGAAATCCGACTCGAAGATGATCTTCGGCGCGCCTGGGTGCGTCTGCAGATTCGCCAGGCCTTCACGCAGCCGCCGCGCCTGGTCCGGCGTCTCGACGCGGCCGTTATCGACCAGGGGCAGGACGATGAACTTCAGGCCAAGATCGGCGCAGGCCGCCAGCAGCCGCTGAAGAGATTTCATGCGGCGCGCCGCCTCGGCGCCCTCCGCCTTGAAGAACGGCGCCTGCATGAAGCAATCGGCGGTGAGAGAGGCGACCTTGACCCCGTGGCGCCTTTCCAGCGACCGGATCTCTTCACGGCCCGCCGCGCTCATCAGGGGATTGTCGGCCATCTCGTCGGCGTCGATGGTCCATTCCATCAGCGGAAACCCGTGCGCCCCGGCGAGTTCGAACTCCTGGCGCCAATGATCCGTCGGGAAGGCCTGGATGCGACCGTTCACCAGCGGCGAGAGGCGCCCCTGCATGAAGCCGATGGCGGGCGACCAGGCGGTCACGTCAGGCCCTTGGCGGTCCAGCCGCCATCGACGAACAGATCCTGACCGGTGACGTAGGACGAGGCATCCGAGGCCAGGAAGATGGCCGCGCCGATAAGATCCGGCGGCTCGCCCCAGCGGCCGAGCATGGTGTGGCGCGCCCGCGCCTCGCGCCGGACCGGATCGGCGTAGCTCGCCTCGGTCATCTCCGTGCGGATATAGCCGGGGGCGAGGTTGTTCACCCGGATGCGTCGATCGGCGAGGTCCATCGCCAGGGCGCGGGTCAGCATGCGCAAGCCGCCCTTGGCCGCGACATAGCCCGGGTTATCCGGGAACCCCAGAACAGAGCCGATACTGGTGATGTTGATGATCGAGCCGCCACCCGATCGCGCCATGGCGGCGGCGGCGGCCAGGCAGGCGGCGTAGGCGGCGCTGAGATCGATCGCGAGGGTGGCCTCGAAGTCTTCGGGGCTCTGCATCCCAGACGTGGCCGGCAGGGTGATCGCCGCAGCATTGACCAGGATATCCAGCCGGCCGCGCCGCGCCTCCGTTTCCGTGACGATAGCTTCGAAGGCGGCTGCATTGGCGATATCGCAGGACTGGTAGGCCACCCCTTCGGCAGGATCGATCTTCGCCGGTCCGGAACGGCCCACGGCAACGACCGACGCGCCGGCGCGGGACAGGCCCTCGGCGATCGACGCGCCGATGCCGCGGGATCCGCCCGTGACAATGGCGGCGCGTCCGGAAAGCGAGAACAGGTCTTCCAGAAAGCTCATGGTGTCGCCTGGCCGGTCTGCGGACGCGGCCTGCCGCCGCGCCCCGCTTCAGTCTGGATGGTCAACTGGATGCGCTCGCGTCCGGGGCCGGCCTGCGCCAGCCGAAAGCCGCAGCCAGGTTGATGGGGCGACGAAGTGGAATGTCCACAAGATGGAGAACGACTGCGGCGGTCCCGATGGCCGCGGCGCCGATGAGGGCTGGCTGATACACGCCGGCCAGATAGGACCCCCAAAGGATGGGGATGTGGACGAGGTAAAGCGGATAGGAGACATCGCCCAGCCAGTCGAAGACGGCGACCACCAGTTTTGGGATTCTGGCCTTTTCGCAGAGCGCTACGGCGACCAGGCCGACAATCGCCGCGCGGCCGATCCAGCCGTCGACCGCGGCGATGAGCGGCGGGATAAGCAGGAAGACATAACCCAGAGCGGTCCCGCGATGGCGGTAGAAGAGAAAGCCGGTCAGCCACCACCAGGCGAGGATCAGGACCATCTTTCCGCCGGTGCTGTCGGCGGGGTTCGCCGGCGGCGGCGCGAGGACAAAGAACGTGAGCGAGATCACCAGGATCGCGACAATGATGCGCGTGGCCGTCCTGCGAAGGAAAGGCGCGGCCATGTAATCCCACCACTCGACCGCCAGGGTCCAGACCTGTCCATCGGCCGAGAGGGCCGGCCCGAGGAAAGTCTGGGTCATGGTGAGCGTGGCCAACAACTCCACCCAGTTCAGCGGCCGCAGGTAGATCTGGTCCGCGAGCTTGACCGGATGCGATATCGACGCGGCCACACACGCGGCGAGCAGAAGCGAGACCAGATAGGTCGGCCAGATGCGGCGGACGCGCCTGACGAAGAATCCCTTAGGGGAACGATCTAGGCTCGCGGCAATGGAATAGCCAGATATGACGAGGAAGCCGTAGACGGCCGATCCCTGGTTCAGGAATGTCCCGATCCCCGTCCACGCATGGTCGCCGGGTAGATAGTTCAGGTGCCCGACCAGCACCACGCCGGCCAGGATGAAGCGCGTGAGCGCCAGAACCGCCCATTTCGAGCGCTCGTCAGTCATCCGCGGCCCGGAATTTGCCCACCAGCGACACTTTGCCCCAGCTCTTTGCGCGTAACGATCTCTGCGCTTCGCCGGCGTAGATAATGCTGACGCCGACGCGTGATTCTACCAAGAGCAGCAAGAAGACTTGGTGAATCCCTACCACAAAAGCCTCGACTCAACCCCTGATCGACGGTGACTTCGCGCGTGGCGAAGCGATCGGCGCTTCCTGAGGGGAGAGAGTGGCCATGGAGGCGGGGCGGAATCTCAAAGTGAGGCTCGGGTTCGTCCTTGCGGCAGCGGCCGCCGCCCTGGCGGCCTTGTGGGCCCTGCTCCTATGCGCCGCGGCCTTTATCGCGCCGGATCAAAACCATCTCGACCATTATGCGGCCGCGGATCAGGCGCTCGAGGCGAGCGGCGCGAGGCCCGACGTCGTCTTCATCGGCGATAGCATCACGCATCAGTGGCCCAAGGTCGGCCGCGCCTCGTGGGACGGCCGCTGGCTCGATCGCGGCATCGGCGGGGAGCGGTCGGATCAGGTCCGCGCCCGCCTGCGCCAAGACGCCCTGGCCCTTCGCCCGCGCGCCGTGATCATCCTGGTCGGCACCAATGACGCCTGGGTCGACAACCCGGCCCTGCCCCTGGCGATGACGGAGGCGAACGTCGCCGCCATGGTCACGCTGGCCCAGGCGGCGGGGGTGCGCGTGCTGATCGCCAGCGTTCCTGCCTTCGCCAAGCAGAGCAGGCCGCCCCTGGGCCCCGTCCCGGCCAATGGGGAGGCGCGGATCGAGGATCAGAACGCCTGGATGCGGGCGTATGCGGTGCGCAGCGGCGCCGGCTTCATCGACTATTGGCGCGTGATGCGTCCGGAGCTGACGATCGACGGCGTGCACCCCACGGCCGCCGGCTACGCCCTGATGGCGCGGCAAGCGGAGCGCGCCCTGGCGCCCTGAGGGGCGCCCCGCCGCGAGCGCCCGCGGCGCCCGCCCGGCTTGCCCTGAAGCTTCAGCCCGGCGAGAGTGAGCGCTGGAGGGTGCGGCCATGGCAAAGCTGGACCAGATCAACATCGTGGCGGCCGATCCGGTGGCCTCGGCGGACTTCTATCGCCGGCTGGGGGTGGCGTTCGGCGATGCGCCGGCCGACGCCTTCCATATCGGCGGCAGGGCGGGGGAGGATTTCGCCCTCGATCTCGATGCCGCCTGGTTCGCCCGGGTGTGGAATGCCGGCTGGGCGGCGGAGACTGCCCTGGCCGGCCGCGTTGTGGTCGGCTTCGCGGTGGAGAGCCGGGCGGCGGTGGATGAGGCCTATGCCGAGCTCACCGGCGCGGGGGCCACGGGGCTGGCCCCGCCGTGGGATGCCTTCTGGGGCTGCCGCTATGCCGTGGTGGAAGATCCGGATGGCGTCGCCGTCGGCCTGATGAGCCCCCGGGATCCGGAGATGGCCTACTGGCCGCCGAAAAACTGGCCGGAAGAGCGGTGATGGGCGCCGAAAGCCTCGAGATGTGGCTCGGGGGCGGCCTTTCGGGCCTCGCCCGCCTGACCAAGGGCCAGAGCCGCTCGATCAGCCCGGAAAATCCCACCGGGGCGCGGGGCGCCGGCGGCATGTCGGTGGATGGGCCGGCCGCCAACGCCGCGCGGGGCCTGGGCCAAGGGTGGAAGGTCTCGCCCTATGTGGTCATCGCGCCGGGCGCCACCCACGTGCTGGCCGATATCGAGGGCGCGGGGCTGATCCAGCAGATGTGGATCACGCTGGCCCGCGGCCGCTGGCGCCATTCCATCCTGCGCGCCTATTGGGATGGTCAGGAGCAAGCCAGCATCGAATGCCCGGCGGGGGATTTCTTCGCCTGCGGGTGGGAGCGGTTCGCCCAGGTCTCGTCGCTGGCGGTGTGCGTCAATCCCGGGCGCGGGTTCAACTGCTACTGGCCGATGCCGTTCGCCTCGCGGGCGCGGTTGACGCTGGAAAACCTGGGGCCCGATCCGCTGATCGCCTTCTATCAGATCAATTACGAGCTGAGCGATGTGGCGCCGGACGCCGGCCGCTTCCATGCCCAGTTCCGGCGGGTCAATCCCCTCGCCTATGGCGATGTGGTGCGGGTGCTGGATGGCGTGGCCGGCCCCGGCCATTTCGTCGGCCTCTATGCCGCCTGGGGGGTCAACAGCTCCGGCTGGTGGGGCGAGGGAGAGATCAAGTTCTTCCTCGATGGCGATGGCGAATTCCCGACGATTTGCGGCACGGGCACCGAGGATTATTTCGGCGGCGCCTACAATTTCGATCGGGGGGCGATCGAGCGCGATCGACCGAGCGCGTACCAGGAATTCACCACCCCCTATTGCGGCATGCCCCAGGTGATCCGCCCCGATGGCGTCTATGCGTCTCAGCAACGCTTCGGGCTCTATCGCTGGCACATCACCGATCCGGTGCGGTTCCAGAGCGACCTTCGGGTGACGCTGCAGGCGCTGGGCTGGCGCACGGGGAAAGACCGGCGCTATCTGCCGCTGCAGGACGATATCGCCACCACCGCCTTCTGGTACCAGGCGCCGCCCACCGCGCCCTTCCCCGTGTTGCCGGATGCGGATGCTTTGGAGGTGATCTGATGAGCCTGGCCGACAGACGCAGCGACCGGCGCCAGAAGCGTCTTCGAACCGGGCGCGCTCGCGCCGAAACGACCATGAGCCCGCCGGCGAGCCGGGTCATCGCGGTGACGGGCGCGGCGGGCGCCCTGGGGCGGGCGGTGGTGCAGCACCTGGCTCAGGCCGGCGTCCAGGTGGCGGCGATCGACCTGGCGGGGGAAATCCCCGGCCCGGCGGCGCTGGCCCTCGCCGGCGTGAAGCTCGACGATCCGGCGGCGGCGGCCGTGGCGATGGAGGCGATCGGCGCCCGGTACGGGCGGCTGGATGGCCTGGCCAACATCGCCGGCGGCTTCGTCTTCACCCCCGTGGCCGATGCCGACCCGGACGTGTGGGATCGGATGTGGACCCTCAACCTGAAAACGGCGCTCAACGCCTGCCGCGCCGCCCTGCCGCTGCTGGCCGCCCCAGCCTCTGGAGGTCGCGGGGCGATCGTCAACATCGGCGCGGCCGCGGCGGTCAGGGCCGGGCCTGGCATGGCGCCCTATGCCGCGTCCAAGGCGGCGGTGGCCCGCCTGACCGAGGCCCTGGCCGAGGAGTGGAAGGGTCAGGTGCGGGTCAACGCCCTGCTGCCGACCATCATCGATACGCCGGCCAACCGCCGCGATATGCCCAAGGCCGATTTTGGGGCCTGGGCGGCGCCGGCGGAGATCGCCGCCGCCGTCGCCTTCCTCCTCTCGCCGGCCGCGTCCGGTATCACCGGCGCCCTGATCCCGGTGGCCGGGCGGACGTGAGCGGATCCAGATGACACAGAACCTCCGCTCATCCCGGACGCCGAGCGAGAGCAAGGCGAGCCGGGAGGGGGTTCAACGCCGGGCCGCCGTGACCCCCTCCACCCGTTGGCTGCTCCGCGCCTCTGCTTCGCAGTCGGGGTCCCCGTAGGGGGGAATTATCCCTTTTTACGCAATAGGCATGGGGGATAGATAATCGGCTTGCGTGAGAGGACAGCTAGGTGAACGTCTTGGCAGTTTCAGCGGTAGACTTCGTTCGCCGGTAGATTCGGCTGTATACCGCCCGCGCTACGACGAAACCCACCGCAATTGCCAAAAGGAAAAGCGCCGAATCCCATAGTAAGGACCATAACCCTATGGTTTCTGTCTTGAGGACAAACTCAAGAAACAAACCCTCTCCGATCACAAGCAGTATGAATGCAATGCTAGAACACGCCGCCCAAGTGGCTAACGCCAGGGCGATCGCCAAAATCCTCCGCACCTAGCTTCCCTTCGGCCTAGGCTTCTCTTTAGCCGACTCCCGAGGCTTCGGCGCCGTGTGCAAGGCGGCGTCCACGGCGCGCTCGAAGCGGCGCCCGCCGCCCGGATCGGGGTCGGGAGAGAACTCCTCTGACATGAGACGGAACCTACCACGCGCTATCCGCCATCCTGAAGCGCCGGCGTTCCGTGTCCTCTGGGTCCCGGCTCCACGGCGCTGACGCGCCTTGGCCGGGATGACGTCGAGGGTTGGAATCCAATCATCGGCGCCCGATCGGCAAATCATCAGCCCGCCGTCCCCTTCGGGGACTGTCCGGCGCCGCGGCCGGGGTGTTTCCTGACGCCTTCAGTACAGTCGGGAGGAAACGAGATGTCCGCCAACTTCAAACTCGGCCGCCTGGCCAGGACCTTCGATCCGCGCGTGCCGCATATGAGCGCGCTGCTGGCCGGCCAGGTCCGGCCGCCGCCGCCGCCCTCGGCGGACTGGACCAAGGGCCTGCCGGCCCACCTCGGGATGATGATGAACGACACCCTGGGCGACTGCACCTGCGCCGCCTTCTACCACGCCATCCAGGTGTGGAGCGCCAACGCCAACCCGCCGATGGTGACCGCGCCGGACCCGGTCGTCGAAGCGCTCTACGAGCAGGGCGACGGCTACAATCCGGCCCAGGGCGGCGAGGGCCCGGGCGGCAACGAACAGCACCTGCTGACCTACATCCTCAAGACCGGCGCCCCCTCGCCCACCGGCGATGGGCGAGTGAAGATCGCCGCCTTCGTCGAGGTCGATCCGCGCAACACCGACGACGTGAAGCGGGCCATCCACCACTGCGGCCTCGTCTATATCGGCTTCACCGTGCCGGCCTTCCTGATGCCGCCGAACGTCCCGCCGCCGAGTGTGTGGGACACCCAGCCCGCCGCCGACAACTCCAGCGTCGGCGGCCATGCGGTGATCCTGGCCGGCTATGACGCCGACGGCGCGCGGGTCATCTCCTGGGGCCAGTACTACACCATGACCTGGGCCTTCTTCGGCCAGTTCGTCGACGAGGTTTACGCCCTCGCCGACGCCAGCTGGATCGAGGCCAAGGGGATGAGCCCGGGCGGCCTGACACTGGCCCAGCTCGAAGCCCAGATGCAGGCGCTGAAGGCATAGGCGCCGGCACAGCTTCCGGGGCATGAAGGGCGCATGCGACGCGCCCTTCTCCCCCACCCCGCCACGCCGCCCAGGTCCGATATCCGGATCGAGGCCGAACTCGCGCGCTTCGACGGCGGCCTGACGCTCGCCTATGTCGTCACCGGTGGGAGTCTGCTGATCGCCGCGCCGGCCACGCCGGAGCGCCTCGACGGCCTGTGGCGGACCACCTGCTTCGAGGCTTTCCTGCAGGGGACCGGCGGTGGCCCCTACGTCGAACTCAACCTGGCGCCGTCCGGCCAGTGGGCGGCCTATCGCTTCTCGGCGCCCCGGGAGGGGATGACGGCGGCGATGCCGGCCGCCCCGCCGCGGATCTGGATCGGGCGCTCGACAACCCACTTCCAACTCGAGGCGAAGGTCGACCTCGGCGACTTCCCGCCGCCGCAGGCGCCCTGGCGGGTCGGCCTGTCAGCCGTCATCGAAGAGACAGACGGGCGAAAATCCTACTTCGCGCTGGCCCATCCGTCGGGCAAACCGGACTTCCACGATTCGCGCGGATTCGTCCTCGAGGTAGCCCCATGAGTAGCGGCGCATGAAGTTCGGCATCGACCGCCTGATCGCGGATCCCAAGCTGCGGGCGCCCCTGGCCGGCAAGCGCGTCGCCCTGCTGGCCCATCCGGCCTCGGTGACCGCCGACCTTGTCCATTCACTGGACGCCCTGGCCACCCTTGAAGACGTCAAGCTGACCGCCGCCCTGGGGCCGCAGCACGGCCTTCGCGGCGAGAAGCAGTACAACATGATCGAGACCGAGGATTACCGCGACCCGGTGCACGGACTCCCGGTGTTCAGCCTCTACGGCGAGGTGCGGCGCCCGACGGCGGCGATGATGGACGCCTTCGACATCCTGCTCGTCGACCTGCAGGACGTCGGCACCCGCATCTTCACCTACGTCACCTCGCTGCGCTATGCGCTGGAGGCCGGCGCGGCGCACGGCAAGGCGGTGTGGGTGCTGGACCGGCCCAACCCGATCGGCCGCCCGGTCGAAGGGATCAAGCTGCAGGCCGGCTGGGAGAGCTTCGTCGGCGCCGGGCCCCTGCCCATGCGCCACGGCCTGACCCTGGGCGAGCTCGGCGGCTGGTTCGTCGACACCCTCGGCCTGGACGTCGATTACCAGGTGATCGAGATGGCGGGCTGGGCGCCGGAGGAAGGCCCTGGCTTCGGCTGGCCGCTCGGCGAGCGGGCGTGGGTCAATCCCAGTCCCAACGCCCCCGGTCTGTCGATGGCGAGGGCCTATCCCGGCACGGTGATGGTCGAGGGTACGACCCTCAGCGAAGGACGCGGCACCACCCGGCCGCTGGAGCTCTTCGGCGCCCCCGATATCGACGCTCGCGCGGTGATCGAGAGGATGCGCGCGCTGGCGCCGCGATGGCTCGCCGGCTGCGCCCTGCGCGAATGCTGGTTCGAGCCGACCTTCTACAAGCACCTGGGCGAACTCTGCCACGGGATGCAGATCGTCACCGACGGCGAAAGCTACGGCCCCTCGGAGATCCGCCCCTGGCGGGCGGTCGCGCTCGCCTTCAAGGCCATCCGCCAGCTTCGGCCAGACTACGAACTCTGGCGAAAGTTCGACTACGAGTATGAGTTCGGCAAGCTCGCCATCGATGTCATCAACGGCGGGCCGCTGCTGCGCCAATGGGTTGACGACGCCGACGCGGCCCCGGCCGACCTGGAGGCCTTCGCCCGGCCGGACGAGGCCGCCTGGCGGGCCGAGCGCGAGCCCTTCCTCATCTACTGACGGCGGCTCAGACGGTCCATTCAGACCGCTGGGGCGCCTTCCGCCGGCATCACGGATGTCAGCTTCACCGGCCGGCCCTTGAAGGTCACGGCCCAGCGCCGGGCGCGGATGATCAGGGCCGCGAGGCCGGCGATGAACACCAGCCCGATTATGGTCAGCGCCGCCTCGCCGAGTTCGATCAGATAGGCCTGGTTGATCAGGGTGAAGCCGGAGCGGCGGGCATAGACGCCGCGGAAGCCCTCGACGATCCCGGGCAGAGCCATCAGCTCGGTCTTGGAAAGCTGCAGCGGCCGCTCGCCCGGGTGAAAGCGCGAACCAAAGCCATAGAGACCGCCGTCGAGGTTCATCTCGATCTGGCCGCCGAGGACATGGGCGACGGGCTTGTCGGCGGCGAAGGCGGCGATGCGGCGGGCGCTGGCGGCGTCGGCGGCGGCGTCGTCCACCAGCAGACGGCCGGGCAGCAGGAAATCGCCGGTGAACATCAGGGCCGTCTGGCGGTCATAGAAGACCGCTTCTGTTTCCTGGTGGCCGGGCGCGGGGAGGACATCGACCTGGCGCCGGCCCAGATCGAGCGTCGCCTGGCCGCTCGGCCAGTCGGCGAAACCGTAGAACCGCTTCAAGCTGGCGAGGTCGTAGCCGACCACCTCGACGCCCGGCAGGTGAGCGAACTGGGGATCGCCGGCGCGGTGATCGGGATGGCAATGGGAGTGGACCACCAGCAGCGGCAGCCGCCCGGACGGGCTCATCGGCAGCAAGTCGAGCACGGTGCGGGCCAGCGGCGCGCGAACCGGATCCGCGATGTCGCCGGTGTCGATCAGCAGCGCCCGCTGCGCGCCGATCAGGAGATACATGAACGGCGCCTCCGAGGTCGCGCACAGGCTCTCGCGGAGGATGTAGGTGGAGGCGTTGTAGGCGTGGACCTGGATCGCCGGCTCGGCGCCCCGCCGGCAGTCGAGCGCGCCGGGATTCCAGCGGACGTTCATAGATCCTGGGACCAGAGGAGGAGCAGTCGGCGCCGCGTTCGCAGCCAGCGAGATGGTCAGCAGGGAGATGGCCAGCAGTGGGCCCATCAGGGTCTGGGCCATCCCGGCCCCAAGGGGTTTACGCACGTTTACTCCTGATACTCCGTACCGAATCACCCCCGGTGTTGTCTCCGATGCAAACGGGTTCGAGGTTAAGAAATTCTAAGCTGGCGCGTGCGACCCGTTCAGTCTTGAGCTGCCGCGGGGCTAGCCCGCCGACGCAAGGACGGCCGCTCCGGACCGACCAGAGCCTGGGCGGATCTGGAAAGCGGTGAGGGCCGGCCGAGCGCCAGGGAAGCGACGTGGTCGGCCAGCAGCGGCGCCAGGGCAAAGCCGCGTGAGCCGAGTCCGGTGAGGACGAAGAGGCCGTCGATGACGCCGGCCAGCGGCAGGTAATCGCGGGTCGTCGCCCGGACGCCGGTCCGCGCCTCCAGGGGCCGGTCCTGGAGCGTCGCGGCGAGGCCCGGCAGGACGGCGGCGAGGGCGACGAGATTGCGCCGATGATCCTCCTCGCGCGCCTCCAAGGCGTCATCATCGCGGTCGTGGGTGGCTCCGAAGGCGACGCCGCCTGGCGCGGGAACAGCGTAGCCGCCAAAGAGGGCGGCGCCGGGGATCGAGGCGCCCGGCGCGAAGCTCGCCTGGCCGCGCACAGGTCTCAGCACCTGGTCAAGGCTGGGAACGAGGCGCGAGCTGGCCATTCCGGCGGCGACGACGACGACCTCGGCCTCGCCGATCAGGCGGCCCTCCGGATCCAGCATCCGCCAGGCCTCTCCGGCGCGCTCGAGGCTCGCGACCTCGCCCTGGATCTGCGGGACCGTGAGCAGCGGCCCTGGATCGATGATCAGGGCGCTGTTCATGGCCAAGGCCGAGGGCGCCGGCTCGCCCAGCCGCGCGGAGACCTTCGCCGCAGATAGCAGCCCCATCTCGCCGGACTCGAAGAGGTCCGAGGCGGCGATGGCGGCGAAGCGGCGTTCGTCCTTGGAGCCCACCGCCAGTTGCAGGGCGCCGCGACCGATCGTGACAGGCTCATAAGGTTGGCGCGCGCGAGCGAAGGCGCGGGCGAAGAGCGCCGCGGAGGCGGCGAGGCCGGCGTCGATCCGCGGCGTCACCAGGGCCACGGGGCCGGCTGAGGCCGTCGGCGCGCCGGACCCGACGACCAAGGCCTCGATCCCCTGGGCGGCGAAAGCCCTAAAGAGGGATGCGCCGGCGATCCCCGCCCCGACGATGGCGACGCGCGGAAGGCGCTCGTCGACCGGCGCCGCGCCCGGCCTGCGCGCCTCCAGGCGATGGCGCTTGTCGCCAAAGCCCGCAAGGCGCGCCACCTCGAAGCCGGCGGCGGCCAGGCCCCGACGCACCTCGCCCGCGGCGGTGTAGGTCGCGAGCCGCGCCCCCGGCGCGCTGTGAGCAGCGATGAGGTCCAGAACCTCGGGCCGCCACATCTGCGGGTTGAGGCGTGGTGCAAAGCCGTCGAGGAACCAGGCGTCGGCGGCGCCCGTCCACTCGCCGAGGGCCTCCGCCGCCTCCAGGACGGCGACATCCAGGGTGGCGCGGACGTCCGGCAGGTCGAGACGGTGAAAGCCGCGGGCCTGGCCCGGCCAGTGGGAAAGGAGCATCTCGGCGACGAACCCGAGTTCCGGCCAGGCGGCGAGCGCGCGGCGGGCGTCGGCCGCCGGCAAGGGCTCAGCCTCGAGCGTGAAGATGGAGAGCCAGGCGTCCTTCGGCCCCTCGCGGCGCCACAGGTCGATGAGGGCTGCGATGTTGAGACCGGTCCCGAAGCCGAGCTCGGCGACGGTGAAGCACCTTCGACCCTTCCACGCCTCGGGCAGGCCGCAGCCGGCGAGGAACACCGCCCGACTCTCGGCGAGACCATCCGTGGCCGAAAAATAGAGATCGCCGTAGCGGCGCGAGCGGGGCGGCCCGCCCGTTTCGGGCCAGAGGGCCGGCGAGGTCATTGCCGCTCTTTGGGACACTGAACTGCCGCCCGCCAGTCCGTCCGGTCAAAGAAAAAGGGCCGCCCTCGCGGGCGACCCTTCATCCAAGCCGTCTTGGAAAGATGCTTGATTATTGGCCGGTGTTGGTCGCGGCGTTGGTGGTGTCCGCGGCGGCGTTCGAGGCCGAGTTGTTGGCGTCGGACGCGGCGGACATCGCCGTGTTCGCAGCGGCCGAAGCGTCGGCAGCGCTGTTGTCCGCAGTTGCGGCGGGCTTGTTGCAAGCGGCGAGCGAAAGCGCGCCAACCGCAGCGCCGGCGACGAGAAGCGAACGAACGAAAGTGGAGGTCATGATTCCCTGGTCCCCTTGGGTGAGGTTGACGGCGCCGCTACTGACGATCGCCGCGCGCGGAATATGCCGCGTTCCGTGAAGAACGCAAGGGAAGAGTTCACGGTTCCGTGAACAATACGACAAAACTGAAGGTCCTGGTCCTCGCAACGGGTCCGAATTAGCCGGCGCAAGGCGTTGAATTGCAGCCTTGCCGGCCAGGACCGCTCCAACCGATTCGCCGAAATGCCGCCGCCAAGGCCGCTGGCGATCATCTTTGGCGTGTCGATCGTCACTGCGCTCGGCAACACCGGCATGGGAGTCGGTGCTGCCCGCCATCGGCCGCTCGATCGGCTTTCCCGACTATCAGGTGGCGGCGATATTTTCCCTCTACGCCCTGCTGTGGGCGATCACGAGGGCGCCGAGGACGAGGCGGCGCAGGCCAGCCTCGAGCGGCAGCGCGAGGGCGTGAGCGTGCAGGCCCTAGGCCCGGGAGGCGGCGGCGGAGAGATGCTGGACCAGCTGCGGCGTGAGATAGCCGTCGGCCGGCAGGCCTTCCCGTTTCTGCCAGGCGCGCAGCGCCCTGCGCGTGCCGAAGCCGATCATGCCGTCGGCTGTTCCCGGATCGAAGCCAAGACGCATGAGGGCGGTCTGGGCCGTCATTCGCTGATCGAGAGTCAGGGCGACCTCGTAGGGCCAGGGGGTGGCGAGACCGGCGCCGCCGGCGAAGCGGTCGGCCAGGAGGCCGACGGTGAGGGCGTAGGCGATGGAGTTGTTGTAGCCGCGGATGGCGAAATGATTGGGGAGGGCCAGGAAAGCCGGGCCGGCCGCACCGCTTGGCAGCAGCAGAACGGCGGGGGCATCGGCGTCGGCCGCGCGCCACTGGGCCGTCGGTGAGCGGCGCACGCCGCGGGCGGCCCAAAAGGCGAAGGGCTTGGTGTCGCTCTCGCTGAAGCCATAGTCGAAGCCGGGCGGCAGGATCACCTCGACCGCCCAGCCTTCACCGCGGCGCCACCCGTCCTTTTCGAGAAGATGGGCGGCGGTGGCCAAGGCGTCGGCGGCCGAGTTCCAGATGTCGGGCCGACCTTCGCCGGAGGCGGTGACTCCGCTTTCCAGATAGACAGTGGGCAGGATCTGGGTCTGACCCATGGCCCCTGCCCAGGAGCCGCGCAACTGGCCACGGACGACGTCGCCGTGGGCGATCATCTTGAGCGCCGCGATCAGCTGGGTCTCGGCCCAGTCGCGCCGGCGGCCCTGAGCCAGGGTGGCGAGCGAGCGGAGGACGTCCATGTCGCCCTGACGCACCCCGAAGCCGGATTCCATCGCCCAGACGCCGATCAGGACCTCGCGCGGCACGCCCCAGCTCGTTTCAATGCGGCTGAAGGCCGGGACTTCGTCGCGCTTGAGACGGCCCTCGGCGATGCGCGCCGCGCTCATGGCGCCCTGGACATAGGCGCCGACGGGCCTGGCAAACTCCGGCTGCACGGCGTCGTCGGCGGCGACCCGCGGGTCTGGCGCGAGGCCCGCCAGTTCGCGATCGAGCAAGGCGCGGGGAAGGCCGGCGGCCAGGGCCGTGACGTAGAACCGCTCCAGCCAGTCACGGAAATAGGGTTCGGCCTGAGGCGCGATCGGAACGACGCCGGTCTCACCCCGCGCCTCGGCGCCACCCGCCAAGCCGGCGGCGGTCAGGGCCAGAAAGAATCGCCGATTCATCACCGGCGGGGAGGGTAACCCCGCGCCAGCGCGGTTCAATCGAAACTCTCAAGCGCAGCCGGTCAGGGATGCGTGAACGGCGTTACGTTGACTTGGCCGGATCGTCTCTCTATACGACCGCGCTTCCCGAAAGACCGTTTTCTTCCCCGACAAGGCCATGAAAGTCAGAAGCTCGCTCAAGACGCTCAAGACGCGCCATCGCGACTGCAAACTCGTGCGCCGCAAGGGCCGGGTCTACGTCATCAACAAGACCAACCCGCGCTACAAGGCCCGGCAGGGCTGAAATTGCTCTAGGCGCTGAGCCCCTTGATCGCCTGGCGGCAGGCGAGCAGCGACTGGCCGGCCACCATCCCCTTCCAGGTTTCGCTATCGCCATAGAAGGCATCGCGGATGGCGCGTTTGATCCCGCGCCCCTGGGGCGAGGCCGGATCGCCCCAGCCGTGCAGCCAGGCATCGGCCCGCAGGGCGCTCAAGGTGGCGGTGAGATCGAGGACGCCGACCTCCAGGGCCATGCCGGTGACCTCTGCGTGGGCCAGCAGCTCCGGCGCGGCGG
>DASXCH010000054.1:0-18885 GCA_036491275.1 Caulobacteraceae bacterium
GACCAGCGCCGCGTTTGGCTCCGGCGAGGCGATCGCTGATGGCGCGCCGCCATTGGAGGTCAAAGCCTACGGCTTGCTCAACCTGGCCGCCGGCGTGGGCTCGGCCAGCCAGCGCTGGCGGGTGGAGCTATGGGCCAAGAACGTAACCAACACCTATTACTGGAACTCGGTCTACTACGTGTCCGACACGGTGGCGAAGCTGGCGGGCATGCCCGCCACCTACGGCGTGACCCTGGGCTTTCGCTACTGACGATCAGGAGGCTGCAGCCTCCCCTGCGGGTCCTTTCCTGAACTGGGGCGTCGCCGCGCGCGGCGCCCCAGTTTTTTGCCAGGCGTGGTCGCCGCGAGTCGCGACAGCCCACGCCTGGCAGCCTGGTATTCGTCAGCCAGCCGGGCGACATAGACTGCAGCCGGTTCGGCGCGGGTGATCGCGGCGATGCCCTGGCCAGCGCTCCAGATATCCCGCCAGGCCTTGGGGTTGGCCCCCCCGTCCTTGATGTCGATGGCCCCCGACTTGTCGCGGATCAAGGCGGAAGGGTCGAGTCCGTTGGCGATAATCGACGGACGCAGGAAGGTGGCCGGTATACCGGTGAAGCAGTCGGTCACCATGACGTCGGCGGCTTCGCTGGCCACAATCATGGCCTTGAGGCCGGGGGCTGTGTTGGCCTCGTCGGAGGCCAGAAACGGCGAGCCAATATAGGCGAAGTCCGCGCCCATGACCTGGGCGGCGAGGACGTTGCGGCCGGTGGCGATGCAGCCTGACAGGGCCAGGGGCCCGTCCCACCAGCGCCGGATCTCCTGTACCAGGGCGAAGGGCGAGACCTTGCCGGTATGGCCGCCAGCGCCGGCGGCGACCGCGATCAGGCCGTCGATCCCGGCCTCGGCGCATTTGCGGGCCTGCCGGTCGCTGATCACGTCGTTGAACACCAGGCCGCCATAGGCGTGGACGGCGCCAACGATGTCCGAAGGCGCGGCCAGGCTGACGATGACGATCGGGACCTGGAAGTCGATCACGGCGGCGAGATCCTCGTCGAGGCGATCGTTGGTGCGATGAGCGACGATATTGATCGCGAACGGCGCGGCCTGATTGTCGCCAGCCAAGGCTTCGGTGATCTGGCCGAGGGCCGTGCGCAGCAGGATCGGGGAGCGCGGGTTGAGGGCCGGCAGGGCGCCGACAATTCCGACCCGGCACTGGGCGATGGCCAGCTCCGCCGTCGAGGCGATGAACATCGGTCCGGCCATGACCGGCAGCCTGAGGCGTCCGGCGAGGGCCTCGGTCGTGGTTCGAGAACCCAGGCGGCCGCTCATCCGGCGCCTCAATAGGACCTGGGTTGCTGGAGGACTTTTTCGGCGACGTAGGACAGGATCAGCTGCTCGGTGATCGGCGCGATGCGGGTGATGAGCACTTCGCGCAGCAGCCGCTCGACGTGGTATTCGCGGGCGTAGCCGAAGCCGCCGTGGGTCAACACCGCCTGCAGGCAGGCCTCGTAGCCGGCGCGAGCGCTCAAAAACTTGGCGCTGTTCGCTTCCGCCCCACACGGCTTGCCGCCGTCGTAGAGCGCGGCCGCCCGCATGGCCATCAGCCAGGCGGACTCGAGATACATCCAGCGCTCGGCGAGCGGATGCTGGACGCCCTGGTTCTGGCCGATCGGCCGATCGAACACGATCCGCTCGCGGGCGTAGGCTGAAGCCCGCCGAAGCGCGTCCTGGCCGATGCCGATCGCCTCGACCGCGATCAGCACCCGTTCAGGATTTAGACTGTCGAGGATGTAGGAAAAGCCCCTGCCCTCCTCGCCGATACGATTAGCGTCGGGGATGAACAGGCCGTCGATGAAGATGGCGTTGGAGTCGACCGCCTTGCGGCCCATCTTTGCAATGCGCCGCACCTCGATCTTGGCCCGGTCGAGATCGGTGTAGAAGATGGTGATCCCGTCCGTCGGGCGCGTGGCGTCCTCGTACCGCGTCGTCCGCGTGAGGAGCATGATCTTGTTGGCCACCTGAGCGGTCGAGGTCCACACTTTCTGGCCACGCACCAGATAGCCGCCGTCGACCTTCTCGGCGAAGGTCTTGATGCGCGTAGTGTCCAGCCCGGCGTCCGGTTCGGTAAAGCCGAAACAGCACTGGTCCTCGCCGGCGACCAGGCGCGGCATCCAGCGGGCCTTCTGCTCGTCTGTTCCGTGGACCACGATGGGGTGCGGCCCGAACAGGTTGATATGCACCGCGGAGGTCGCGGTCATGCCGCCGCCGTGCGAGGCGATCTCGTGCATCATCACCGCCGCCTCGGTGACGCCGAGGCCGGAGCCGCCGTAGGCCTCGGGCATGGTAATCCCCAGCCAGCCGCCCTGCGCCATCGCCCGATGGAATTCAAAGGGAAATTCGCCGTCGTCGTCGCGCGCCAGCCAGTAGTCGTCGTCGAAACGCTTCACAACCGCGCGCACGCCCTCGTGCAGGGCTTGCAGGTGTTCGGACGGGTCGCCGCCGTAGGTGTTCATGCCGACGCCTCCTGGCTCTCGGCCAGGATCCCCCTGGCGGCCTTGAGGTGCGGGATATCGTACATCTTGCCGTCGATGCCGATGGTTCCGGCGTCTGGTTGAGCGGCGAAGGCCTCGACCACACGGCGGGCGTGGGCCACGTCCTCGTCCGATGGCGAGAAGCAGGCGTTGATCGGCGCCACCTGGTCGGGATGGATAGCGATCTTGCCGGTAAAGCCGTCGCGGCGCGCCCGGTTGCAGCTGGCGATCAGACCCTCGCTATCGCGGAAATCGGCGTGAAGGGTGTCGATGGCCGCGACCTCGGCGGCGGCGGCGGCGAACAGGCAGAGCGAGCGGGCCAACTGATAGGGATGGCTCCAGTCGCCGTCTGGTCCGCGTGTGGCGCTCGCGCCGATGGCGGTGCTCAAGTCCTCCGCGCCCCAGGTCAGGCCGGCCAGTCGCGGGTGGGCGGGGGCATAGCCGCCTAGGCGGAAGATCGCGGCCGGGGTCTCGGTGGACACCACCAGGATGCGGATCCGGCCAGGCTCGACGCCTGCGCCCGCCTCCAAGGCGTCCAGGCGACCGGCCAGGCGAACGACATCCTCGGCGCCGTTTGCCTTGGGCAGCACGACGCCGTCCAATCCCGGACCGACCACGACGGCGAGATCGTCGGGGGTCATGCCGCTGTCCAGGGCGTTAACCCGCACCCAGAACGACCAGGGGCGTGGCTCGTCTTGCTCCAAGAGACCGGCCACCACGGTCCGCGCCTCCGCCTTGCGCGAGGGGGCCACGGCGTCCTCCAGATCGAGGATCAGGCCGTCGGCGCCGCAGGCCCTGGCCCTGGCGAATTTGCGCTCGCTGTCGCCGGGCACGAACAGGAGCGAGCGGAGCCTCATGCCGGCCGGCGCATCATCAAGGCGGCGCGACGGCAATAGACCACCTCCTCGTCGCGCTGATTGAAGCCGCGATGCTCGAAGGTGACGATGCCCTGCGTCGGTCGGGACCGGCTTTCGCGGGCCCCGACGACCACGGACTGCGCCCGCAGGGTGTCACCGGGGAATACGGGCCTGGCAAAGCGCACCTCCTCCCAGCCGAGATTGCCGACCGTAGTTCCCAAGGTCGTGTCGTAGACCGACAGGCCGACGATGAGCCCCAAGGTGAAGATGCTGTTCATCAGCGGGCGGCCGAATTCGGTGGCCTTCGCATATTCGACGTCGAGGTGGATGGCGGCTGGATTGTGGGTCAGGGTCGAGAACAGAATGTTGTCCATGTCGGTGACCGTGCGGCGGACCTCATGCGCGAAGGTCTGGCCGACCTCGAATTCCTCGAAATAGCGGCCCGCCATTGCCGTCTCCTCCGATCAGTCCAACCGGCCGAGGACGGCCACCGCGGCGACACTGTTGTAGGGCGTGCCGCCCAGATTGTGCGTCAGGCCCAGGTCCACCTGCGCCTGTTGTCGCGGACCCGCGCGCCCGAGGAGCTGGTTGTACACCTCATAGGCCATGCGCAAGCCGGAAGCGCCGACTGGATGACCGAAGCACTTGAGCCCTCCATCCGCCTGACATGGCAGCGAGCCCGATCGGTCGAACCGGCCGTCGAGAATGTCGAAGGGGGCGCGACCTTCATCGGACAGCTGCAGATCCTCCATGGTCACCAGCTCGGTGACCGAGAAACAGTCGTGCACCTCGGCGAGGCCGAGCTCGGCGCTGGGGTCGCCGATCCCCGCCTCTTGGTAGGCGCGTTTCGCCGCCTCGCGCGTGGTTCTGACGTACGCCCCGTCCCATTGGCCATAGCCGCTCTCCCAGCCGTTGCTGGCGCACAGCTGGACCGACTTGAGGGTCACCAGGTCGCGCTTGCCCAGGCCGCGAGCGATGTCCGGCGTGGTGACGATTGCGCACGCGGCCCCGTCCGACACCCCGCAGCAGTCGAACAGGCCCAGGGGATCGGCGATCATCGGCGCGTCCAGGATGGTCTCCATTGAAACCGCCTTGCGGAGGTGCGCCTTGGGATTGAGGGCCCCGTTCTGATGGCTCTTCCACGAGACGTGAGCCATGGCCCGCTTGAGGTCCTCTGCGATGATGCCATGTCGGGCGGCGTAGGCGCCGGCCAGCTGGGCGAACGTGCCGGGCGCGGAGCCGTAGGGCATCCACAAATCATTGGCGACGCCCTTCGTGCGCAGCGGCAGGCCGCCGTAGCCGGTGTCCTTCAACTTTTCCACACCGAGCGCGACGGCCACGTCGCAGGCGCCGGCGGCCACGGCGTAGACCGCCGCCCGCAGGGCCTCGGTTCCGGTGGCGCACATGTTCTCGACCCGCGTCACCGGGATTGGCGGCAGACGAAGGGCGAAAGCCAGCGGCAGGGCGGAGTTGCCGACGTTGACGTCATCGAGCGCACTGCCCAACCAGGCGGCGTCGATGCTGGCGCGCTCCAGCCCGGCGTCGGTCAGGGCCTCGTCGAAGGCTTCCACCATGAGGTCTTCCGAACTCGCATTCCAGCGTTCGCCGAACGCCGTGCAGCCCATGCCGACGATCACCACGCGATCACGGATACCACTCGCCATAGCCTTCAGATCTCCAGCATCGGGCGTTGGTGGGGAGCGGCCTTCCAGAAGTAGGTGCGAAAACCGCGCTTGCGGTCGAGGGCCTTGACGCGGAAGCGCATGACGAGGGCCTCGCCGACCTGGATGCCGCCGGACGGCGCGTCGCAGAACTCCATAGGCAGCCGCGCGCCGTTGTCGAACTGCACCAGGCCAAACTTGAACGGCGGATCGGGGCAGTAGGCCAGCCGGTCGGAGGTGAACGAGACGACCGTGGCCGGCGTGTCCGCCAGGCGCGTGTCGATAAGTCCGCCCGTAGCGCCGGGCGCCACCGGGACGGGGCTCTTGGGAAACTGCACATTGCCTCCGGTATCTCGTCCGCCGATGAAACCTGTCACGTCACGGCCGTGGCGGTGCAGTGTAGAGGCGCTGGTCTTGAGCTCCACCTCCGAGCGGGCCCCCCAATCGAGGTCCAGCGAACCGCTCAGGCTGAGAAAGCGGACATATTCATCGAACGCTTGTCCCTGGGCGAGCGCCCGCGCGGCGCTGTCCGATCCCGGCGTCGCGCCGGTGACCTCGAGCACCAGCGCATCGCAGCCGCCACCGAAGCCGACGACCAGCAGGCGGTCGCCCGGGTTGGCCTCGTCCAGGGCGAGCGCAAGCCCGTAGAGGACGTGCGCGGCCCCCAGATCGCCTGCGGCCTCGACGACGCGGTCGAGATTGTTGGGCGCGCCAAGACCCAACTGGGCGGCAATGGCGCGATAACATCCAGACACGGGCTCATGCACGACCGCCGCAGCGATATCGGCCGCGGCGACCCCCGCGGCCCGCAGCGCCGAGGCTATGGCCGGGACCATGATATCGCCGACAGCAACGTCGCGGATGAAACGGTCCTCGCTGGCATAGGGGGTCGGATGCTCGCGCGATGCATAGACATCGGCAAAGTCGTGGGTGAGGCTCGCCGCGCCGAGCAGGCGCGCGCCGCCGGGCCCCTCGCCGACAAGGATGGCCGCGCCGGCGTCTCCCCAGGCCAGCTGCAGAGCGCCGCCCGGCGCGGTCGGCCGGCGCTCGCCGGCTGCGATCAGGATGTCCTCGCCGCTTGAGCCGCTCAAAGCGATCGCCAGCATCGACACCGCGCACCGCCGCGAGTTGGCCACGTCCACCGAGCGGGTTGTTCGCGGCAGGGCGAGCGCGTCGACCACGATGCCGGCATGCGAGCGCTCGAGAAACGGGGCCGAGGTCGACGCGAACACCAGCGCGGGCGGATCGGCGTCCGGCGCCTTGGCCAGCCGCGCCGCCTCCACGGCGAAGGAGACTGCATCTTCGTCCCAACCGGCGACGCTTCGATAACCCTTGTGGCCGCCGCCGAGGCCCGACCAATGCAAGGCGTCGGCGGCCGCGCGCCGGCGCAGACGAAGCAGGGGCAGATAGGCGCCCATGCGCTTGACGATCATGCCGGCCATTCCACGCTCTCACCCCGGAAACTAGATAACGCGCTTGATTATCGTATGCAAGCGTATCATATGGGCCCGTGAGGATGCTGCTGCACAACCGAGCCGAAATCGCTAATGAGGCTTCAGCCGCCTGGGCTGGAGAACCGCGCATGCCGCATGATCTCAACTGGGAGCTGCGCCTCGGCTTTCTGGTGCATGACGTCTCGCGCCTGAGGCGAAGCCTGATCGATCGGTTCCTGAAGCCGCTCAACGTCACCCGCTCGCAGTGGTGGGTGCTGGCGTTCCTGTCGCGCAGGGACGGCATGTCCCAGGTGGCGTTGGCCGAGGAACTCGACCTGGGCAAAGTCGCGCTCGGCGGGCTGATCGACCGTCTGGAGGCCAATGGCATCGTCGAGCGGCGGGCCGATCCGGTGGACCGCCGGGTCAAGCGGGTGTTCCTGACCAAATCCGGCGCCAAGCTGATCAAAAGCATCCGCGCCAGCAGCGCCGAGGCCGAGCATCTGATCCTGGCCGGCCTCGATGACGACGATCTCGAGGCCACGGTGCGCGCCCTGCGCGGGATGAAAGCCAATCTTTTGCGTGAACTCGGCGGCGAGCGAGTTCAGGGCGCGGCGGCGATTGAGGCCGACGCGGAATTCTAGAGAACGCGCAGCGGGAGACAGCCTTGGACGGATTGAGCGGCAAGACGGCGATCGTGACTGGCGGCGGACAGGGCATCGGCCGGGCGATCGCCCTTCGTCTGGCCAAGGAAGGCTGCAAGGTGGCGATCGTAGACCTCAGATCCGACGCGGCCAGGGAGACGGCGGCGCTCGCCGGCGGCGCCGATGTGCGGGTGCACGAGGCGGATGTCGGCGACCACGAGGCGGTGCGGGCGGTCGTCGCCAAGATCGAGGCCGAACTCGGCCCGATCTGGCTGCTGGTCAACAATGCCGGCTGGGACCAGCCGATGCCGTTCCTCGAGACCGACACCGCCTTGTGGGACAAGATCATCCGCATCAACCTCTATGGTCCGCTCAATCTGCATCACGCGGTATGCCCGAGGATGGCGGCGGCGGGCGGCGGGCGGGTGGTCAACATCGCTTCGGACGCGGCCCGCGTGGGAACCAGCAACGAGGCGGTCTATTCGGCGTGCAAGGGCGGCCTGATCTCGTTCACCAAGTCGATGGCGCGCGAGTTGGCCCGCAAGGGCGTGCTGCTCAATGCGGTGTGCCCGGGACCGACTAACACGCCGATGATGGCCTCGATCGTGGGGACGGGCGAGGACGCCGTGAAGTGGAAGGACGCGATGGTCCGGGGCATCCCGCTTCGCCGCATGGGCGAGCCAGAAGACTACGCCGGCATCGTCGCCATGCTGGCTTCGGACGACGGGGCCTACATCACCGGCCAGGCGATTTCCGTCTCCGGTGGCATGAACATGATCTGACAATCGGGTGGAAACCATGCCGGAAACGACGACTTACGAGGACATCACCTATGAGCTGCGGGCGCGCGCGGCCTGGATCACCATCAACCGGCCCAAGGTGTACAACGCCTTCCGCGGACGCACGGTCGAGGAGCTCATCGGCGCCTTCCAGCGGGCCGCCAACGATCGCAACGTCGCCAGCGTGGTCCTGACCGGGGCTGGAGAACGGGCCTTTTGCACCGGCGGCGACCAGTCGGCCCACGAGGGCAGCTATGACGGCCGCGGTGTCATGGGCCTGCCGATCGACGAACTGCAGAGTCTGATCCGCGACATCCCCAAGCCGGTGATCGCCCGGGTCAATGGCTTCGCCATCGGCGGCGGCAATGTCCTGGCGACGTTGTGCGACCTGACCATCGCCGCCGAGCATGCGCAGTTCGGCCAGGTCGGCCCCAAGGTCGGCTCGTTCGACGCCGGCTGGGGCACGTCCCTGCTTGCCCGCCACGTTGGCGACAAGCGGGCGCGGGAGATCTGGTTCATCAACGACCGCTACACGGCCCAGCAGGCCTGCGAGATGGGCCTGGTCAACAAGGTCGTGCCGGCGGACCAGTTGGACGCGGCTGTCACCGACTGGACCGACAAGATCGCCGAACGCTCGCCGACGGCGCTGGCCTTCCTGAAGCGCTCGTTCAATGCCGATTCGGACTCCATTCGCGGGATCAGCAACTTGGCCCTGCACGCCGTGAAGCTGTTTTACGATACGCCGGAGTCCAGGGAAGGCGTCGCGGCGTTCAACGAAAAGCGCTCACCGGATTTCCACCAGTTCGCCCCCTAGCGAAGGGACGCCGTCGTGGCGCCGGCGCGGCTCAAGGGAGGCGATCTCGCCCGCGCCCTGGCGCCGGGCGGATTGACCTACGTTCAAGGTTGCTCGGCGGAGTCGCTCCTGTGGCTGGAGGAACTTTGCCGCACGCCGGACGCCTGGGGCGACATGACCTTCACCGGCATCTTCGTGCCCGGCCTCAACCACGCCAACTATCTCATCGGCGAGCGCTGCCGGACGCGCACCTTCTTTATGACTCCGGAACTGCGCAGGGGGGGTGATCGCGTCGACTTCCTGCCGCTGTGCTACGGCGACATCCTGCGCAACCTGCGCACACAGCCGATCGCGGCGGCCCTGTTCAAGGTGACGCCGCCGGATGACGCCGGCTGGTGTTCTTTCGGACCCGTGGTGGACTTCCTGGCCGAGTTGTGGCCGCGCATTCCGATCCGCATCGCCCACATCGACGCGTCGCTGCCGCGCACACGCGGACCTCGCGGCATTCCCTTCGATGAACTCACCGCCGTGATCGAAGCGCCGGCCGGTCCCCTGTGCGTCGCTGGCGAGCGGGCCGACCCCGTGGCCGAAGCCATCGCCCGTCATGTCGCCCGGCAAATCCCCGACGGCGCGACGGTGCAGACTGGCCTTGGCCGCGTCCCCGCGGCAGTTCTCCAGGCGCTGCGCGACCACCGGAACCTGCGCATCCATTCGGGCCTCATCGGCGACGGCGTGCTGGCGCTGCGCCAGTCCGGCGCGCTCGCCGCCGGCGCGCCGGTCACCGCCGGGGTGGCGATCGGCTCGGCCGCGCTCTACGCCGCGATCTCGGGCCCGGAATTTGTCTTCCAGCCGGTCAGCCACACCCACGCGGCCGAGGTGATCGCCGGGCTGGACCGGTTCGTGGCGGTGAACTCGGCGCTGGAGGTGGATCTGTACGGCCAGGCCCATAGCGAGCTGACGCCCGCGGGACTGATGTCCGGCCCGGGCGGGGCCACCGACTTCGCACGCGGCGCCCGTCTGGCGGCCGGCCTCAGCATCGCGGCGCTGCCGTCGGCGGCAAAGGGGCGCACCCGGATCGTTCCCGCCGGCGCTGGCCTGGGCCCCGTCTCGATGAGCCGGTTCGACATCGATCTGGTCGTCACGGAGCACGGCGTCGCCGACCTGCGCGGCCACGGACACTCCCAGCGGGCGCGCGCATTGATCGCCATCGCCGATCCGGGCCGTCGGGACGACTTGGCCCGCAGCTGGTCCCAGACGGAGGCGCGCCTCTAAAGGCGAGTCCTTGACGCGTGCCTGGCGCTTGCCTGCGGCAAGACGGCAAGCTATTAGTACGCAAGCGAACCATATGCATCGACATGGTTGAGGCGTTGAATGATCGAGCGCACCCTGTTCCGTGAAGAGCACAACATCTTTCGCGCGTCGGTACGCCGCTTCATGGAGCGCGAGGTGGTCCCCTTTCACGCCCAGTGGGAACGCGATGGCGTGGCGCCGCGAGAGCTTTGGCTGAAGGCTGGGGCCGAGGGCCTGCTGTGCTGCACCGTGCCGGAGAAATACGGCGGGCTCGGACTCGATTACCTGTTCGACGTCGTGGTGTTCGAAGAGCTATGGCGGGTCGGGGCGAGCGGTCCCGGCTTCCTGATCCACACCGACCTGGTGGCGACCTACATCCGTTCGTTCGGCACCGAGGCGCAGAAGCGCGCCTGGCTGCCCAGGATGGTGAGCGGCGAGGCGATCGGCTCCCTGGGCATGACCGAGCCGCACGCCGGCAGCGACCTCAAGGCGATCCGCACGCGCGCGGTGCGCGACGGCGATGACTTCGTGATCAGCGGCCAGAAGGTATTCATCTCCAACGGTCAGCTATGCGACCTGGTCGTCCTGGCGTGCAAGACCGATGGAACGGCGGGCGCGAAGGGGATCACCCTGTTCCTGGTCGAGGCCGACCGCCCGGGGTTCCGGCGCGGGCGCAATCTCGAGAAGCTAGGCATGCACGCCCAGGACACCTCGGAGCTGTTCTTCGATGACGTCCGGGTGCCCGCTTGCAACATGCTCGGCCAGGAGGGCGGCGGCTTTCGCCTGATGATGACCAAGCTGGCCCAGGAGCGGCTGGCCCAGGCGATCCGCTCGGCGACGGTCACCGAAACCGTGATCGAATGGACGGTGGACTACACCTCCAAGCGCGAAGCGTTCGGCCAGACCATCGGCGACTTCCAGAACACCCAGTTCACGCTGGCGGCCCTGAAGACCGAGGCAGCCGTGGCCCGGGTCTATACCGACAAGTGCATCGAGCTGTTCATGCAGGGCAAGCTCGACCCGGTGGACGCGGCCATGGCCAAGCTGTTCACATCCAACCTGCACTGCCGGGCGGTGGACGAGTGCCTGCAGCTGTTCGGCGGCTGGGGCTACATGTGGGAGTACCCGATCGCGAGGGCCTATGCCGACGCGCGGGTGGTGAAGATCGCCGGCGGCTCGGTCGAAATCATGAAGACCATCATCGCTCGGCAGATGTTCCCGCGGAACAAGACGATCCGGGCGGCGGCGCTGTAGGCCGGAAGGTAAGGACAGTCATGGCCGATCGCAAAGTGGTGATCACCTGCGCAGTGACCGGCTCCATCCACACGCCGTCGATGTCGCCGTATCTGCCGATCACGGCCGCGGAGATCGCCGAAGCCGCCGTCAGCGCTGCCGAGGCCGGGGCGGCGATCGTTCATCTGCACGCACGCGATCCGGTCGACGGCCGGCCGGATCAGTCGCCGGAAGCGTTTGAGCCGTTCCTGCGGCTGATCAAGCAGCGCGCGGACGTGGTCGTGAACCTCACCACCGGCGGCTCGCCCTATATGTCGGTGGAGGAGCGCATCCGCCCGGCCGCGGTGTGGAAGCCAGAGGTGGCGAGCCTGAACATGGGCTCGATGAACTTCGGCCTGTTTCCCATGCTGAAGCGTTTCAAGACGTTCAAGCACGACTGGGAGCGGGCGATGCTTGACGGCTCGCACGACCTAGTGTTCCGCAACTCCTTCAGGGACATCCGCTACGCCCTGGAGACCCTGAATGAGACCGGCGCACGCTACGAGTTCGAGTGCTACGACACCAGCCACTTGCATAACCTGCGCCATTTCTTGGCCGAGGGCCTGGTGCGGCCGCCCCTGTTTATCCAGACCGTATTCGGCCTGCTGGGTGGCATAGGTCCACACCCGGAAGAAGTGATGCATATGAGACGCACCGCCGACCGGCTGTTCGGTGAGGCGTATCACTGGTCGGTGCTGGGCGCCGGTCGCAGCCAGATGCCGATCGCGGCCATGGGAGCGGCGATGGGGGCCAATGTGCGCGCTGGCCTGGAAGATAGCCTGTGGATCGGACCGGGCCGGCTTGCCGAGTCCAACGCCGCCCAGGTCCGCCAGGCGCGACAGATCATCGAGGGCCTGGGACTGGAAGTGGCCACACCGGACGAGGCCCGGGAAATCCTGGCGCTCAAGGGCGCCAACCAGGTGGCGTTCTAGTTATGCTCGAGACCGGCAACCGTACCGTCTATGGCGAGGATCACGACCGCTTCCGGGCCTCCGTGCGCCGGTTCTTGGAGCTTGAATTCGCGCCTCACATCGACCGCTGGGAAGCTGAGGGACGGGTTGATCGGAGGTTCTGGCTCGCCGCCGGAGACGCCGGCCTCCTGTGTCCGCAGGTCCCCGAAGCGTTCGGTGGCCTCGGCCTCGATTTCACTTTCAACGCCGTCGTCAACGAGGAGCTGAGCTACGCAGGCTGCTCTGACAATCTGACCCTGCAGTCGGACATCACCACCCCCTATCTGATCCGCTACGGGACCGAGGCGCAAAAGCGCCGCTGGTTGCCCAAGATGGTCGCCGGCGAGATCATCACCGCCATCGCCATGACCGAGCCGGGGGCCGGCTCCGATCTCCAAGGGGTGAAGACCGTCGCCCGCCGCGACGGCGACCACTATCTGATCGACGGGTCCAAGACCTACATCACCAATGGTCAGAACGCCGACCTGATCATCGTCGTGGCCAAGACGGCGCCGGACCTCGGCGCCAAGGGGACGTCGCTGATCCTGGTGGAGGCGGAGCGCGTCGGCTTCGCCAGGGGGCGCAATCTCGACAAGATCGGCCAGCACTCGGCCGACACCTCCGAACTGTTCTTCGACGGAGTGCGCGTACCGGCCGACAATCTGCTGGGCGTCGAGAACCGCGGCTTCGTTCACCTGGTCAGCGAACTGCCCCAGGAGCGACTTTCGATTTCGATCAGCGCCCAGGCTGCCGCCCAACGGGCCTTCGACGAAGCGGTGAAGTTCACCAAGGATAGGACCGCGTTCGGCCAGCGCGTGTTCGAATTTCAGAACACCCGTTTTCGATTAGCCAGGATGGCGGCCGATCTCCAAATCGGCTGGGCCCATGTCGACTGGGCCTTGCGCCGCCATGTCGCCAGCCGGCTGACCGCCGAGGAGGCGGCGGCCGCCAAGCTCTGGCATTCGGAAACCCAGTGGGAGATCCTTGACGGCGCCCTGCAGCTGCACGGCGGCGCGGGATATATGAACGAATATCCGATCGCCAAGCTTTGGCGCGACGGCCGTGTCCGGCGCATCTACGGCGGCAGTTCGGAGATTATGATGGAGATGGTTGGCCGCGGCCTCTAAGCCGCGCCGAAGGTCCATGGCCGCGCCCCCCGACCTGCACGAATTTCGCCTCGGGGCGGCGCCGAGCGGCGTCGTCCATCTGGTGTTCGACTCGCCCGGACGGTCGATGAACGTGCTTTCCAATGCCGCCATCAGCGAACTCGGCCACTTCGCTGCATGGCTGGGCGCGGCCGATGTCGCCGGCGTGGTGGTGAGTTCGGCCAAGGAAGCTTTCTGCGCCGGCGCCGATCTCACCGAACTCGGTGTCGCCTACGACATGATCATGGCCGCGCCCAAAGCCGAGCGCACGGGCCTAGCGTTCGACCACTTCTTCGCCCTGAGCCGGGCGCTGCGGGCGCTGGAGACCAGCGGAAAGCCGGTGGCGGCGGCGATCGCCGGCCTGGCGCTCGGCGGCGGCTGCGAACTGACGCTGGCCTGCCACCATCGGGTGATGGCCGAAGGCCCGCGCGTCGCCCTCGGCTTGCCGGAATCCCTGGTCGGCCTGCTGCCGGGCGCCGGCGGCACTCAGCGCCTGCCGCGTCTCGTCGGTTTAGAGGCCGCCCTGCCGGTGCTACTGGAAGGCCGGCGTCTCACTCCCGCCGAGGCCCTGGACCTCGGCGCCGCCGAGGAGGTGGTCGCGCCGGGAGAGGAAATCGAGGCCGCCGAGCGCTGGGTGTTGGCCGCGAGCCGCCCCCGGCAGCCGTGGGATCGCGCCGACTGGCGCGCGGCGACCTCCGAGGCCGTTGGCGCGGCGCTCGCTCCTGTCCGCGCTCGCGTGTTGGCCGAAACGCACGGTCACTATCCCGCCCCTCTGGCGGTCCTCGATTGTGTGGAGGATGGCCTGCCGCAGCCCATCGGCGTCGCGCTTGAGACCGAGATGTCGATCTTTTCGCGGCTCATCCAGCGGCCGGAGCCCCGCAACATGATCCAGGCGCTGTTCCTGGGGAAGCTGGACCACGATCGCCGCGTCCGCGCGGACGCCCTGCCTGCCGCCCTTCCCGAGATCGAGGCCGCCGTCGCCGGGGCGCTTGCGGACGCGGGCCGCCAGGCGCGCTTGGCTGGGGCTGACGAGGCGGAGATCGCCGGCGCCTGGTCCCACGCCGGTTTCAGCCACCCTCTGACCGACCTATCGGCCAGCCAGCGCCCCGCCCCGCCCGCCGGCGGCGAGGCCGGGCCGGGCGCAGAGAGCGCCGATCTGTGGTTTGAGCGCCCGCCACGCTCATCGCTTGAGAAGCTGGCCGGCGCGTTTGTTCTCGCCGGGGCGAGGGGCGCCCTCCCCTGGCTTGCGGCCCTTGGCCCGGCCGACGCGCGGATCGTTGACTACGCCCTGATCTCGAGCCTGGGATTCCCGTCCTACCTCGGCGGGCCGTTCGCGCTCCTTAACTACCTCGGCGACCCCGGCCTGCGCCGAGGCGGCGCCCGCGGATGAACGAGCGCAATCACCGGATCGCGCTCATCCGCCGTCCGACCGGCATCCCCGGACCGGACGACTTCCGCCTGGAGGTCGTGGACGCCCCGGCGCCGGCCGACGGCGAGTTCCTGGTGCGCAATCTCTATCTGTCGATCGACCCAGCGCAGCGGGGATGGGCGGCCGACGTGGCCAATTACGCTTCGCCCTCCCCGCTCGGCGAGGCCATGCGCGCCCTGGCCGTGGGCGTGGTCATAGGCTCCCGCCATCCCGACTATGCCGCCGGCGATCATCTCTATGGCTTCTTCGGCTGGCAGACTCTGTGTGCGGCTGGGCCGGCCGACGTGCTGCGCAGGGTCGATCCGGAGCTTGCGCCCTTGTCGACGGCCGCCACCCTGTTCGGCATCAACGGCCTGGCGGCCTGGCTCGCCCTGACCCGCTGCGGCGAGCCGACGGCGGGCGAAACTGTTCTGGTCTCAACCGCAGCAGGCGCGGTCGGCGCCATCGTCGGCCAGATCGCTCGCAACCTCGGCTGTCGCCCGATCGGATTGACCGGCGCCCCGGACAAGGTCGAGCGCTGCGTCCAACGTTTCGGTTACGCCGCCGCCGCCAATTACCGGACCGATGATCTCGCCGCCTTCCTCGAGAGGGCCGCGCCGGCGGGAGTGGATGTGTTCTTCGACAACACCGGCGGGGCAATCCTCGACGCCACCCTTCCGCGAATGGCGAGCCGCGGGCGCATCGTCCAATGCGGCACCGCCTCAATTCCCAGCTGGACGCCGCGGCCCATGGGACTCCGCGTCGAACGCGAGATCTTGGTTCGTCGCCTGCGCTGGCAGGGCTTCGTCGTCTTCGATCACGCCGCCGAATTCGAGGCGGCGGTCGAAAGGCTGGACGCCTGGCGGCGGGTCGGCCTGGTTACCTGCGACGAGGACATCACCTACGACCTCGCCGGCGCCCCCGCCGCCCTTGCTGGACTCTACCGCGGCGAGAACCGCGGTAAGCGGCTGATCCGGCTGGACGGACGCGCCCATGGTTGATGCAGGGACGGCATGAGCGCGCGGCCGACGGTAGTGTCGTGCTCTGCGTGCGTCGACCGGATTTCGGAGGGCCACGGCGTGCCGATACGCTTTCTTTCGCGCGAAAGGCCGCGAACGAGAAGTGAACCTGCGTAGTCAGGCGCTCAGTGCGTACGCCTCTGCAAGCCATCCCAGAACTTCGGGCTCGACCTCGGTTGGCGCGCTCAACAGCATCTGGTTATGCCAGCGGTTGGCAGGCTCGCATATCGGCGCAGCGAACCACCCGGTCCTCGGCGAGCCCTCAAAGGCAAAGCGACCCTCAGCGGACGCCGAGGGTCGATCGTCACCCACATTGTTGACGACCCACGTTGGGCCTGACGAAAGCATGCCCTACGTCATCGGGCGCTGCGCTCGGCGGAGCGCCTGGTCGGTCGAATGGCGCGACACTGAGTACTGCCAAAGCGCAGACCCTAGGCCTGAGAGCTCGCGAGGTCGACTGAGCGACGGCCGTTCGTCCGCGCCGGAGGCGCCATGAACTCAGGACCGACCGGGTCGGTGACCGTTGCGCGAAGGATGCGCTCGATTTCAGCGATCGTTTCCCCATCGAGCTTCCAGCCGGCAACCTCATCGACAGGCCGTAGCTGGTCGGGCCGGCGCGCGCCCCACAGCGCCGTGCTGATCCCTTTCTCCAGCGCCCAGCGAATCGCCAGATGGATCACCCCCTTGCCAAAGCGTTGTTGCGCCAGCCGATCGAGCTGCTCGGCCGCCGCGAGATACTGAGCGAAACGCGGCGGTTGGAATTTTGGGTCGGTGAGACGCAAATCGTCGCCGTCGAACCTGGTATCCGGCCGCATCTGGCCGGAGAGGAGACCGCGGCAGAGCGCGCCATAGCCAAGGGTCGCGATGCCGTGCCGCCGGCAGTAGGGCAGAAGGTCCCTCTCGGCGGCGCGCTCGAAAAGGTTGTAAGGCGGCTGGAGCACATGCAGCGGCGCCACCTGCCGGAATCTATCCATCTGGTCGGTCGAGACGTTGCTGACGCCGATCGCCCGGATCTTGCCCTCCCGATAGAGCGCGCCCATGGTTTCGGCGGTCTCTTCCATCGCCACCAGCGGGTCGGGCCAGTGAAGCTGGTAGATGTCGATATAGTCGGTGCGCAACCTGCTCAGCGAGTCCTCGACCTCCTTGCGGATCCGCGCCCGGCTGGCATTGCGAAACACCTTGCCGCCGTTCCATTCGAGACCGACCTTTGTGGAAATAACGGCGCGCGAACGCAGGCCGGCGTCGTGAAGGGTCTTGCCGACAATCTCTTCGGCGCGGCCAAACCCGTACGCGGGCGCGGTGTCGATAAGCGTGATCCCGTGATCGAGCGCCGCGCGGATGGTGGCGGCCGATTGCGCATCGTCGGTCCCGCCCCACATCCAGCCACCGATCGCCCATGTGCCCAGAGCGATGCGAGACATCTCGATCGACACGCCCGCTATGCGAACAGATTCCATTTTGGCGGCAAGCGTCGGAGACGGATTGGCCATGGTCGTGGTTCCTCGCTCGAACTCAGTTGGCTCCGCGTCGCTGTGGCATCGGACGAACGGTGGGCGTACGTACAGGACTTAGGCCCGCTTCTTCCGCCGCGATCAGGCCGAGCGCCGTCCAGTCGAGATCGTCGTAACCCCGGGAGATGCCGGTGATCAGACGGTCGCGCACAACGTCCACGGATGGCATAGGAGCGCCGGCCCCCTCACCTTCGGCGAGCGCCAGGCGCACGTCCTTCAGCACCAGAGGCAGGACGAAGCCGGCCGCATAGGAGTGATTGACGATCTTGTCTCCGTAGATTCGGTGGGCGCGCCCACCGAACATCGTGTCGGTCATGATTTCGACAAAGGGCTTGGGATCGAGGCCGCGTTTGAGAAGCAGGGCGACGGCCTCCGAGATCATCTCAAGGGCGGTCGCGCTCATCATGTTTCCCAGCAACTTGACAAGGTTCGCGTGCCACGGCTCGCCATCGATGACAAAGGTCTTCTGTCCCAGGCGCTCGAACAGCGGCTGACAGCGCGCCAGCGCGCCTTGGGCGCCGGCGGCGACGATGAAGAGTTGGCGCTCCTTGGCCGCGTCCGGGTTTCCAAACACCGGCGCTGACACGTAGCCCTGTTCCAGCCGGGTATGCTCGGTGGCTAGCCGCGACGCCATCGCCGTGCTGATCGTGCTCATGCCAAGATGGACCGCGCCCGGCTTCAGCCCCTGAGCAAGGCCGCCGCCGTCACCGCGTCCCAGCGCGACTTCGCGAACCGCGTCGTCGTCCGGCAGCATGCTGATGACGACCTCACACCCGAACAGGTCGGCGATGTCCGTCGTCGCCTCAAGCCCGAGCGCGGATAGCTTGTCCGCCTGATCCGCATGGCGAACAAAACCGATGACCCGGTCTCCCGCGCCGACCAGGTTGGCCGCCATTGCAGAGCCCATGCGGCCAAGACCGACGAAGCCCACCTGTGACTGTCGTGGCGGGCGGTCGTTTGGGCTTGAGCTCATCTTGTTATCTCCCTGTCAGTCCCGTCCCGATCCCACGCCATCGAGACTTCACCGATCCTGGGCCCCCAGCCTAAACGCGGACGAAGCCCTTCCGATCAACTTGGTCGAACGCGCAGACCAACGGCTCTGCGCGGATCGAAACGGCATGACGATCGCGCCTTGAGATCTCGGCCAATTTAGGATAGGGGGGTAGCCTATCATGCATACGATCCGCGAGAAGCAGAAGCTGTTGGCGCGCGTGCGCCGCATCCGCGGCCAGGTCGACGCGATCGAACGCGCCCTGGAGAGCGAAACCGGTTGCGATCAGATGATGCACCTGATCGCCGGCGCCCGGGGGGCCATGGCCGGACTGATGGTGGAAGTGGTCGAGGACCATGTCCGCACCCACCTGGTGGATTCCCAGCGTCACCCCGATGCGCTCGACGCCGAGGCGGTCGGGCAGCTCGTGGATGTCCTTAGGACCTACCTGAAGTGAGGCGGCGGCGATGACCAGCCCGACGCCGTCTGCTGCGAGCGGACACAGCCACGTCTTCCTCGGAGAGGGCCACGAGCGCAACGAACGGCGCGCCTGGTTCGTCATCGCGCTGTGCGGCGCGATGATGCTGATCGAGATCGTCGGTGGACTGATGTTCGGCTCGATCGC
>DASXCH010000055.1:0-44918 GCA_036491275.1 Caulobacteraceae bacterium
CTTGAGGCCCATGGTCTCCGAATCGACGGCTACGGAGGCTCCGCCATCAAAGAGGCTGTCCGGAAGGTCGCCTTGATGCAGAATGGCCGCCAAGTCCGTCGTCGCTCCGCTGGCGTGTTGCGCGCCGGTCTGCTTACAGACTAGCCTCAAAGGGTTAAGGCCTAGTCTCGTACACTCATGCCGGGCCAGCGACATTTGGGGTCTCGACCCGCGCCTCTCAAGCCGAGCCGGTGGACCAGCCTGCGCTCCCTAGATTGGTGCCCAGGAAAGGACTCGAACCTTCACGGCCGTTAAGCCACTGGCACCTGAAGCCAGCGCGTCTACCAATTCCGCCACCTGGGCCCGCCCGCCCCAGCGCGCGAGGCGGCGACGCATAGGGCGCCGCCTCCGTGAGGTCAACGGCCCCAGCGTTGCGCCCCGCCAAGCCCTCGTCTATCGCAGGCGCGCGCGGCCGGCGCGCATCGACTTAGGTGATGAATGAAGGATCTGGCGACGGTCTTCGGAGGCTCGGGCTTCTTGGGAAGTCATGTCGTCCGCGCCTTGGCCAGAGAGGGCCATCGGGTCCGCGTCGCCGTCCGCCGTCCGGCGCTGGCCTACCGGCTTCCCATGCTGGGCGACGTCGGGCAGATCGAGATCGTCCAGGCCAATCTGCGGGACGAGGACTCCGTCTCCCGCGCACTGGATGAGGCCGAGGTCTGCGTCAACTGCGTGGGCATCCTCTTCGAAACGGGACGCCAGAGGTTCGAGGACCTACACGTCGAGGGCGCCAAGCGGGTGGCTCAGGTTTGCGCGACGTCGGGGGTCGGGAACCTCATTCATGTCTCGGCGATCGGCGCCAACGCCGACAGCCCTTCCGGCTACGCCCGCACCAAGGCGCTGGGCGAGGCCGCCGTACGCGCGGTCTATCCTGCGGCGACCGTCGTGAGGCCATCGGTGGTGTTCGGCCCGGAGGACGATTTCTTCAATCGGTTCGCCGAGATGGCGACCTGGGCGCCGGCCCTGCCTCTGGTCGGCGGCGGCAACACCCGCTTCCAGCCGGTGTTTGTCGGCGATGTGGCCCAGGCCGTGTCGGCTGCGCTCGCAACGGCCGAGGCCGCGGGCCAGACCTACGAACTGGGAGGCCCGACGGTCTACAGCTTCGAGGATCTCATGCGCCTGATGCTGGCCGTGATCGACCGGAAACGCGCCCTGGTGTCGGTTTCCTTCGGCCTGGCCGGTTTCCTCGGAAAGTTGGGAGAGATGATGGCGCGGACGGGCTTGGTGACTCCTCCTCTGACCGCCGATCAGGTCGAACTGCTGCGCGCAGACAATGTTGTCTCGAACGGGCCCCTTGGCCTGACCGATCTGGGCGTGACGCCCTCGGCGATCGAGCCGATCCTGCCCACCTACCTCTATCGCTTTCGCCGCCGCGGACAGTACGCCGAGGAGCTTCGCGCCGCGGTGGCGACAGGCGTCGTCTAGGAAGATCATTACATGGAAGATGCGCCCGCGCGCCGCCGGGGCCGCCTGTGGCTCACCATCGGCGAGGTCGCAGCCGTCCTGGCGGTAGTCATAGCCGGGTTGTCCTATTGGGATTCACACCGGGAGCATGAGGCTCAGGCCCAACGCGACGCGGTGGAGGCTCGGCAGTCGAACCTCGCGTCCGCCATTGCTTTGGAAGGTACGGTCCAGAGCGGCGGCCGTCGGCTCGGCCTCAAGGCCGTCGACTCCACTCAGGTGATCGAGTCCCAGCGCTATGTCTTTCCGCGTGAGATTGTCGATCATCCAATCGAAATAACAGCGTCCGCCCCAGGTCTTGATTCCGCCTGGCTGGCGCCGGGTCTCAATCACAAGCTCGACGGCGACCACGGGCCAGCCGAAGGGCGAGGCCACGTCCCGGTTGCGATCGTGACTGCCTATCTCTCCAGAGGTGAAGTCCGTCAGGACGGTTCGCTATACATCATTGGTTACGCCTGGCGTCGGCCGTTCCTGCACGGCCGCGAGATCAGCCTTCAGGGGCTAGCGTTCCGCGGCCGGCTCTCGTCAGGCGATCCGCAAGCCGCCGTCGAAAAGGCCTGGGCGGAAAGTCGCTGAGTTCTATTTCAGATAGGTGTCGAACCAGCCGAGGGTCCGCCGCTCGGCGTCGGCGGCATGGGCCGGATCGCGCAGGCCGTGGCCTTCGCCCGGATAGACCGCCATGAAGGTCGGTACGCCCAGGTCACGGAGCGCGTGCCAGAACTCCTGGGTCTGGGGGTAGGGGCATTCGATATCCTGAGCCCCGACATACTCAAACGTCGGCGTGACGACGTTCTTGATAAACCCGATCGGCGAGGAGCGGGCGTAGACGGCCGGATCGTCGTAAACAGACTTGCCGAAGTAGGGGATCGTCCATTCGTCGATGCCGTTCTCACCATAATAGGACTGCCAGTCGCTGATCCCCGCTCCCGCCACAGCCGCCTTGAAGCGATGGGTCTGGGTGACCGCCCACATGGTCATGTAGCCGCCATAGCTTCCGCCTGTGAGGCCGAGCCGGTTGGGATCGATCGGCGCCGAGGCGATGGCCGCATCCACACCTGCGAGGATGTCCCTGAGATCGCCGTGGCCAAAGTCCTTGACATTGGCGAGGGTGAAGGCCTCGCCCTGGCCAAAGCTGCCGCGCGGGTTGGGCAGGAACAGGGCGTAGCCGTGCGCCAGCAAGTCGCGGTCGGTTCCCGGCTCGATGAAGCGCGGCGACACCGCCGCCGCCGGTCCGCCATGGACCACGGTGATCATCGGAATCTTGCCGGCCTTGCCCGCGCCGGTTGGCAGAAGCAGCCAGCCCTGCACCTGGAAACCGTCGCTTCGCCAGGTAAGGCTTCGCGCCTCGACGGGCGCCGCAAGGCCCGCGTTGGCGCTGGTGATGTCCTTCCAGGCGCCGATCGGGCCGACAGCCAGTTCTGGCGGGCTTGAGAAGGATTGCCGGGTTGTCGCCGTGACGCCACCGGGACAGCTGAGCGAGGCGCCGGCCTCCGGGCCGCCAAGGCTCAATTGCCCGCTCCACAGGACCGCCGGTTGTCCGCCATCGGTCTGGAGACGCACGATCTGATTGGAATCGCCGGCCAGCAAGCTCGCCAGCAGCCGGCCGTCGCAATCCCAGGCCAGCGAGCGCGCGGAGGCCGCCATGCCGGAGGTCAAATCGCGAACCGGGCCGCCCGTCAGCGTCGCCAGATAGACGTCGCCGCCGGTCGAGCCGAAGTCGCTCATGATGCCGCCTATGAAGGCCACGCTACGGCCGTCGGGAGAAACGCGGGGATGAGCGATCTGGGTCTGCGGCGTAGCCGGCGAATAGATCACCTGAGCGCCGGCAGGCGTGAAGCGATAGAGCTTGGCGATCCACCAGTTGGCGTCGCCATTTCCTGGCGCCGCCGTCCCGACAAACGATCCATCCGACGCGGGGTCATACTCGTAGACGAAAAGATTGGGCGGCGAGACGAAGTCGAGGCTGCCGCCCGCCAGAACCGCAATCCGCTGTTCCGGCGGCGGCCCGCCAAGATCGCCCGTGATCGGTGCGCCTGCCTGGGTCGCGCCCACCTCCTTGTTGGCGCCTGCCACGGCGAGCATGGCCAGCCGTCCGTCCCTGAGGAACCTCAGATGCTCTAGAGTGCCGTCAAATTGGAAAATCCGGGCAAGGTCGCCGCCGTCGGCGTTTGTCTCATAGATCGAGCGACCGTGACCTGAGGGATCGCGCAGCGTGAAGGCCATGTGGGCGCCATCCGGCGACCAGGCGATCGAGGCGGGGGCGCAAGCGGGGAGATTCGCGCAGGGAAGCGCGACAGCAATCGCCGCCGATCCGTCGACCCTGCGAATCACCAGCACACGGCGGGGCCCGATCGGGCCGGCCGGGGTGGTGTCGCCCTCGACTGACGCCAGGCGGGTTCCGTCGGGCGAAAGGGCAAACTCGACGTAACTGTGGATCGGACGCTCCGCGGACCAGGCGACTGACGCGAGCAAGACGGCCGCCACGGCCGCGGCGAGGAGGTGAGGAATCTTCATGGTCTCCGGCGTCGTGCGTTTCGCCTCGCGTCCTGATCGGGGCAAGCCGGCTGAAATGCAATGCCGGTCAGGATTCGGGCGTCTCGCCGGCGTAGCGGGCGCGCGGGCGGATAAGCGCGCCCTCGGCGATCTGCTCCAGGGCATGGGCTGTCCAGCCGGCGCAGCGCGCCGTGGCGAAAAGAGCGAAGGGCGCGTCGGGCGGCAGCTCCAGAGCGCGCGCCAGGGCGAAAAGTGCGAAGTCGGCGTTGTCACGCTCGCCGGTTGCCGCGGACATCGCCTGCCGGAGGGCCTCCAGAGGCGCCGGGGCGGCGAACGCCCGCAACAGGGCTTCGGCGCGCGGATCCCCGTCGGGATAAAGCGGATGGCCGAACCCCGGGGCAGTGACGCCATGCGCGAGGCGGGCGGCGACGGCCTCCGCCGGACCCAGGCGCTCGGCCTCATTGGCCAGACGACCGACGCCGGCGATCGCGCCGCCGTGAAGGGGGCCGGATAGGGTCGCCATTCCGGCCAATGCGCACGCCGACAGGGAGGCGCCGGTCGAGGCGGCGACGCGGCAGGCGAAGGTCGAGGCGTTGAGCTCGTGATCCGCCATCAGCACCAGGGAGCGGCGAATGAGGTCCAAGCCACTCTTGCCACAGCCCCAGGCCCGTCCCAGACGCTCGTGGATCGGTCCGCCGCCCACTTCGCCGACAAAGGCGTCGCAGACGATGTCGAGCAGGCTGGCCGCTTCGTCGGCGAGGTCGCGCCCCGTCAGCTCTCGCGAAGGCGGCGCTTCGGCCGCCCGCAAGGCCAGAGCGGCGAATGCCCGCGCCTGCATGGAGGGCTCCTCCGGTGGCGCCGGGCGCAGCGCTCGACGAATTGCGAGGCCGTCGCCGCCGCGGAGCAGCCGGGCGACGCTCTCCAGGGTCTCGGTCTCGGCGAGGCGCGCGGCGTCACGTCCGCGATAGTAGAGCCTTCCTCCCGCAACCGTCGTGATGGCCGAACTCAATACCGGCTCGCCCCAGGCCATGGCGTCGGCGGCGACGTCCGCCGCCTTGCGGCCGCGGGCCTTGCGGATCCTCAGAGCGGCGACATCGCTGGCGCGGTAGCGGCTGCGGCGCGGATCGCCAGGATCGGGCTCAGCCTGGACACGGCCCCGGCTGACATAGGCGTAGAGCGTCTGCGGCCTCACGCCCAGGCGCTCCAGGACCTCTTCGGACTTTAGCCAATCAGTCATGTTGATCAGATTGATCAATCTTGATTCGGGGACTGAACCCTCTCATTGGCGGGCCGTGGCTTCAAGGAGAGAGTGATGGACGTCTCCGACGGTCTGGAAGGCGTGGTCGCGGCGGAAACGGTTCTGTCGGACGTCGACGGCGCCGCCGGGCAGTTGACTATCCGCGGCCATTCCCTGGACGAGATCGCCGGGCGCTGGACCTTCGAGGAGGCGGCGGCGCTGTTGTGGAGCGGCTTCTTCCCGACTCTGCCGGCTGACTTCCGCGCCGCCTTGGGCTCTGCCCGCGTGACGGTCGCCGCCGAGATCGAAGCCCTCGACGACGCCCTCGCCCGCCACCCGCCGATCGAGGTGATGCGCGCCTTGACCGCAAGGCTCGCCGACGGCGACGACCTGGCGACCGCGTTTCGCCTGACCGCCGCGCCGGCTGTTTTCGCAGCCGCGGCGCTGAGGGTCCAGGTCGGCCAAAGACCGATCGAGCCAGACCCTTCGCGATCGCATGCCGCGGACATCCTGCGCCTCTCCCGTGGCGCGGCGGCAAGCCCCGCCGAGATCGCCGCGCTCGACGCCTATCTCGTCACGATCTGTGACCACGGATTCAATGCCTCGACCTTCGCCGCCCGCGTCGTGGCCTCGACCCGCGCCGGTCTCGTCTCGGCGGTGCTTGCCGGGATCAGCGCCCTCAAGGGCCCGCTCCACGGCGGCGCGCCAGGTCCGGTGATCGAGATGCTCGACTCGATCGGAGCGCCAGAAAACGCCCGCGCCTGGCTGGGGGCCGCGCTTGATCGCGGCGATCGGCTGATGGGCTTTGGCCATCGCGTCTACCGCGTGCGCGACCCACGGGCCGATGCGCTCAAGCGCGCGGTCAGGGCTCTGGGCGCCGGCTCGAACGTCCTGCCTGGGCGCCTGGCCCTGGCCGAGGCCGTGGAGACGGCGGCGCTGCAGGTCCTGCGGGAGCGCAAGCCGAACCGCTCCCTGGACACCAATGTCGAACTCTACACCGCCCTTCTGCTGGAAGCCCTCGCCTTTCCGCCAGAAGCCTTCACCTGCGTTTTCGCCATGGGGCGGGTCGCCGGCTGGATCGCCCACGCGCGCGAACAGGTGGCGGGCGGCAGGCTGATCCGCCCTGCCTCGCGCTATGTAGGCCCCCGGCCTCTGGCGGCCGCCTGACCCTGTAGCCGCCCGGCGGATCGGGCTAAGGTCCGCCGATGAGTTCCGCCGATCGCGCCCAGTCCGCAAAACAGGTGACTCTGCTTTCGGTCGCCGTGGCGGTGACGCTCGTCGTGCTCAAGATCGGCGTCTGGTGGCTCAGCCACTCAATCGCCCTGCTGGCCTCGGCACTCGACTCCGGTCTGGACCTGATCGCCTCGCTGTCGACCTTCTTCGCCGTCCGCTACGCCGCCGCCCCGCCGGACCGCGAGCACCGGTTCGGCCATGGCAAGGCCGAGGCGTTCGCCAGCCTGGTGCAGGCAGGGCTTGTGTTCGCCTCGGCGGCGGTGATCACCCAGCAGGCTATCGTCCATCTGCTACGGCCCGCGGCGATCGAGCGGGAGTCCTGGGCGATCGGCGTGATGTTGATCTCGATTCTGCTCACTGGCGGCCTGATCTTCGCCCAGACCCGCCATTTGAAGACGTCGGCGTCCGTGGCTGTCTCGGCCGATCGCATCCACTACGGCGCCGATCTTGCCTCCAACATCATCGCGCTTCTGGCCATAGCCGCGGCCTGGGCCGGGCTGGGCCTGTTCGACCCGATAGGCGGCCTCGGCGTGGCCGCGATCCTTCTGTGGGGAGCGATTAGAGTGTTCCGCGAATCCTCAGATCAGTTGCTCGACCATGAGCTGCCCGACGAGGATCGCCGCAAGATCATCGAGCTGATGACCCAGGATAAGACCATCAACCACATCCATCAGCTGCGCACCCGCGCCTCCGGTCCGATCGTCCACATCCAGCTTCATGCCGACCTCGATCCCGATATGACCCTCGATCAGGCGCACCGAGTCGTGGTGGCGGCCGAACGACGGGTGCTGGAGGCGTTTCCTGATGCCGACATCCTGATCCACGCCGATCCGCGCGGGCGGGCGGAGCCACACGGCGGGCCATTTGGCGAAGTCCAGATCGCACAGGAAAAGCCGGTATAAACTTGGCCTTAACGGGCGAAGGCGTTGTTCGGCTGACATCGAACCGGGTATAGCTCGCGCCGTCCCCCATGAACCTCGTCCGCACGCTTCATCACTTCCCTCTCGACCCGGCCTCGCGCCAGGTCCGACTGTCACTTGGCGAGAAGCGGATCAATTTCGTCGAAGAGATCGTTCGCTACTGGGAGCAGCCGAAGAAATTCCTCGAGCTCAATCCGTCGGGCCTCACGCCCGTCCTGATCGAGGAGGGATCAAGCGGCGATCCGCTTGTCATTCGCGAAGCCCGCGCCATCCTCGAGCACCTCGAAAGCGAGACGACAGGCAATGACCTGCTCGGCTCGACGCCGGCCGATCGGGCGGAGACGCGGCGCCTGATGCAGTGGTTCGACCGCAAGTTCGACAACGAGGTCAATTCCTACCTGCTGCGCGAGAAACTCGAGAAGCGGCTGCTGAAGCTCGGCGCCCCCGATCTCTATAGCCTACGCACGGGCCGCGAGGCGCTGCGCACCCATCTCGTCTATTTCGAAAAGCTGCTGCAGGCGCGGGATTGGCTGGGCGGGCGCCGCCTTAGCCTGGCCGACTTCGCCGCCGCCGCGCACCTCTCGGTGCTGGACTATTTCGGCGACGTGCCCTGGCGGGACTTCGGCCAGATGAAGACCTGGTACATGAAGATCAAGTCGCGACCGGCCTTTCGGCCTATCCTGCTCGACCGATGGCCCGGCCTGCCGCCTTCGACCCATTATGACGATCTCGACTTCTAGGGCCGATCTCGACTTCCTCCGATCGGCCGCGCGGGACCTGGGCTTCGACGTCTGTGAGATGACGTCCCTCCCCGGCGACTGGCCGGCCGCGACCGGCCTCAAAGCTTTCGTCGCGGCGGGTCGTCACGGGACTATGGAGTGGATGGAGCGGACGCTCGATCGTCGGGCCCACCCGCGCGCCATGTGGCCGCTCGCAAAATCCGCCCTCGTGGTGGGCATGAACTACGGCCCGGATCATGATCCGATGGCCGCGTTGCAGCAACGATCGCGCGCCGCCATCTCAATCTACGCCCAGGGCCGGGACTATCACGGCCTCATCAAGGGCAAGCTCAAGCACCTCGCGAGCGCCTTCAAGAAGCGATTCGGCGGCGAGACCAAGGTGTTTGTCGACACCGCCCCCCTGATGGAAAAGCCTCTGGCGGCCCTGGCTGGGATCGGATGGCAGGGCAAACACACCAATCTCGTGTCGCGCGAATTCGGCTCGTGGCTGTTCCTGGGCGTGATCCTTTCGACGCTCGAGCTGAAGACCGGTGAGCCGGAGCAAGACGCCTGCGGTTCGTGCCGCGCCTGTCTCGACGTCTGTCCGACGAACGCCTTTCCCGCGCCCTACCAGCTCGACGCCAGCGCCTGTCTTTCCTACCTCACGATCGAGCACGCCGGCCCCATTCCCGAGACCTATCGCGCCGCCATGGGCAACCGGATCTTCGGCTGCGACGATTGTCTGGCGGTGTGCCCGTGGAACAAGTTCGCCCGGGCTGGACGCGAGACGAAGCTGCAGGCAAGGGACGATCTGCGCGCGCCGGCGCTGGGCGATCTTGCGGCGCTAGACGACGCCGCTTTTCGCGCCCGATTTTCCGGCAGCGCGGTCAAGCGCATCGGCCACCACCGCTTCGCGCGCAACGTCCTCTATGCGATCGGCAATTCCGGCGATCCGGCGCTCGCGACCGCGGCCAGGGAACGGCTCAACGACGATGACGAGACCGTGCGCGAGGCGGCGCGCTGGGCCCTCGACCGGCTAGCCGCGCCCGACTGAACTCTGGTCCGGCAGGACGTCGATCAGGTCGAGCTTGAACATCAGCACCGCCCCCGACGGGATCGGACCGGCGCCCTTGTCGCCGTAGCCCAGCTTCGGCGGAAGATAGATCAGCCACTTATCGCCGGGCCGCATGAGCTGCAGCGCCTCCTGCCAACCCGGAACCAGATCGCGCACGGTCATCACCGCCGGTTGGCCGCGCTCGTATGAGGAATCTACCACCTGGCCGTCGAGCAGCTTCGCCTCGTAATCAACCTTTACCTCGTCCGCGAGCTTGGGCTTGAGGCCGGTTGCGGGACCGGAATGAAGAATCCGGTACTGCAGACCGTCCTTGGTAACGATGACGCCCGGCGCATGGGCGTTCTTGGACAGGAAGGCGCGGCCCTCGGCGGCCGGATCCGGTGCAGCGGCGGATGGCCCCTTGGCGCAGGCCGCCAGGGCCAGGGCCAGGGCCAGGGCCAGGGTGGTTTCGATCCTCATACGACCCTCGGGGGATAGCCGCGCTCGCGCAGGGCGTCGACGATTTCCTCGGTATGCTGGGCGTCACGCGTTTCGACCATCAGATCGAACTCCGCCCCCTTGGCCGGCACGTCGAGGGCCAGTCGATTGTGAGCCACCTCGAGGATGTTCCCGCCGAGCTCGCCAATGGCCGCAGACACCGCTGCCAGCAGCCCGGGCCGGTCGTCGCCGACGATGCGCAAGGACACCAGCCGCTGGGCGCGGACCAACTCGCGGGTCAGGACCGAGGCCAGCAGTCGGGGATCGATATTGCCACCGGTGATGACCAGACCGCACTTCTTGCCACGGAATCGCTCGGGAAACGCGATCAGCGCCGCCAGCGCAGCGGCGCCGGCGCCCTCGGCCACGGTTTTCTCAATGTTGCAGTAGAGGGCGACGGCGCGTTCGAAGAACGGCTCTTCGAGCAGCAGAACATCGTCGATCAGGGGCCGGGCGACGGCGTAGGTAAGATCGCCCACGCTCTTCACCGCGATGCCCTCGGCGATGGTCTGGCCGCCGCAGGGAGCGTTCAATCCTCGCATCCGGCCGGTGAAGGACGGGAACATCGCGGGCTCGACACCGATGATCTGGATGTCCGGCTTGATCGCCTTGGCGGCTGTGGCCATGCCGGCGATCAGGCCCCCGCCGCCGATCGGGATGGGCAGGATCTCCAGATCCGGCGCGTCCTCGAGCATTTCCAGAGCCACGGTCCCTTGGCCGGCCATGACTTCGAGGTCGTCGAACGGGTGGATGAACACCAGCCCGCGCTCAGCCTCTAGCTCACGCGCCCGGGCATAGGCGGAATCGAAGCCCTCGCCGTCGATGATCACGCTGGCGCCGAATTCACGCGTCTGCTGCACCTTCACGTGCGGCGTGCCGCGCGGCATGACGATGGTCACCGGCACGCCCATGCGCTCGCCGTGATAAGCCAAGCCCTGGGCGTGATTTCCGGCGGACGCGGCGATCACGCCACGCTTGCGCTCTTCGGCGGTCAGGTGGCTGAGCCGGTTGAGCGCGCCGCGCTCCTTGTAGGCGGCGGTGAACTGCAGATTCTCGAACTTGACCCAGATTTCGGCGCCGGTGATCTGCGACAGGGTCCGCGAATAGCGGCACGGCGTGCGCTCAACCTGGCCGGCGATGCGCTCCGCGGCGGCCCTGATGTGGTCGAGGCTGAGGGTCATGGATATTCAAAGGGGGAGAAAGGGCGCCGGACCCCTAATGGGAAAATCGTCGCCCCGCTAGGGCCACGGCGCTAAGAGCCTCGCTAAAGGGGCGCGGATGCGGCGACTGATTCTCTTCCGGCACGCCAAGACCGAGACACGGTCCCAGGCCGGGGATGATTTCTCCCGTCGCCTCACCGACCGCGGACGCAGCGAAGCGGCGTTGATGAGCGAAGTGCTTTCGAAGGCCGGCTATCAACCCGACCTGGTCCTGGTCTCGCCGGCGGCGCGCGCGGTCGAGACCTGGGATGGCATGGCCGCTGCGTTCCCAAGGGCCAGGATCGAGAAGCGCAAGGGCCTCTACGACGCCACGCCGGGCGAGATTGCCGAGGAGGCGGACCACGAGACGTCCGCGGCCGAAACGGTCATGGTGGTGGGTCATAACCCCGGCCTGCAGGAGCTGGCCGTCAACCTGTTGATCGACAGCGCCGGCTCGCATCACGACATCGAGGTCCTATCGGCGGGGTTCCCGACCTCGGCGGCGGCAGTGTTTGTCTTCGACGAGGGCGGGCGCGCCAGCCTCGAAGCCGTCTATTATGCGCGCGACCACCGGTCGGACCCATGAGCCGCATCTATAAGATCCTTCAGCGCGTCGTCTGGAAAGACGCACTGGTCAAAGGCCGATTCGAGGGCGCCGGCGTCGATCTCCAGGACGGGTTCATCCATTTCTCGACGGCGTCGCAGGCGGCGGAAACCGCGCGCCGCTATTTCCGGGGTCAATCCGATCTCGTGGTCCTGGAGGTCGAATCCGACGCCCTCGGTGAGGCGCTCAATTGGGAGCCGTCGCGTGGCGGCGATCTCTTTCCGCATCTCTATGCGTCGCTGGCCTGCGACGAGGTGATCGCAATCCATTCCGCCGCGCTGGACGAAGAGGGCGTTCCGCGCCTGGATGGTCTCGCGCGGTGAGCTTCCTGCACGACGCCGCAACAGTGTTCATGCGCCGGATCGATCCCGAGATCGCTCACGGCCTCGCTTTGGCCGGCCTCAAGGCAGGGTTGGGCCCGGTCGACCGGACGCCGGATGATCCTGCCCTGGCGACGAACCTCGCGGGCCTCATGCCCAGCAATCCGATCGGCCTGGCGGCCGGCTTCGACAAGAACGCCGAAGTGGCCGACGCCATGCTTCACGCTGGCTTCGGATTTGTTGAATGCGGCACGGCGACGCCGCTGGCCCAGCCCGGCAACCCCAGACCCAGGTTGTTCCGTCTCAACGCCGATCAGGCCGTGATCAACCGACTCGGCTTCAACAATCGTGGCCAGGACGCGTTCGCCGCCGCCCTGGCGCGCCGGCGCCGGCTTGGCGTGGTCGGCGCCAATATCGGGGCCAACAGGGACTCGGCGGACCGGATCTCCGACTATGTCCGGGGCCTTACGCGGCTGTGGGGCCTGGCCGATTATTTCACCGTCAACATCTCTTCGCCCAACACGCCGGGCCTGCGCGATCTGCAGGCCAAGTCGGCGCTCGGCGACCTGCTCGGGGCGATTGCCGAAGCCAGGGGAGGCCTCGCCGATCCGGACGGTACGCCGGTGTTCCTTAAGGTCGCCCCCGACCTGGCGGACGGGGAGGTCGGCGACATCGTCGACGTGGCCGTCGCTCATGGCCTGCAGGGCCTGATCGTGGGCAACACCACGCTTCAGCGGCCCCATGGACTGCGCGACCCGCGACAGGGCGAAACCGGAGGGCTCTCGGGCGCGCCACTGAAGGCCCTCTCGACCCGGCTGCTGGCCGAATTTCACCAGGCCGCGTCGGGACGGCTGATCCTGATCGGGACCGGCGGGATCGCCTCCGGGGACGATGCCTACGCCAAGATCCGCGCCGGCGCACAGGCCGTGCAGCTCTACACGGGGCTTATCTTCGAGGGACCTGGACTTATCGCGCGCATCCGGCGCGACCTTGCGGCGCGGCTCAGAGCCGACGGCTTTTCCAGTCTCTCTGAGGCGGTTGGCGCGACGTGACTGTTGTTGTCCGCCGCTACGGGCTGATTGTCCTCGTCGGACTGGTAATCGTAGCGCTGATTGCCTCCGGAGCCTGGCGACTGCTCTCCTTCCACCAGCTCCAGGCGCATCATCTCCAGCTCAAGGCCTTCGTCGCCCGCAGCCCCTTTGAAAGCGCCGCAACCTTCTACCTCGCCTATTTGGCGGTGGTGGTCGCCTGCATCCCGGGACCGGGTTTGATGTCTACCGCCTCCGGCTACCTGTTCGGCGTGGCGGCGGGTGGACTTCTCAGCCTCGCCGCCTGCACGACCGGCTCGGCGATCGTCTATCTCGCCTGCCGCAGCGCCTTCGCCGAGATGATCCAGCGCCATAGTGGCCCGCGGGCGCGCGCCCTGAAGGAGGCCCTCGAGCGCAACGCCTTCTCCTATCTTCTCACCCTCAAGCTGATGCCGATGACACCCTATTTCCTGCCCAACGTGGCGGCCGGGCTCGCCGGCGTGCGCCTTTCGGCGGTGATCTGGGCCTCGGTCATCGGCACGGCGCCGGTCTGCTTCATCCTGGCGAGCCTCGGCGCCGGGCTTTCGCGGGCGATCGACAGCGGCGCCTCGCCCGGCCACCATCTGTTCGATCGACCGGGCGTCTTCGGGCCACTGATTGGATTGACACTGCTCTCGGCGGCGTCGGTCGCATGGCGCGCCCTCAGGCGGGGCCGTTCATTGCCCGCGCCGCCTGGTTGACGTAACGAGCCGCCGATGGCGGATACCGCCCCCTCGAGCGAGCCCGCGCGGTGGGCGCCCGGCGGCTTCCGCTGGCCAGGCGGTCTGTCGTCACGGCTATTGCTTCTGACCGTCCTGATCGTGGTCTTCGCCAACCTGGTGATCCTGCCGCCCAATCTGGCGGCGTTCGAGGAACAGCGGCTGCGTGACCGGCTGAACAACGCCGAGGTGGCTACGCTCGTCACCCAGACAGCCCCAAACGGAGTCGTCTCGGACCCGATCGCCCAGAAGCTCCTGGCCAGCGCCGAGGTCGTTCAGGTGTCGGTGGGCGTCAACAACGAACGCCATCTCATCCTGCAGATGCCGCGGGTGGAGCGTGCGCCCTATCTTGTCGACCTCAGGCAGAACAATCCGCTGTCATGGATGACGCCCTTCGAGACCCTGTCCGAGGGCGGCAACCGCATGGTGCGGGTGATGGCCAAGCCGCGGTTCCTGCGCGGCGACTTTGTCGAGATCGTCGCGCCCAATGGGCCGCTCAAGAAGGAGATCTTCGTCCAGCTCGAACGCCTGCTGGGCATAGCCTTGTTCACCTCGATCATGGCCGGCGGCGTGGTCTATTTCTCGCTCAATTTCCTGCTTGTACGGCCGATGCAGCGGATCACCCGCTCCATGGAGCATTTCCGCGCCGATCCGGATGACGCCTCCGCCAGCGTCAAGCCGTCGAACCGTCCCGACGAGATCGGTCGCGCCGAGCGCGAACTCGAGCGCATGCAGACGGATCTTCGAGTCGCCTTGAGTTCCCGGGCCAGACTTGCGGCCCTCGGCGAAGCAGTGGCCAAGATCAATCACGACCTGCGCAACATGTTGACCAGCGCGCAACTCGCCTCCGAACGGATGTCGGCGTCCGGCGACCCAAACGTCGCCCAGGCCCTGCCGAGGCTCGAGCGGGCGCTTGGACGCGCCGCCACCCTGGCGTCCAACGTCCTCACCTTTGGCAAGAGCGAAGAGCCGCCGCCTCAGAAGCGGCCCGTGGACCTCAGGCCTGCGCTGACGGCGGCCGCCGAGGATGCCGGCCTTTCAATCGAAGGCGTGGCGATGAGGATCGCCTTCAAGGGAGAGCACAGGATATCGGCCGATCCTGAGCAGCTTCACCGCATACTGGTCAACCTGCTCACCAACGCGCGGCAGGCGATCGATCTGGCTGAGGGAAACCACAGCGGACGGGTCAGCGCCGATTACCGCCAGGAAGAGGACATGGACGTCATTGTCTTGGCCGACAGCGGTCCCGGTCTCCCGGAGCGCGCGCGCACGCACCTCTTTCAGGCTTTCGCCGGTTCGGCGCGGGAAGGCGGCTCCGGGCTGGGTCTGGCCATTGCTCGCGAGTTGGCTCAGGGCCACGGAGGAGAGCTCAGTCTCGTTGCTACCGGCCCGGAGGGAACGATCTTCGAGCTGAGGCTCCCCAGAGCCTAGCAGCAGCCCTTCGCCACGCCTTCCCGGCGCGGGTCGGCGCCACCCTCGAGATGGCCATTTCGGAAGATGATTCCGTGCAGGCCGGATCCCTCGCCGCCGCGTCCGCTGTTGAAGGTCACTCCTTTGGCCGCCAGACCCTCGACGACGCCAGGCGCGTACTTCTGCGGCTCCGATGCGTAGAAGCCGCCGATGGCCACCAGGTTCGGCAGGTCGATGGCGTCCTGCACCGAGAGATTCCATTCGAACATGCCGAGCAGGGTCTTCACCACATAGGAGGGAATAGCCAGGCCGCCGGGGGACCCGATCGCGGCGACAAACCGCCCGTGACGGTCAAGGACGATGGCCGGCGACATCGACGAGCGCGGACGCTTGCGCGGCCCCACGGCGTTGGCGGCCGGCAAGCCGTTCTTGTTTGTCGGCGCAAAGGAGAAGTCGGTCAGCTGGTTGTTGAGCATGAAGCCGTCGACCATTCGGCCATCGCCGAACACGCTCTCCACCGTCGTGGTCATGGAGACCACGTTCCCCCACTTATCGACCACCGTGAACGAGGAGGTGCCGCCCGGCTCGATCGTGGCGTCGGGGCCCGTCCGCGGCGCGCCGGCCGGATGGCCTGCCTCGGGTGGAGGGCCGGCAATGGATCCGATCAGCCGCGCCCGCGCGGCGAGATAATCGGGATCGAGCAGGCCTTTGATGGGCACCTGAACGAAGGCGGGATCGCCGACAAAGGCAAGGTCGTCGGCATAGGCGAGGCGTTCGGCCTGGGAGAATAGGAACCAGCCCTGCGGATCGGTCGGCCCGTGCGCGGCGATGTCGGTATGCTCGAGGATTCCCAGGGTCTCGAGGGTCGCCACACCGCCCGAAGGCGCAGGCGGCTCGCACACCGTCCAACGGTGAAATGGGCGACAAAGCGCCGGCTCCTCGATCGGTTTGTAAGCGGCCAGGTCGGCCAGGGTCATGGTTCCCGGCAGCGGCCCCTCATGGAGCTTGGCGACGATGTCAACGGCGATCGGACCAGCAAGGAGCGCAGTCGGCCCTTCGGCGGCGACGCGGCGCAGAGTGGCGGCGTAGGCCGGGTTTTTCAAACGGTCGCCGGCGACGTACTTACGGCCGTCGGCACGGGTGAAATAGGCCGACACGTTCGGCGTCTGGGCCTGCGGCGCGTGGCCCGAGATGTAGTCGGCGAGCCGTGGACTGACGATGAAGCCTTCGGACGCCAGCCGCTCGCTGCTCGCGAACAGAGCGATCCAGGGCAACCGCCCGTGCTCCGTCTGAGCCAGGTGGAGCATGGCGACCGCGCCGGGAACGCCGGCGGATCGTCCGGACAGCACCGCCTGGAAGAAGCTGATTGGCTTGCCGTCGGCGCCGAGAAACATGTCCGGTGTCGCACCTGAGGGTGCGAATTCGCGACCGTCATAGGCAGTCACACGGCCTGTCTTTGCGTCGTAGTAGACCATGAAGGCGCCGCCTCCGAGCCCGGAACTCTGCGGCTCGACAAGGCCGAGGGTCGCCTGGATCGCCACCGCCGCGTCGACCGCCGAGCCGCCGTCACGCAGAACCTTCAGGCCGGCGTCCGTGGCGATGGGATTGGCCGCCGCCACCATGGCGTGCTGGGCCACCGCCGGGCTGACCATCAGAGCGAGGGCGGCGAAGACGACGGCGAGGCGCATGCGGGGATCCGGGCTTGTCTGGAGCGACCCTAGAAGGGATTGAGGCGCGGCGAAACGTAGACATTATGCGTGCACGCGTGTCTCCTCCGTCGTGCCATGCGACCAGGCCCCCGCAATCTGATCACGGACGTCGCCGGCCTCACGGTCGGCCAGGCGGAAGACGCCAAGGCGCGCACGGGCGTGACGGTGATCCTGCCGGACGACAGGGCCGTGGCCGGGGTGGATGTACGCGGCGGCGGCCCGGGCACGCGAGAGACCGACGCCCTTGCCGCCGACACCCTGGTCGAGGCGGTGGACGCCGTCGTCCTGGCCGGGGGATCGGTCTACGGCCTGGCCGCCGCCGACGCGGTGACCGCCTGGCTCGGCGCGCGCGGGCGTGGCTTCCATCTGGCGCCGACTGCCCCGCCAGCGCCGATCGTGCCCGCGGCCATCCTCTATGACCTGGCCAATGGTGGCGACAAACGCTGGGCCCAGACGCCGCCCTACCGCGACCTTGGGCTGGCGGCGGTGAAGGTCGCCGATCTCGACTTCGCCCTGGGTTCGGTCGGGGCAGGATGCGGGGCCATGGCCGGCCTGCTGAAGGGCGGTGTTGGCTCGGCCTCCATAGAGGCGGATGATTTCACCGTCGGCGCCCTGGCGGCGGTCAACAGCTTCGGATCGGTGGTGAGGCCGGGCGGTCGCGCCTTCTGGGCGGCGCCCTTCGAAATCGACGATGAGTTCGGCGCTCTTGACGAGGCGACGGCTCGCGTCGCGCCGGGTGATTGGGGTCACGCCAAGCGCGAGGCCAGGGCGCGCGAAAGCACCACCCTGGGCGTCGTGGCGACCGACGCCGATCTGACACCCGCGGAACTTAGGCGTCTGGCGGTCATGGCCCAGGACGGCTTCGCGCGGGCGATCCGTCCGGTGCACACGCCCTTCGACGGCGATGTCGTCTTCACCCTCGCCACCGGCCGTCGGCCCCTGCCTGAGCCGAGGTCGGTGAGCTTGACCCGGCTGGGCGCGCTGGCGGCCGATTGCCTGGCCCGAGCCGTCGCCCGTGGCGTCTTCGAGGCCGTCGACTGGCCGGACGCCGGCGGCCGCGCCTGGCGGGATCTTTCCTAGCTGAAGAGCAGGCGCGCTGCGCCCAAGAGGCCGGGCTCCGGATGCGTGATGAGGGCGATCGGCACGGCCGCAAGCACCGCCTGGGCCCGGCCCTTGGCTTCGAATCTCGCCCGCACCTGCGAGGTATCGAGAAACTCGACCATGTGGGGAACGATTCCACCGGCGATCGCCACCGCCTCGGCCCCCTGGATGAGCGCAATATCTCCCATCGCGCCGCCGAGGATCAGGCAGAAACACTGCACCGTGTCGCTGGCGATGGGATCGCGGCCGCCGGTGGCCGCCTGCACAATCGCCGGCGCGGACGGCGGATCGGCCAGCGTGCCGCGGATCTCGGCCATGGCCCGGTAGAGGTTTTCCAGGCCCGGGCCGGAGAGGATCCGCTCATTGGAAATGCGCGGAAATCGCCTGAGCATCGCCTTGAGGATCGCAATCTCGAGCGCGTCGACCGGTGCGAAGCTGGCATGACCGCCCTCCGTTGGGGTGACCAGGATCTCGCCTTGTCCATGGATCACCGAACCGACACCGAAGCCGGTGCCGGGTCCAACCAGGGAAACGTGGCCGGCCAATCGCCCGGGCCACGCCGGGCCGGTCAGTGGGCGCCAGTGCTCAGGCCGCAGCCCCGCCAGCGAATGGCCGATGGCGACGAAGTCGTTGACCACCTCGAGGCGCGACCATCCGAATCTCGATCGAAGGTCCTCGATGCTGAAGGCCCAGTCGATATTTGTCAGCTGCACGGTGTCGCCGGTGACATGCGAAGCGACGCCAAACGCGGCCATCGTCGGCTGGGGTGCGGCGCCCAAGGCATCCAGATAGTTGCTTACGCATGCTTCGATGCCGGCATGTTCCGCGTTAAGCAGGTCATGACGAAAGGCCGTTACGACTGCACCCGCCTCATCCACGCCGGCAAGCGCGAGACGGGTGTTGGTGCCACCGATGTCGGCGACGAGACCGACCGGCTTTTCAGGGGCGAACAGGGCGGATCTCCGGTGGGCGAAGGACGGCTGGCGGCCGCGCCCTTATCCGAAGTCTTGGGGTCGGCGGTCAAATCCGCTATCGCGCGTCATGGTTAATCGCGTCGTTCACCCCGTCATCCTGTGCGGCGGCGTCGGTTCACGCCTGTGGCCGGAGTCGACGCGCGAGCGGCCCAAGGCCTTCCTGCCGCTCACCAGCGACCTCACCCTGCTCCAGGAAACGGCGGTGCGGGTGAGGCGCATCGCTGGCGCCGCCTCCGCGCAGGTAGTGGCGTCGCGCAGTCACGCCGAAGAGGTGCGCGGCGAATTCGAGGACGTGGGCGCCGGCTGCCGGGTGATCGCCGAGCCTGGCGGTCGCGGCTCAGCGCCGGCCATCGCCGCCGCCTGCCTGGAAATCGCGGCGGCCGAGCCCGAGGCTCTGGTCCTGGTGGCGGCCTGCGACCACTTCGTGCCGGACGCGGTCGCCTTTGCCGAGGGGGTGGTCGCCTCGCTCGAAGCCGCCGGCAACGGCGCCATCGTCACCTTCGGCGTCAAGCCGGACCGACCATCAACGGCCTACGGCTACATCCGGCCCGGCGAAGCGCTCGAGGGCGCGGTGCGTCGGGTTGCGGCGTTTGTCGAGAAGCCGGATGTCGCGCGCGCTGAAACCCTGCTGGCCGAGGGCTGCTTGTGGAACAGCGGCAATTTTGTCTTCCGGGTGGACGTCATGCTTGCCGAGCTTGAAAGGCGCGAGCCGACGCTGCTGGCCGCCGTTCGCGCCGGCCGTGAGCACGCGACGCGATCGGACGGCGTGATGTGCCTTGCCAAAGATTTCCTGACCGCGCCCCACATCGCGATCGACGTCGCGGTGATGGAAAAGACCGATCGCGCCGCCGTCTTGCCGATCGACTATGCCTGGTCCGACCTTGGCGCCTGGGACTCGGTGCTTGACGCCGCCCATCGCGACACCGCGGGCAACGCCGTCAAGGGAAGGGTCATGCTGGAGGATTGCCAGGATACCCTGGTCCGGGCCGATGCTGGAACGCGCGTGGTCGCCATCGGCCTTAAGAACCTGGCGGTGATCGTGGAAAACGGCGCCGTCCTCGTCTGCGACCTCTCCCAGGCCCAGGCGGTTCGTCTCGCCGCAAACGGAATGGAAGACTGAATCACCCGTTGGTGCCGTGAGACGCCGAAGTGTCAGGCCTGAAATTCGATCGCCACCTCCAAGCGTCACAGTTTGCGGCGACGACAGAGTGGGGGATCAGAAACTTGAGCGACGAGGACAGTCGGCGGCGGACAGACAGGTTCTCCGGCCTGAGGGAACAACTGTTCACGGTGGTCAATCTTGCGGTCTTCCTCGTCCTGCTCGCCTGCGTCGCCGTCGCCGCCGTTCTGTGGGAGCTTTGGCACTGACGATCGGGCGGCCTCGTTTGGCCGATCGTTACCGCGCGTAGGGACCACTGAGGGGCTTCAGGAATACCCGGTCCTCGGCGCGAATGAACTGCTTGTCGCGGGCGAATTCGAAGTTCGTTCGGGCGGCGGGATCGGCTCTAAGCCTGGCGCGATAGGCCTCATAGGCAGCGAGATTCTCGATTGCGTATATGCCGTAGGCGGTGGTCGCCGAGCCTTCGTGCGGCCCGAAGTAGCCGATGAGATCGGCGCCGGCATTCGGGATCGCCTCGCGCCAGCCTTCGGCGTAGCGGGTGAAATCCTCGCTCGCGAACGGGTCGATCTCATAGCGGATGAAGCAGGCGATCACGTGATGTCTCCTCTGCGCTGGTCTTTCGTCGCTTCTAGCCCCTGGCGTGTCGGGCATGTTTCGTCTACAGACGAACTATGAAAGACGGACCGAAAATCGCCCAGGTCGCGGCCGTGATTGGCGATCCAGGCCGCGCCAACATGCTCGTCGAACTGCTGGACGGCCGCGCGCTGACCGCCAGCGAGCTGGCCCTCGCCGCCGGCGTGGCGGCGCCCACCGCCAGCGGCCACCTGGCGAAGCTGGTAGAGGCCCGGATGATCGTGGTCGCCCGTCAGGGTCGGCACCGCTATTTCCGTCTCGCCGATCCGCACGTCGCCGAAGTCCTGGAGGGCCTGATGGGTCTCGCCCAGCGCACGGGCGCCGTGCGCCGCCGACCAGGTCCGCGTGAACCGGCGTTGCGGGCGGCGCGTGTCTGTTACGACCATCTCGCCGGCGAGAGGGCAGTGGCGCTGGCCGAGTCGCTCGAAAGCCGCGGCCTGGTGAGCCTGGGCGCCAAGGCGCGCGTGACGGCTTCGGGTCGGGCGTTCTTTGACGGCCTGGGATTCGACCTGCCGCTGCTGGAGCGGTCGCGCCGGCCACTGTGCCGCGCCTGCCTCGACTGGAGCGAACGGAAATCCCATCTGGCCGGCACACTTGGCGCCGCCATCCTCGGCCGGGTGATCGACGCCGGCTGGGCTCGCCGCGCCGAGGGCCGCGTCGTCGCCTTCACGCAAGCCGGCGGCGAGGCGTTCGACCGCGCGTTCGGCCTCAGCTGACTCTCAGCGGGGCTTCGATTTTGACGCGCCCAGAAAGTCGCCGGCCTCGAAGCTCTCCGGCGCCGCGACCTCGACGACCGGATCGTCGCGATCGTCGAATTCGAGCCTGAGCGCCCGGCTCATCACCGCATGCATGTCGTAGAGGCAGGTGATGTAAGTGAATTCCAGGATCTCTTCGTCGCTCCAAAACGCTTTGAGCGCCAAGATCACCGCCTTCGGCGTGCGCCCCGCGCCGCCGGCGAGGCAATCTGCATAGGCGAGGACGCCCCGTTCCTGGGCGTCAAACTGATCCGACACCTGCCAATGCGGGATGGCGGCGATCTTCGCCTCCGGCACGCCAAGGCCGCGCAACGACTTGCAATGCTGGGAAAAGACGAACTGGCTCCCCTTGACCCAGCCGGCCCGCGTCTGACCGAGCTCGCGCAGGACAGGGCTGATCCTGCGCGCGGGATTGCGGTAGAGCGCAAAGCCGTCGACGGCGTGCTTGAGGATGTCCGGGATGAGAGCGAAGACCGTCCACCAGTCGCCGGGCGTCCCTGTGGCCGTCCCCGGCTGGGCGACCGGATCGATCCCTGCGCCAAAAAGCAGATCGTAGTAGCGGTTGACGAGGTCTGAGGTGAGTTCGCCTCTCGAGACTTGACGAAGGACGGGCATCGGGCGTGGCTCCTGGTGTTCTGCGCCGGCCAGACTATCGCCCGCCGCCGAGGAGGAGTCAGGATCCCCGCTCTGGTGGTGCAGAGCCTGGCGGACGTCGGCGTCTTTCCTCGGACGCGCGGGCCATTCATGGCTCGCTCGCCAGCAGCGATAAGACCTTGGCGTTCGTAAAGGGCGCCCACTACTTCGAGGACTCCGACATCAACCTGGTGGCCGTGGCCGACCTGGTGGCGGACTGGATCCGGGCACGCGGCTCTGAAGGCTCAGATCACGCCGCGGTGCTTGAGGTCCGCCAGGTCGGCGGCGGTGAGGCCAAGCCGCTCGCCATAGACCTCGGCATTGTCCGAACCCACCGCCTGTGACGCGATTCGCCGGACGGTCCCCGGCGTCGCCGAAAGGCGCGGGAAGACGTTCTGCATGACGAGGCGGCCCCAGCGGGGATGATCCATTTCGACGAGGCTTGCCCGCGCCCTGAACTGGGGATCGGCCAGCATGTCCGCGGGGGTGTAGATCTTCCCGGCCGGCACGCCGGCGGCGCTCATCGCCGCCTCGACCTCCGCCAGGGTCCGCGTCGATGTCCAGGTCTCGATGAGTTCGTCGAGTTCGCCCTGGCGCGCGCCGCGAGCCCCATGGCTGGCGAAGCGCGGATCGGTCGCCAGCTCCGGCGCCCCGATGGCCTCAGCCAGGCGAGCGAAGACCGTGTCCTGGTTGGCGGCGATCAAGAGTTCGCCGTCGGCGCAGCGGTAGACATTCGAGGGCGCGATGCCCGGCAGGATCGAGCCGGTGCGGCCCCTTTCGTGGCCGGCCACTTGCCAGTCGGGCACCAGGCTCTCCATCACCTGCAGCACCGCTTCATAAAGGGCGCTGTCGACCACCTGTCCCTCTCCGGTCTTCTCTCGCCAAGCGAGCGCGGCGAGGGCGCCCAGGGCGCCATAGGTGGCCGCCAGCGCGTCGCCGATCGACACCCCCATCCGCGACGGCGGACGGTCGGGATCGCCGACGATACGCCGCCAGCCGCCCATGGCCTCGCCGATGCCGCCATAGCCGGCGCGGTCGCTGTAAGGGCCGGTCTGGCCATAGCCGGACATGCGCACCACGATCAGTCGCGGGTCAGCCCCGCGCAGGTCGGCCGGCGCCAGGTTCCAGCGCTCCAGCGTCCCTGGCCGGAAATTCTCGATCAGGATGTCGGCTCCGGCGATCAAACGGCGCGCGAGGGCCTGGCCTTCCGTCTGTCTGAGGTCGCAGGAGACGCAGCGCTTGTTGCGGCCCAACACTTCCCAATGCAGCGGATAGCCGGGAATGCCCCAGACCCGCGCCGGATCGCCGGCGCCGGGCGCCTCGATCTTGACGACGTCCGCGCCCATGTCGCCGAGCAGCTGGCCGCAGAATGGGCCGGCGATCAGCTGGCCCATCTCAATCACCTTCAGGCCCTCCAGCGGCCCGGTCACAGGATCATTCGCCATCATCGCTCCATGGGGTCGTGCTAAGCATCGCCGGCGAAGCCGGGTCAACGTTTGCGACTACCGGTGCGTTGACGCCGGCCGCGGCCGCCGCATAAGCAAACCCCTTTCTCCGGAGCCTGGTGATGACCGAAAGCTTTCGCTTCTCAGCCGCGGACGTCGCGACCTGGCGGCGCGAAGGTGTCGCGCAGATCCAGTCCTTCTTCACGCCCGAGGAAGTGGCCCTCGTCGTCGCCGATTTCGAAAAAGTCTTCGGCAAGAGCGCCGGGGCGGAGGAGGGTCTCGACCACAAGTCAGGCGGCGAGGTCGGACGCTTCCATCCGGCGCAGTTCAAGACCCTCGAGGCGCTGCCGCTTGATTGTTCGCCGGCGCTCAATCTCATCGGCGTGCATCCGGCGCTCGTCGCCTTCGCCCGGGCGGCACTGGGGACCGAGGCGGTGCACCTCTATCAATGCCAAGCCTGGGCGAAGTTCACCGGCGACGCTGACTACGACCAACCATTCCACTGCGATTTCGTCAATCACACCCTGACGGCGCCGTCGGAGGACGCCGAAAAGAACTGCGTGACGATCCTTTGCTACTTCACCGATGTCACCGACGCCCACGGGGCCATGCGCTATGTCACCCGGCCTGACAGCCTGAAGGTGGCCGGCCCGGAGGCCACGCTCAATTTCGATCCGGCCTTTCAAGCCGATATGCAGGCGAGGCTGAGGACGGTGGAGCGGACCAGCGCCGGCCCCGCCGGGACCATCAATCCCTATTCGATCGATATTTTTCATCGCGGCGCCAACCTCACCGCGCCGGGCGGACGACGCTATGCGGTGATGAGCTGTTTCAAGCGCGCCGGCGATGAGGCGATCGGCTTCCACGCCTGGCAGTTCCATCACACCCGCCCCTGGCGGATCATCTTCGATCACGCCTCGCCCGAGCAGCTCGCCTGCTTTGGCGTGCCATCGCCGGGTCATCCGTTCTGGACCGAAACGACGCTGAAGCGGGCGCAGGCGCGCTATCCCAACTGGAACCTCGATCCCTGGCGCGCGGCATTGGCGGCGTGAGGCGCGGGGCCGAGCGCGAGGCCACCGTCGGCCCGGACTATCCGCGCGCGCCCGAACTCGACGCCGAGGCGCCGACAGGGTGGCTGACCGCCTTCGTCATGGACTCGCGTGACAGCGCTTTCTTTCCGGGGATACGCCGCCTCGACAATGAGGTCACCCGTCGCCGCGACGCCTACGGCAACCGTCTGGCGGCGGCTGCGAGCGAGCAGTCCGTGGCGGCGCCCTACCGCCGGACGGTGTGGGTCTATGCTCCGGCCCATCCCGTCACCCAGCCCCTGCCGGTCATCGTCGCCCACGACGGCCATGCCTACGTCGATATCCTGCCGCGGGTTCTCGATGTCCTGATCGCCGCGGGCCGGGTCCCGCCGATGGCCGCGGTGCTCATCGACAGCGGCGGCGGCGACGCCCAGGGCTCACAGCGCGGCCTGGAGTACGACACGCTCTCGGGCCTCTACAGCGACTTCGTGGAGACCGAAGTTCTGCCGCGCGCCGCCCGTGAAACGGGCCTTCGCTTCACCGACGATCCAGAGGCTCGCGCGGTCATGGGCGTCAGCTCCGGGGCGGCCTGCGCCTTCACCATGGCCTGGTTCCACCCCGAGCGGTACCGCCGGGTGCTCTCCTACTCGGGAACCTTCGTCAATCAGGCCTCGCCGCCCGATCCGGCGACGCCGCGCGGCGCGTGGGAATACCATGCCAGCCTCATTCCCGCCGCCGAGCGCAAGCCCCTGCGCCTGTGGCTGGAGGTTGGCGAAAAGGATCTCCACGCCGACGACCCGGAAGAGACCTGGCACAACTGGCCTGTGGCCAATCGGCGGATGGCGGCGGCTCTGGCGGTCAAGGATTACGACCACCGCTTCACCTTTTCCCTCGGCGGCCGTCACGCCGACCGGCGGGTGGTCGAGCACACCCTGCCGGGCGCGCTGGAATGGCTGTGGGGCGATCGCAGCCGTCCGCAAAAGTGAAGTCGCCCCCCGAATGACTCGAATTGAGCGGGATGGTGATAAAGTCGGTTTCAAGGAGGACCTCGGCTGAGCCAGACCTTCCGCATCCGAGTGAATGGCCGCGCCCGCGAGGTCGCCGCGGAGCCGGAGACGCCGGTTCTTTGGGTGCTGCGCGAGCAACTCAAGCTCACCGGAACCAAGTTCGGCTGCGGTGTCGCCATGTGCGGCGCCTGCACGGTGCTTGTGGACGGCAAGCCGCGGACGACCTGCACCCTGCCGGTGTCGGCGGTGGGCGAAGGGAAAATCACCACCATCGAGGGCCTGTCGCCCGACCGCTCTCACCCCATGCAAGAGGCGTGGCTGGAGGAACAGGTCCCGCAGTGCGGCTATTGCCAGTCCGGGATGATCCTGGCCGCCGTCGCCCTGCTGGCGGAGAAGCCGGCGCCGACCGATGCCGATATCGACGCGGCCATGACCCACATCTGCCGTTGCGGGACCTATCCGCGGATTCGTGCCGCCATCCACCGGGCGGCGCAAAGTGCGGCCCAGGGAACGGTCAAGGCATGAACGCGCTCACACGGCGCGGGTTCGTCGGGACCGGCGCGGCTGTCCTGGCGCTCGCCTGGCGGGGCGGCCGGGTGATCGCCGCGCCACAACAGGCCGCTCAGGCGCTCAACGACTGGTTGCTGATCGGGCCGGATGGCCAGGTGACGGTGCGGGTCAACCAAGTGGAGATGGGGCAAGGCGCCCAGACCGGCATGGCGCAGATCCTCGCCGATGAACTCGACGCCCAGTGGGAGAGCGTGCGCGTGGAGATGGCCCCGATCCGGACGCCGTTCCTCACCCATCGCGGCCAGTACATGACCGGCGGCAGCGCTTCGATCGAACAGAACATCGGTCATCTGCGGGCCATGGGGGCGGCCGGTCGGGACATGCTGCTTCGGGCGGGGGCCGCTCGCCTTGGGGCGCCAGTCGGCGACTGCCACGCCGAGAGCGGCAAGGTGATCCACACGGCGAGCGGCCGCAGCCTGCCTTATGGCACGCTGGTGGCGGACGCCTGCGTCCTGACGCCGCCGGCAGAGCCGCCGCTGAAGGACCGTTCGGCCTGGCGTCTGGTCGGTCGGCCGCTGCCCAGGATCGATATGCCGTCCAAGGTCGACGGCTCGGCGGTCTATGGTCTCGACGTCGAGGTTCCGGGCATGAAGGTGGCCACCCTCATCCAGTGCCCGGGCTTCGGCGGAAAACTGGCCGGGGTCGACGAGGGTCCGGCGCTTAAGGTGGCCGGCGTCGTCAAGGTGGTGAAGCTGCCGAACGCGGTGGCAGTCGTCGCCGACGGCTACTGGGCCGCCAGGACCGGCCTCGAGGCGCTGGCCCCGAAATGGACGCCGGGGCGAGCGGCCGGGGTGTCGTCGGCCGATATTTCCGCCAGGCTCAACGCCCTCGCCCAGGCCGGCGGGAAGACCGCGTTCGATCCTCCCAAGACAGACGCCAAGACCGCGCTTGCGGACAACACGGCGGCGCTGGCCGGCGCCGCGCGCCGCTTCGAGGCGACCTATGAGGTTCCCCTGCTCGCCCATGCCACGCTCGAGCCGATGAACGCCACCGCCCGGGTGGCGAACGGCAAAGCGGAAATCTGGGCCCCCACCCAGGTGCAATCGAGGATGCGCCGTGACGTCGCCAAGGCGCTCGGACTCAGTGAAGCGGCGGTCGAGCTCCACACCACCCAGCTCGGCGGCGGTTTCGGCCGGCGCCTGGAGACAGACTATGGCGTCCAGGCGGCGTTGATCGCCCGCGAAGCCGGCGTTCCGGTGAAGCTGATCTGGGGCCGCGACGAGGACATGCGGCACGATTTCTACCGGCCGGCGGCGGTAGCCAGGCTCCAGGCCGGTCTCGACGCCGACGGCATGCCCGTCGCCTTCCGGGCGGACATCGCCTGCCTCGACGAAGGTCCGTTCGGCGGCATCGGCGAGACGCCCTATGGCCTGCTCGCCGCCTACGTCGCCGCCACGACGTGGAATCCCGGCGTGCCGATCGGCGCCTGGCGATCGGTGGACTGGACCCAGAACACCTTCTTCGTCGAAAGCTTCATCGATGAGCTGGCGGCGCTCGGCAAAGCCGATCCGGTCGCCTACCGAATGCGGCTGCTCAAGGACAATCCGCGCCTGACGCGCCTGCTGGCGGCGACCGCCGAGCGCGCCGGGTGGTCGAAGCCGCCGGCGGCCGGACGCCATCGCGGCGTGGCCCTCTGCGAGCGTGGCGGCACATCCTGCGTCGAAATCGTCGAGATCGAGCCGGCCGGCGAGACTCCCCGTGTGATCAAGGTGACGGCGGGCATCGACTGTGGATCCGCGATCAATCCCGGCCAGATCCGCGCCCAGGTCGAAGGCGGCGTGATCATGGCCCTGTCGGCGGCGCTCCGTCAGCAGATCACGATCAAGGACGGCGCGGTCGAGCAGGCGTTCTTCGATTCCTTCCCCATGGTCCACATGGCTGAAGCGCCCGAAATCGAAACGGTTATCCTCGAGACGCCCGGCGCCAAGGTGACCGGCGTGGGCGAGCCGCCCGTACCGCCCCTGCCGCCGGCCCTGGCCAACGCGATCTTCGCCGCCACCGGCAAGCGCATCCGCCGCCTGCCCATCGCCCCGCTGAAGGTGGCCTGACGCTCTCTTGCAAGGCCCGGCCGGCGTGGCGACAACGGCTCAGTCAAGCCGCGGGTCGGGGGAGCCATGACCGTTCTTCTTCAACGCCACGGTCCCGGCCCTCGGTATCAACTCCTCGCCGGCCTGATCGGGCAGCAGCCTCGCGCGACGGCTTCAACGCGGTTGCGGAAGGAGGAGTGCGCCTCCATAAATCGCCATAAACATGGGCGTTTCCCCGTAAAGTATGGTGTCCAGCGACCTTGACACCCTTCGCGTCGAACGGCGCAACAGGCGAGACGCCGGCGCTCCGCTCCTGACGCCGCTCATCCTCGAGGCCGAGCGGGTGGCGAGGCCATCAAGGACCCAGGCTTCTTATGAAATGCGCGCGCTCGACGATAAAACGCGTGGATCCCGGCTCGCCTCACTTCTCGCTCGGCGTCCGGGACGAGCGGAGAACGGGAGTGGAACAGCTTCGGTCCGTATTGGCCCACCGTTAAACGCCGTAGACACGGGCGTCGCACCATAAGTACGGATCGACGGACCGGCGCTGGCCAACGCCATCGGTAGCCGGTTCCGACGCGAGGATTGTTTCCAGTTCGGCAAGGGCGAATCGAGGACGGCGAACATCTCGCGCCCCCTGCGCAGCCGGCGCAGCCGACAAAGGATGTTCTCGTCCCACCCACCACCACGGCCGTCATCCCCGGCCTCGTGCCGGGGACCCATTCGGCGCGAGCTGGTGAGTGGCCATGCCGGGCATGGCCACACGCAATCCGGCGTTCTTGGGTGGCCGGGACAAGTGTTCAGCCCGGCCATGACGGTCTTTTTGGGATGGGCGCGCCAGATAAAGAGCCGGCGAGACGCCGGCGCTCCGAGAAATCGGTCACCATTAACGTCCATAAACATGGACGATTCCCCATTAATAATGGTGTCCAGCGACCTTGACACCCTTCGCGTCGAACGGCGCAACAGGCGAGACGCTGGCGCTCCGTTCCTGACGCCGCTCATCCTCGAGGCCGAGCGAGTAGCGAGGCCATCAAGGACCCAGGCTTTTTATGAAATGCGGGCGCTCGACGATAAAATGCCTGGATCCCGGCTCGCCTCGCTACATGCTCGGCGTCCGGGACGAGCGGAGAATGGGAACGAAACGGCCACCGTCAAACGCCGTAGACACGGGCATTTCACCGTAGATACGGAGGGGCCGGCTTGCACGGCCCGGCATGGGCGCCGGCGCAGCCGGCGAGACGCCGGCGGTCCGAGAAAAATCACCGCTCGTCCATGGACTTGATGAAGCGTTTGAGCCCCCGCGGCGCGCCACCCGAAAGGAAGGCGCCTTGTCACCGATTCACGATGTCAAAGACCGGTCGGCACGCGCCGACGCGTTCATTGCATTATGCAAGAAGGATTGGAGGATGTCAAGGCCTGAATCGGCGCCGCGCCAACCCTTGCCATCCGGCGGTCACGGCGCGAGGGTTCGCCAAGGACGAGGGAGCGAAACCATGGGCGAAGGCGTGCGCAGGCGCGAGATGATGGGCTTGGCGGCAGGGGCTTTGACGCTCGCCGGAGGTGCGGGCGCCCAGGTGGCCAGGCCGGCGACAGCGGAGGCTGCTCGCGCGGCCGCGGCTCACTACGTCGAGACCGGCCCAGGCGTGCCGGTGGTGACTCCGGTGATCGAGACCACGGCCGGCAAGATCCAGGGCCTCGTTCATGGCGGCGTTCTGACTTTTCTCGGCCTCCGCTACGGCGCGCCGCCGATCGGTCCGCTGCGCTGGCGCCCGCCGCAGAAGCCCAAGCCCTGGACCACGGTCGCCGACTGTTCGCACTACGGCGCCCCGGCCATGCAGATGGCCGGCGGCACGATCGCCGCGCCGGTCTCCGACTTCGGCATGCAGATGGACCAGGTGTTCACCACGCCCTCGGACCTCAAGATCCAGAACGAGGACTGCCTGTTCCTCAACGTCTGGACGCCGGCGTGCGACGCCCGCAAGCGGCCGGTGATGGTGTGGATCCACGGCGGCGGCTTCGCCTTCGGCTCCGCCGGCCAGCCGATCTACGACTGCGAGGGCCTGGCCCGCCACGGCGACGTGGTGGCCGTCTCCATGAACCACCGCCTCAACGCCTTCGGCTATCTCTATCTTGGCGAGCTGATGGGCGCCGACTTCGCCGCCAGCGGCAACCTCGGCATGCTGGACCTCGTCGCCTGCCTGGAGTGGGTGCGCGACAACATCGCCGCGTTCGGCGGCGATCCGGCCAACGTCACCATCATGGGCCAGTCCGGCGGCGGGGCGAAGGTCTCGGCCTTGATGGCCATGCCAGCGGCCAAGGGGCTCTTCCACAAGGCCTCGATCCAGAGCGGCCCGGGGCTGAAGGTCGGGCGCAGGGAGGCGGCGACTGCCGGGGCCCGCAAGGTGCTGGCCGAGCTCGGCGTCGCGCCCGGCGACATCAAGGCCCTGCAGGCCGTGCCGGCCCTGACCCTGCTGGCGGCGGTGGACGCGGTGAACGCGAAGATGGGACCAGGTTTCGGCATGGGTCCCCCGCCCGGCATCCCGCTGGAGCCGGTCGTCGATGATGTCGTACTCGCCCGCGATCCGTTCGACCCGGACGCTCCGGCCGTTTCGGCCGATGTGCCCCTGCTGATCGGCTTCGTGAAGGACGAAATGACCCTGTTCCTCGCTTCCGAGCCGTGGTTCGGGCGGATGACCGAGGCGGATCTGGCCAAGATGACCGCCCCGTTCGGGGCCAAGGGCAAGGCGCTGATCGACGCCCTGCGAGCAATCGATCCGACCTATTCGCCGACCTATCTCCTCTCCGCCGCCATCTCCTCGAATTTCGCCATGGCCGGATCGGTGAGGCTCGCCGAGCGAAAGGCGGCCCAGGCCGCCGCCGGCGGCGCGCCGGTCTACATGTGGAACCTGACCTGGGAGACCCCGGTGGACCATGGCGTCTTCAAGACGCCGCACACCATGGAAATCCCGTTCATGCTCTACAGCTTCGATCGGGTGCGGGCGTTCGTCGGCCCCGGCCCGCAGCCCAAACGGATGGCCGACCAGCTGTGCGGCGCCTGGGTCGCCTTTGCCCGGACAGGACGCCCGGACGGCCCGCTCACGCCTCCCTGGCCGCCGTATGACGCGGGCCGCCGGGCGACCATGGTGTTCAACCTGGAGAGCCGGGTGGTCGACGATCCCAATGCGGCGGTGCGCAAGATCGTCGCCGGGTAGGGCAATGGACAGGGGCGGCGGCGCGCCTTAGCTGACTCGCACGCCGCACGTTGCTTGCATGGCGGCTGAGGGGTGCGCGTCCATGCCGACTTCGATCCTGTCCAGCGCCGTAATGTTCCCAATGACGGCCAAGGCTACGGGGCATGATTTCTCCATCAGCCTCGCCAGGCCCCTGGCCCAGGTCCCGGACTCGCCGATTTTCATCGTCCTGGATGCGGGGATCACCTTTGGCACGGCGGCGGAAGCGGCGATCTACCGCGGGGCCCTGGGCGCACTGACGCCGGCGGTAATCGTCGGCGTCGGCTATGACGCCGATATCCTGGCGACCATGCGTCTTCGAACCCGGGACATGACGCCCGCCACGCCGGCGGACAAATACCCGGAAATGGCGCCGATGATGGGGACCGAGTTCGGCGGCGCCGACGCCTTCCTCGCCTTCATTCTCGACGAAATGATTCCGGAAGTCCGCCGTCGCGCGCCGGAGGCCTCGGAGACCCGCCGCATCCTCTTCGGCCATTCGCTTGGCGGCCTCTTCACGGCTCACGCCCTGCTCACCCGCCCCGACGCATTCGAGGCGTTCGCCGCCTCCAGCCCCTCGCTCTGGTGGAACGACTTCGCGACTCTCGGGCTACTGGACGGTTTCGCCGAGCGGCTGGCCAAGACGGGCGCCAAGCCGCGCGTGCTGGTCGACGTCGCGGCCTGTGAGCAGGATCCGCCGGAGAAGGCCGCTCCGGGCATGACGCTGGAAGCCACCCAGGCCAGGGTTCGAGAGGCGCGGATGGTCGAATCGGCCCGTGAGTTTGCCGGGGCTCTGAAAGCCTTTCCCCTGAGGGAGCTGAAATACGTCTGCTTCGACGACGAGGACCACGCCAGCGTCATCCCGGCCGCGGTCGGGCGGGCGGTCAGCTTCGCGCTGACGCCGTCGAAGGCGAGTCATGAAGCGACATGAGCCAAATTCGGGATGGGGTGTCGAAGCGCAGTTCGCACTTTCAGAGGCGCGTGGGTTCCGTGAGCCGATCACCAAAGGTCCCAAGGGCGATTGCCGGCCAACGGCGATCGCCCTTAGAGAGATATCAGGCCCAATCGCCTCGTTCGCTCAATCCTGGGCTCAAAGGGTCGAGCGCGTTCCTGCTCGGAACGCGCTCCAACGATCAGCGCCGGCGGCGCGAAAAGCCGAGCATCCGGCCGGAAAGCGCCGTGCCGCTCACCACCAGCGCGGCGCCGAGCACCAACATGCCAACGCGCACGAAAGTAACGTCGTGCGCCGCCAGCGACGGCACCAGCGAGAGGATGCCGAGGACCACGGTGGAAAGGCCCGCCAGAACCTGGGTTCCGACCGCGCCGGAGACCGCCGTCCGCGCCAGGCGCTGCGTCGCGCCCGCCGCGCCAGCCAAGGCTGCCCTCAGTTCAGCGAACTCGCTGAGCGCGCCGGCCGACAGGATCAGGCCTGCGCCGCCAACGATCAGGACGGTCGAAATCATGCTGGCCGACGCAACCCCGATCAGCGCCAGGATGCCGAGGACGACGGCGGTCACGCCAGAGGCCATCTCCACCGTCACCCCGCCGCCCAGGATCACGCTCTCAGCTTCCGCGCCGATCAGGCCGGTCATCATCTCGTTGCGCCGGGCGGCCAAAGCCGCGCCCTCGATCAGGAAGGCTGCCCCGAAGACGATGGCGGCGATGGGGGTCAGAGCGCCGGGAACGACGCCGGCGAGGGAAAGAATGGCCAGGATCACGACCGCGACGCCGCCCATGCTTTCGGTGGCGGCGCCCCCGGCCTCTACCGCCGCTGACCGTTCGGCGGAAGTCTGCGTATAGGTTGTAGTCATCGTTGAGCCTCTCCTTTGGGAGATTCACGGCCGGAAACGTTCGAGGGCCGCCTCAATCGAAAACGGCTTATAGGTCCGCTTGTTCCGGCCTTGTTCCGCAGCAGTGGCCGCCGCATAACAGAATGGCCCACGTCAGACCGGGCCAGGGATTGCTTGGGGGGAGTCGATGAGCGCGCTCAGCGAAACGGCCGTCGCGCCGCCCAGCGCGGGCGCCGTGGGTTGGCGAACGCGTGTGACCCTGGCGCTGTGCTTCGCCGCCGCCCTGACCGAGGGCTTCGACATCACCTCCATGGGCGTGGCAGCGCCGCATCTGGGACCGGTGCTCCACCTGACGCGCGCGCAACTTGGGCCGGTCTTCAGCGCCAGCATTCTCGGCCTCTTCATCGGAGCCCTTGCGGTGGGGCGGCTGGCGGACCGGGTCGGTCGCAAATGGACCCTGGTCGGATCGATGGCGGTGTTCGGCGTTTTTTCGGCCGCGACGGTTCTTGCCACGGGCTTCGACGATCTCATCGCCATCCGTGTCGCAGCAGGCCTGGGGCTTGGCGGCGCCATGCCCAACATGATCGCCATGGCCTCGGAAGTCTCGTCCGAGCGCCGGCGAACCATGGTGACGACCATGGTCGCGGCCGGCATGCCGTTCGGCGGCGTCCTTTCCAGCGCGACGGCGGCCGGGCTCGACTGGCGATGGATCTTCTACCTCGGCGGCGGCGCGCCAGTGCTGCTCGCGGCGATCATGGCGCCCGGGCTCGACGAATCGCCAGATTTTGTCAGGACCCGGCGGGTCGAGCCTCTCGGCGCCAGGGCCCGCACCGGCTTTCTCTGGGCCCTGACCGGAGAGGGCCGGACGCTCGCGACCCTGTGCCTCTGGGTTTCCACCTTCTGCGCCCTGATGGGCCTCTACACGCTGCTCAACTGGCTGCCGATCCTCCTGGGCGAGAAGGGTGTCAGCAAGCATGACGCCAGTGTCTTGGCCATGGTGTTCAACCTTGGCGGCGGCCTCGCCGTCTTTGCGCTCGCCGTGCTCATCGAACGGGCGCGGCGCGGCCTGGTCGTGGCGGCCTGGTACGCCAGCCTGATCGTCTCTCTGATCCTGCTCGCCCTGGTTGGCCCGCAGCTGGTTGCGGCGGGGTTCATCGCCTTCTTCGCCGGCGGCTTTTCGAGCTCGGTGGCGATCCTGCTCTATGGCCTGGCGCCCAACTACTACCCGACGGCGATCCGGGCGACGGGGGTTGGCGCGACAGTGGCCGTCGGCCGCCTCGGGGCCGTCGTGGGTCCCCTTTTCGCCGCCGAACTGCTGACGTCCGGCGTCGGCCAGGACGGCGTGCTGCTGGCCCTCGCGCCGATGGCGATCCTGGCCGGCGCGGCCTGCGTGGCGCTGCTCGGGCGGCCGACGACGGCCTGACTCCCGCCAAGGGAACCTGAGCGGGATCTCCGGATTGCCTCTCCGGAGAGGTGCATCCTGGCCAGGCGGGCGCGCAAGCTGAAGGTCTTCCAGGCCCGGGTCGGCTTCTACGACACCGTGATCGCCGCGCCGAGCCGGGCCGCCGCCCTGCGCGCCTGGGACACCCACCAGGACCTGTTCGCCAGCGGCCAGGCCTGGGTTTCAACCGACGACGCGGCCCGTGAGGCGGCGCTCGAACATCCCGAGACGTTGTTGCGCCGTCCGATCGGCTCCAGCGGCGCCTACGAGATTGAGCCGGCCGGCTTGCCCAAGATCCCCGACGCGCCGGGTCCAAAAAAAGCGAGAGCGAAGACTGCCAAGCGCGGGCCGCCAAAACCGCCGGCGGATCGCACCCGTCTCGATGCTGCCGAGTCCGAGCTTCGCGACGTTGATCAAGGCCGCAAGCAGGAGGAAGGCGATCTCAGGCGGGAAGAGGAGGCCTTCCAGGCCCGGCGCGAAGCGGCACAGGACGCCTATGTTCGCGCTCGCAAGGCGGCGACCGCGGCCGTCGTGGCCGCCCGGAAAGCCTATCGCAAGGCGGGCGGAAGCGACTGACGCGCCAGATCGGATGCCGCGCGAGCAGGCCAGGCTCCAGTCTATGGAGCGCCGAGCCTTCGGGCGAAGAAGGCGAGCGCCATATCAACGGCGGCCTGGAGCGTCGGCCCCTGTGGGACCTTGGCGTTGCAGATCGAGAGCGCCGCCCTGCCGGCGGGCGTGCAGACGCCCACGAAATCGTAGTGGCCGACGCCCGGCAGCACCTTCAATTGGACATGCGGAATAAGCCGGGCGGCAACGAGGCCGTTGGTATCGGGCGGCGCGACCGGATCGGCGTCTCCCAGGACGATGGCGACGGGTGGCCTGATCCGCCTGAGGCTCTCTGGGGTCAGTTCCTGGACGATGGCCGGCGCGATCGTGAACACGGCGCGGATTCCGGGGATGGAGCGGTCATCGCCGGCGCGGGCGGTCTCTCCGGCCAGAGCCGGTGATCTCAGCGTGGCGATGGCGTCGTCCAGGCTGAGCGCAAGCTCCTTCTGGGGCATGCAGATGCCATCCCTGGGATGAGCGCGGCAGAAGTCGCCCAGGCGGTCCGGCGAAGCTCGCGCCCCCGCCGCGATCAGCGAGGTGTAGCCGCCGGCGGAAAAACCCGCGACGCCAAGACGCGCCCGGTCGATATGCGGCCCGATCGCCGGATCGGCGAGGACCCTGTCCAGCGCGGCTTTGAGATCGTCGACCCGATCCCAGAAAAGCACCGCGCCGGCCGCGGTCATCTTGTCGAGGCCATTGTTGCCGGGATGGTCGGGCGCGATCACCACATAGCCGGCGCGGGCCAGGGCCACGCCGAACCAGGCCATCGACCGCGCCGCCCCGCCGAATCCGTGGGAGAGCAGGATCACCGGCCGGCGCCGGCTGTCGGCGAAGGGGGCGTCCGGCGCGACGGCGCCCTCGAGGATCATCGGTTTTCCCGGTGGGCCCTGGTCGATCGATTGCTCGGCCGAACCGGCCGCCGCCGGGTACCACACGGTGACGCGCACCTGCGAGCGATGCTCGGCGTCGCGCAGCGCGGCGGTGGAATCGGTCGTTACGAGGTGTCGCTCGCCGACCGGCCCGGCGTGGGCGGCCAGGGCGACGAGGCCCAGGGCCAGGGCCGATGCGATGACTCTCCACAATCTCATGGCCGAGATGCCTCCGCTTTCGCGATCGTTTCATAGCCGCGAACGGCGGCGGGCGCACGAATGGCGGCGCGGCCAGGCGCAGACGGTGAAGGGCCCGCTTCGTGGACGCCTCCCGCTAATCCTTCTCCGCCGCGGCCGCGGTTGCGAAGGTCGGATGCAAGGAGAAGGCGAAGCCGCGCAGGGTCTCCGGCGAGCCGCCGCCCCCAGGGCGATCCTCGTCCGTGTCCGGCGGCGGCGGGGCGATCGGCGGGAGCTTGTGGGCGACCAGATCCGAATTCCGCGCCGCCAGATCGGTGGCGGCGAGGCGGTCGAACCGGCTCGTGATGTCCTTCAACTGGTTTTCGAGAACCGCAATCCGGGTGATCTGGTAGCTGGCGGGCCGGCCTTCATACGACTGGATGGCCCCGTAGAGCTGGTCGGTGTACTCGCGCACCCGCTCCTCGCCGGTGATCGCGCCGCCCTCCTTGGTCGCCACAATCTCCTTGCGCAGGGAGTCGGCCTTGGCGGAAAGCGCGCGGAGCTGCGCCTGCAGAGGATCGCCGTCGGGCAGCGAAGCGGCGCGGGCGTCGGCCCCCTGGCGCACGGCGTTGATGCGGGTGACAAGCGCCGTCTCGCGGCCGAACAGGCGGCTCACCCGCATGGCGGCGTCGAACTGTGCCTGGCGGTCCTCGAGGTCGAAGGTGGCGCGCCGATCGAGGGTGACGGTCAGAGGCTGGGTGAGCACCGTCGAACCGCTGGTCACGCGAACCGTATAGACGCCCGGGATCAGCCGCGGTCCCTGGGTGGAGTTGAAGGCGATCTGGGCTGCCGGTGGCGCATGCGGCGCCGGCGCCCGCATGGTCCAGACCACGCGATTGATCCCAGGGCGCTTGGAGGCGGGAAGCGTGTCCAGCACCTTTCCGGAGGCGTCCAGCACCTCGATCTTCAGCTTGCCGATCAGGTGACGCTGCGGCTGGTAATAGCTGATCACCGCGCCGTCGGGCGGGTTGTCGCCGACAAAGACGGCGTCGCCGTTCGACCAGCCGCCGTTGGCCTCGATCCGCTGCTGCGCCGGCCTCGACGGCAGCAGCGTCAGCGGCGTCGCCATCGTCTTGTCGTCCAGGGCCCGCAGCGGGGTCAGATCGTCGATGATCCAGATGCCGCGCCCGTGCGTCGCAACAACGAGGTCATGGTCCCGTGTCTGGAAGGCGAGATCGCGAACCGGAACATCGGGCATGTCGCCGCCCTTGAACTGCGCCCAGCGGCGCCCGCCATCGGGGGAAATCCACAGGCCGAATTCCGTCCCGGCATAGAGCAGGCCGGGCTTTACCGGATCCTCCTTGATCACCCAGGCCTGGCCGCGCATGCCCTGCTCCGGGCCGGCGATCCGGGTCCAGGTCCGCCCGTAGTCGGCGGTTCGCAAGATGTAGGGCGCGAAGTCGCCGAACGTGTGCCGGTCGAACGCCGCATAGGCCACGGCGGGATCGTAGGGACTGGCCTCGACCCACGACACCCAGGCGTAAGGCGCCATCCCGGTGCGCCTGGTCAGATTGGTCCAGGTCTTGCCGCCGTCGCGGGTCAGCTGCAGGTTGCCGTCATCGGTGCCGACCCAGATCGTTCCGGCGCTCTTCGGCGACTCGCTGATGGCATAGATCGTCGTGTGGGTTTCGGCGGCGGAATTGTCGACGGTGATGCCGCCGCTCTCTTCCTGTTTCTGCTTTTGCGGATCGTCGGTGGTCAGGTCCGGCGATATCTTGTCCCAGCTCTGGCCGTGGTCGCGGCTGCGGAACAGGTACTGTGCGCCGATGTAGATCGTGCCGGTGTCGGTGGGACTCACCATCACCGGGGTGTTCCAGTTGAAGCGCAGCTTCTCGGTGGTGTCCGACTTCGGCTGGATGTCCCGGCTCTCGAGGGTGCGCCGGTTGACGCGCTGCAGCGAGCCGCCCTGGCTCTCGGCATAGGCGAAGTCCGCCGGCGCGGCCGGATCGGGCCAGGCCCAGAAGCCGTCGCCGCCGCCGAGATTTTCCCAGCGGCTGCTGGTGATGCCGCCGGGATAGGCGCTGTCGCCGACCCAGGCGCTGTTGTCCTGCAGGCCGCCGTAGACCTGGTAGGGGTCCTTGTCGTCGACGCTCACGTGATAGAATTGCGAGATCGGCAGATTGTCGGCCCTCTGCCAGCGGTTGGCGCCGTCGTAGCTGATCCAGAGGCCGCCATCGTTGCCGGTGACCACGTGCTTGGGGTTGGTCGGGTCGATCCACACCGCGTGCTGGTCGCTGTGCGTGCTGTCGGCGACGGTGGAGAAGCTCCGGCCGCCGTCGTCGCTGGCGATGAGCGACAGATCGGTCTTGAACAGGTGGTCGGGATTGGCCGGGTCGACGATCAGCTCGGCGAAATAGAACGGCCGCCAGACCATGTTCTGGCTGCGGTCGCGCTCGGCCCAGGTCTTGCCGCCGTCTTCCGACCGAAAGAGGGCGCTGCGCGTCGCCTCGATGAAGGCGTAGACGATGTTCGGATTCGAAGGCGCGAAGGCGACCGCCTGACGCCCCCAGGGGCCTTTGGGAAGGCTGGGGTTGCTCTTCAGCGAGCTCCAGGTGGCGCCGCCGTCCTCGCTGACCATCAGGTCGCTGCCTGACGGCTGGTCCGGACCCGATCCGCCCGACCGGAACCCCCAGCCGGTGCGCCGGAAATCCCAGAGTCCGGCGATGAGCTTGCGCGGATTCTTCGGATCCATGGCGAGGGTCGAACAGCCGGTGGAGAGATTCGGGCCCTTGAGAATCTGCGCCCAGGTCTTGCCGCCGTCGGTCGTCCGGTAGAGCCCCCGGTCGGCGCTGTCGCTCCATAGCCGGCCAGGAACGCAGGCGTAGACGACATCGCCGTTGGTCGGATCGACGACGATCGCGGAGATATGTTCCGAGTTCGGCAGACCCATGTTGGTCCAGGTCTCGCCGCCGTCGGTGGTCTTGTAGATGCCGTCACCGACCGAAACGCTGTTGCGCATCCAGCTCTCGCCGGTTCCGGCCCAGTAGGTGCCGGGATGGGCGGGATCGAGCGCGAGCGCTCCGATCGACTGCGCGGTCTGCTTGTCGAAGATCGGACGGAAGGTGGTGCCGCCGTCGGTGGACTTCCACACCCCGCCGCTGGCCGCGCCGATCAGCAACATGGTCTTGCCGTCGGCTTCGACGCGACCGGCGATGGCGGCGATGCGCCCGCTCATGGCGGCCGAACCGATGTTGCGGGCGCCCAGTCCCGAAATCGAGGCGGAGTCGAACGGGACGGTGGCGGCTGGGGCGGCGGCCGGCGCGGCGCTCGCCGCCAAACAGGCGGCCAGAACGATCAGGGAAGTCGAGGCGCGCATGCCGATCATCCCTTCGCCGGCGGCGGTGTGGCCGGCTGCTGATCCTTGGGCCGCTGCGGCGCGGCGGCGGGCGGCTTCTGGACCGTTGTCGGCGCGCCGCCGGAGGGCGTGGCGGCCGGCGGCGCCGGCCTGGCGAACAACACCGCATCGACCGATCCATTGGCGACGACCGTGTCGTAGGTGACGCGCTGCTGAACCGTGGATCCCTTGGGGCCGCTGGCGATCTCGAAGGGGAAATAGACCCCGTCGACCTTTTCATAGTCGCCGAAATCGGTCTGGTTGTAGACGTCCGATCCACGCACCTTCTGATGCGTGATCATCCTCACCGGAAGGAAGGCGTCCGGATCGATGTACCAGGTTTCGTCATCGCCGTTCCTGAGCCTGACCCGCAGCACATAGGCCGGGGCGTCGTCGATGTCGGTGACCCCCAGATTCTCGATGGTCGCGCCCTTGGCGGCGGCGTCGATCAGCGGCGTTTCAAAATCGGCCTCTTCCGCCAGGCTCTTGGCGTCGTCGGCCGAGACGTCCTCCGCGTCCTTGCGGCCCTGGAACGGCTGGATCTGCCAACCCGTCGATCCGTTGTAGGATTCGACGAGCGTCAGTCCCTGGAGTGTCGCATCGATACGAACCGACCCGGGCCGATCGATCGTCTCGTCATATTTCAGCTGAACATCGAAGCCGCCGGGACGCATCGTGCCGGCCATCTTCAGGGTATGGATCGCCTTGATGGCCGGCAATCCGCCCCGCGCCGCGATGAATCGCTGGACGATCGTCTCGGTGGACAAGGCCGGCGCGCGAGACTGGGCCGCGGCGAACCAGGGCGCGGCGACGCCGATCGCGACCAGCGCCAGAATTCCCCGCCTCATGAAGGCTCCCCCAAATCCAACTCTATGCCGCGCCTCTATCGATCAAGTCGCCGCCGAAGAAAACGTGCGACGTCGTTACACTGGCGTAATGTTCCGCCGCGCACCTCGCGCGCATCGCCGCCATGCACTGCACTTGGCCACTTGCGGCGCAAGCGCAGAAGACAGCCATCGGCTTCGCACGTCGCCACGGGCGTAACGCTGTAAGCACGGCTGATATTCCGCCGATTGAGATTGTAGTCCGTCAGCCGGGGCTTCGCTCATCCGTCCGTCCCATCCGCATGGGCCGGACTCTACTTATTCCCGGAGGAATTTCAGGGGGTCACGTCAGCCCCGACGAACCGCTAAACTCAGTCGCTGTACCGTGGTGACAATCGGCCCGAGGCCGGTCACGGCGCGCGGGCAAAGGCATGGGCATGGCCAACGAAACCGACGAACGCCGTCTGTTGCGTCCCGTCGACGGACGGCGCGACCACGTTCGCGGAGGCAGGGTCCGCAGCCGCCGCGTGACCGTCCTGATCTATGGCGACTACCTCTGCCCGTATTGCCGGCAGTTGCGCGGCGTGCTCGAGCGGCTGCGCCGCGCACTGGGCGAACGAATGGCCTATGTCTTCCGCCATTTCCCGAACGAGCGAGCGCATCCGGGCGCGGAGCTGATGTCGCTTGGCGCCGAGGCAGCCGGCCGTCAGGGCCGCTTCTGGGAGATGCACGACGCCCTCTATGCGCGCGAGCCGCCGATAGACCGGGCCGCCCTTTTGCAGATTGCCGCCTCACTCGGTCTCGATCACGCTCGGTTCGAGCGGGACCTCGACGACTCTGAGCTGCGCCGGCGGGTGGAAGAGGACATGGCGGACGGCCGTCGCAACGGCGTGACGGCCACGCCCACCATCTTCGTCGACGGCGTGCGCTACGACGGGGCCTGGGACTTCCATTCGATGCTCGAGGCGCTGGAGCGGCCGGTCGGCGTCCAGGTCAAGCGCACCGCCAGAGCATTCGCCAACCTTCCGGCCTCCGCCGGTCTGGCCCTGCTGGTTGCGGCCGGCGCGGCCTTGGTCCTGGCCAACAGTCCCCTCGCGGCCGCCTACGAGGGCGTCAACAACGCTCAGTTCGGGATAGGTCCGCCCCAAGGGATGCTCTCCTTGAGTGTCGCCAACTGGTGCTCCGAGGGCCTGCTCGCGATCTTCTTCCTTATTCTCGGTCTCGAGATCCGGCGCGAGGCGATGGCGGGCTCATTTGCCGACCGGCGCGCGGCGGTGGCGCCGATCGTGGCGGCGGCCGCGGGCGTCGTCGCGCCCGCGCTCCTTTATCTCGCGCTCAATCCCGGGCCGACCGCCGCCGGCTGGTCGGCGCCGGCGGACACGGGCATCGCCTTCACGCTTGGGGTGCTTGCGCTGTTCGGCGACCGCGTGTCCGCAGGGCTGAAGCTGTTCGTGGCGGCTTTCGGGGTCGCCGATGACGTGCTCTCCATGCTCATCCTCGCCGTCTTCTACCCGCGCGGAATCCATGCTGAATGGCTGTTCGCGGCGGCCGGAGTGATCGCGGTCATGGCCCTCCTCAACCGATGGCGCGTGTACGCGGCGTGGCCCTATATCGCCGCGACGATTGCGCTCTGGCTTGCGCTTCATTTCGCCGGTCTCAGCGGTGCGATCAGCGGCATTGCGCTCGCCGCCTTCCTGCCGGCGCGCCCGGTCCCCACCCCTGGTCCGCTGCTGGCCCAAGCCGCCTCTGCGTTGGCCGAGCTGGAACACGCCGAGCAGGAGCTGAAGAACGCCGCAGACGGCCACCGCCGGCTGGACCGACAGCCGGTCTGGGATTGGGCGAGCCGCAATCTGACCGCGGCCGCCGAGCGGCTCCTTTCTCCGGCCGAGCGCACGGAACGCGCGCTCGAACCCTGGTCGAGCTATGTCGTGCTGCCCCTTTTCGCCTTCACCGCCGCGGGCGTCTCGCTCGCCGCCAACTTCGCCTTTCCGCACATGTGGTCAGTGTTCGCCGGCGCGGCCCTTGGGCTCGCCATCGGCAAGCCCCTGGGCATCGTCGCGGCCGTCTGGGCCGCCGCCAAGGCCCGGGTGGCGGTCTTCCCGGGTGATGCCGCACCGCTCGCCTTCCTCGGCGCCGCCTTCCTTTGCGGTATCGGCGATCCCCTCTCGCTTCTGATGGCCGAGCAGGCTTTCCACAACGGTCCCTATACGGCCATCGCCAAGATCGGCGTGCTGGCGGGATCGGCGTTGGCGGCGGCCTTCGGGGCCGTGACACTGGCGCTGAGCCGCGGCCGCGTTTCGGAAGCCGAGGTCTGAGAGAAGGCCGCGATTGCGAAGGTGCGCGCTCAGAGGCGCCGTGTAGCTGCCAGGCGTCGTTTCGCCCAAGCAGGCCCCTGCTGTCTGCCCGAGAAACCGGAGGCTGCCGCAAGGAGCCATTTGCCGCCAATCGTCGCCGCCATGATCGGGCGTCCGGAAGTAGATGGGGCCGCTCCCCATCGTGGCATAGCTACATCGGTGCGGCGCAACCACCAAATTAGTGGACGGCACCGCGCGGCGCGCTCGCTTGTGCATCGACTACTGCACTTTCTGCAGAACATCGCGTGTCGCATGGGGGAGGTTCCTTCGCACGACCAACTCGTTCTCCACATGCACAGTTCTCCCGCTCTCAAGTAGGCGCGCGATGGCGGGATCGGTGGGTTGACCATCGGTCAGCGGACCAGACAGGGCCACAACGTGCGCCATGCCGCGCGGATCGGTCAGGAGGATCGGCGCAACCACCCGGCCCGACGGCCCGTCGAAAGGCGCGTCGACCTCGCAGGTCCAGCCGGTTTGGAGGTGACGCTGTAGGTCGTTGGCGAGCAAGCGGGTCGAGGCTCTCAGCCGCGGCGGATTGAAGCCGGGCAGATCGCCGTCAAGGAAGTACTCGATCAACTCGGCGCCAATGTGCCGGTCAAGCAACCCGTGCTCAAACTTGTTCTTAAAGCTGCGCAGGCAGCGATAGCATGAGGCGTCGCAGTCTTCGGGACAGGTCTTCAAGAGGTTCCAGGCACTGCGAAATAGGTCGAGGCCTCGGTCCGCAATCTGAGGCGCAAAGCCAGCGCCACCCGGCAGGGTGTCATAGAGGAATATCTCGGCCTCATTGCCGAGCATCCCAGCCGGCGTGAGCGCGGGCCGGAACTCCGCCATGAGTTCGCCCGGCTCGATGTCGAGCATTTCGCACGCCGCCTTGGCGAGCGCCTCACTCAGGGTTCGGAGGGCCACGTTGGTGGACGAGTGACCAGGCTTGAGCCGAAGCGGTCCCGACACCTGCATCGAGAACAGCGCAACGTCCGTGATGAAGTCGGTACCTAGAACAAGATGGCGGGTTGTGCCGCCGCCGTCGCAGATCCGCCTGTCATCGTCCTCCGGGTATGGCTTGCGATGCGGCATGGCGAGCTTGGTGTTCGGATCGGAACTGGCCTCGATACGACCGCACTTGGTGCAGTAACTGTAACCCTCGCGTTTAGGGCCGGTGTTGGACACGAGGAGGTGTTGCCGGGTCTTGAGTACGCGCACCCGCTCATTGAGCCGAACCCAGGGGGCGTTCTCGTCTGTACCCATCGTGAGTTTTGCCCGAGTGGCGTAGCTGGTCTCGGGGGTATCGTCTGGCGAAGTGACCTCCTCGACATCCTCGGGGTGGGCGAAGCCAGGTGGGCGAAGCCAGTTGCGTGCGGGGCCGAATGTGTTCTCGCCGCCGCAGGCTGGGCAGTCCTGCGTTTCGCGAGCCGGCAACTCACCCTTTTCGTAGGTGCGGGCAAAGCCACACTCGCTGCATTCCATGTAGACGCGCCGGTTCTGCCAGGCCTCGAACCGGTCATCGGGCATTGGGGCGTAGACCGCGCCGGATGTGTAGCACTTGCCGGAAATCCAAACCTGCTTGCCGGGGGCGTACTGCGTCAGCGCGATCGGCAGACCCTGAGATGGCGCAAAGCGCATGATCGGCCTGAAGCGGGTCGATCTCTCGCGATCGAAGACGTGGAACGTGGCAACGTCGGTTGGGAAGGCGTAGCGGGGGAGAGCGCCGCAATAGAGGAGCCGATCGAGCAGCTTGCCTGGCCGCGACGCCTGATGCGGCCGTTCTTCTTCGACCTCAGCCTGCTCCTCGATCTCAATATCGTCGTCTTGTTCCGCTTCCGCCTCGATTTCGCCGGGGCCAGGCCGAATGGCGGCGTCGATCACCGACACGCAGTCGTCGACCATGCCTGCGAGGAGGAGTTCGCGGTTCGTCGCGGAGAGCTCTGTTGGAACCCAAGAGTCGACACGCTCGCGTAGCGTTTGCTCGTTTTCGCGCAGCCACTCGACAAAGTCGTCTCGATTGAGAACGGCCTCGCCCGTCCGAAAGTCCGCCACTGTCCCGAGGACTGAGAACAGGTCGTGCCGTAGCGAAACATCGACGCCCGGAATGCGGTCCTGGTGATAGCACTGAAGCAGGAACGCCAGGACGTGCCTGCGCACTATGTCGAGGTTATCGAGCGTGAGCTTTGGATCGGTGACGGCGCCTCGGATCATGCCGTCGGGATTCGAGAAGTAGTGCTCGTCGTGGCTATCGGCGCTCCCAAAAGCGACGACGGTCG
>DASXCH010000056.1:0-86738 GCA_036491275.1 Caulobacteraceae bacterium
TGCCGCTGGAGAAGGTCCGCAAGGTCCTCAAGATCGCCAAGGAGCCGATCTCCCTCGAGACCCCGATCGGTGACGAGGAGGACAGCCATCTCGGCGACTTCATCGAGGACAAGAACGCCGTCCTGCCGATCGATGCGGCCATTCAGTCGAACCTGCGCGAGACGACGACCCGGGTGCTGGCCTCGCTCACCCCACGGGAAGAGCGGGTGCTGCGGATGCGTTTCGGCATCGGCATGAACACCGACCACACCCTCGAGGAGGTCGGCCAGCAGTTCAGCGTAACCCGCGAACGCATTCGTCAGATCGAAGCCAAGGCCCTCCGCAAGCTCAAGCACCCGAGCCGCAGCCGCAAACTCCGCAGCTTCCTGGACAGCTGAACCTTGGGATGATCCGGGTCCTGATCATCGTCCTAGCCTTCGCCGGCGCCGCCCAGGCGGCCGATCCGTCCGTGCCGATCAGGCTCGCCCTGTCGGGCGCAGATTTGCGCGCCGCCCTGGACCGGGTGGAGACCACGCCCAGCGCCATCGAGCGGCCGATCGAACCCAAGACAGCCGTGGACTGGCGCGTCGGCGGCAATGGAGCCAAGGCTCAGGCCGGCTACCTCTGCGGGATCGGCGGAATCGGACCGGATTCCGAACCGATCCCCGGCGGCCCGGCATCGGTCTACGGCCACGCCGGGACGTTCCTGGGCGCGGCCTTGGCTGTCCCTCTCCCCTAGCCGAGGGCGGCGTAGACCTGCTTCTGGAAGACCGGCAGGGCCAGCCGCGCGCCCATCCGAGGCGAATTAGCGATCTGGGTCACCGCCTCCGGCCCCAGCGGCATGGAGTTCTGGATGAGGTAGATGACGATCAGGTCCTCGGCCGGGTCAGCCTGCCACCAGGTGCCGAAGGCGCCCGGCCAGCCGAACGAACCCTCCGAGCCGGCTCCCATCCAGGCATGCTTTTCGGCGTCCATCACCACCGACAGGCCGAGGCCGAAGCCCTGCGCCATCCAGAATGGCATGCCGAGGAAATCGATCTCCCGTTGGGCCTTTGTGAGGCGATTGGTCCGCATCAGGTCCACCGTCTCGGGTTTCAGGAGCCGCACGCCGTCAACCTCGCCGCGGTTCAGCAGCATCCGGGCGAACTTTAGATAGTCGTCGGCCGTGGAGACCAGGCCGCCGCCTCCGCCGCAGAAGGCAGGCGGCGCGGCGTAGTGCTTGAACTCCACCGGATCGAGAGCGCCGGTCTCCTGGTCCTGCCGGTAGACCACGGCCGACCGCTCGCGCTTTTCCGGCGGGATCCAGAAGTCGGTGTCGGTCATGCCGAGCGGCGAGAAGATGCGCTCCATGAGGAATTCGCGGAATCCGGTTCCAGCGATCCGGCCGACGAGGAACCCAAGCACGTCGGTTGCGTGGCTGTAGTGAAAGCGCTCGCCGGGCGGGAAGGAGAGCGGAAGACCGGCCAGCGCCGCCATCCAGGCGTCCGGCCCCATGTCCTGATTGAGCACGTCGCCGAGGGCCTTCTGGTGCGCGTGAGCGATCGGCCCGACCGAGGAGAAGCCGTAGGCGAGACCGGCGCGGTGGGTGAAGAGGTCGTCGAAGGTGATCTCGCGCGGCGCCGGAAAAGTGTCCTCCAGCGGACCGCCTGGCGATTTCAGCACCCGCATATTGGCGAACTCAGGGGCCCATTTCACAATCGAATCCTCGAGGGCGAAGGCGCCTTCCTCCATCAGCATCAGGGCGGCCACGGAAGTCACCGGCTTCGTCATGGAGGCGATGCGGAAGAGGGTGTCGCGGCGCATGGGCGCGCCGGTCTCGAGGTCAGCCTTGCCGAGGGCGTCGACACGGACCAGCTCGCCGCCGCGCCAGAGGAGAGTCACGGCGCCGGAAAGATCGCCATTGTCGATCACGGCCTGCAGCGCAGAATTGGCCTGGGCCAGGGCGGCAGGATCGAAGGTCTTCTTGGCGGCGAGGGTGTCCATGATTGATGCTCCGGGGTGCCCGCGGCTCTGATAGCAAACTCCGCAGCCGTCATCGACGGCGCCCTAGCGTCAGCCCTCAGCAGAGATAGAAACTCATCCGTGGGGCGCGGCGACCAGGCCCAGAATCTCGCCTTTGGCGATGACGTGACCGCGCAGGGCGTCGGCGAGCGCGTCCCGGTCAGCGCCGGCCCGCAACGCCAGAGGTGCGTCGAGGGCGAACACCTCGATGTGATAGCGGTGAACGCCGCTCGGCGGATGCGGCCCCCAATAGCCCACCTCGCTGTGGCCGTTGCGCCCCTGAACCGCGCCTGGGGGCAACGCACCTTCCGAGAGCCGCGTCACGCCGGCCGGGATATTCCACACCAGCCAATGGACGAAAGGCGTCGCGCCCGGCGCGTCTGGATCTTCCAGAATCACCGCCCAGGCCCGGGCCCCGACGACCGCCGGCCAGCCGAGCGACAGTGACCGGTTCTGGCCATAGGCGGAGTTTCGCGCGGCGATGTGGCCGTCCGGGCCGATGTCGGCGGAGCTGACGACGAGGGCGGCCGGCCGCTTGGCGGCGATGCGGTCCAGCACCACGGTCCCGCCGGCCACGGCGACGCCGGGAAAGATCAGCAAGGCGGCAAGAGCGACTAAGCGAGACATCGTGGCCTCCTTCTAGAGGGCCCTGGCATAGACGATGAAGCCGGAACGCTCGGCGATCCGGTCATAGAGCGCGCGGGCGACAGCATTGGTTTCATGAGTCTGCCAGTAGACGCGGGCGCAGCCCTTGGCCTTCGCGGCGACGCAGACCGCCTCGATCAGAGCCGCGCCCACGCCGCGTCTGCGCACGTCTTCGCTGGTGAAGAGATCCTGCAGGTAGCAGGTGGGCGCGATCTGGGTGGTGCTGCGGTGGAAGAGGTAATGGACAAGGCCCAGCAACTCGCCGCCCGCCACGGCGACGAAGGCGAATACCGGCTCCTCCGGGTCGAAAAACCGATTCCAGGTGGTCTCGCTGATGGCCGGATCGAGCGCGGTTGGTCCAGAGCGGCCATAGAAACGATTGTAGCCGTCCCACAGCGGCGCCCAGCGATCGCGGTCGTTCCGCCGGATCTCGCGAACCCGGACAGGCTCTGCCATGGGTTCCCCCCATCGTTTCACGGCGCGGGCTCTAGCATCCGGCGCACGGATAGGCTCTACAGCCGCACGCCATTTTCCATCCAGGTCCGACCGCCTCCATGTGCAATCAACGCGCCAGCTATCTGTTCACCAGCGAAAGCGTTTCCGAAGGCCACCCGGACAAGGTGGCCGACCGCATCTCCGATACCGTGGTCGACGCGTTCCTGGCGGCTGATCCCGAGGCGCGTGTGGCCTGCGAGACCATGGTCACCACCAACCGCATTGTCCTCGCCGGCGAGGTGAGGGGGCCTTCCGGAGTTGTCGAAGGCCTCGAGGACAAGGTCCGCGCCGCGGTCAGGGATATCGGCTACGAGCAGGACGGCTTCCACTGGAAGACCGCCGAGTACGCCTGTTTCCTGCACAGCCAATCCGCAGACATCGCCATGGGGGTGGACGCCTCTGGCAACAAGGACGAAGGCGCCGGCGACCAGGGCATCATGTTCGGCTACGCCACCAATGAGACGCCGGAGCTGATGCCGGCGACACTGCAGTATTCCCACAATATCCTGAGGACCTTGGCCGCGGCTCGCCACGCTGATCCCTCCCTGGGCCTCGAGCCAGACGCCAAGAGCCAGGTGACGCTCGCTTACGAGAACGGTCGGCCCGTCCGGGCGACCTCGATTGTTCTCTCGACCCAACACCGCGAGGGACTTTCGCCCGCTGATGTGGCCGATATCGTGCGGCCCTACATCCTCGAAGTGCTGCCGAAAGGCTTCGTCGACGATGAGACGGCTTGGCACATCAACCCCACCGGCAACTTCGTCATCGGCGGACCCGACGGCGACTGCGGCCTCACCGGCCGCAAGATCATCGTCGATACCTATGGCGGGGCGGCCCCTCACGGTGGCGGCGCCTTTTCCGGCAAAGATCCGACCAAGGTCGACCGGTCGGCCGCCTACGCCTGCCGGTACCTGGCCAAGAACGTGGTCGCCGCCGGCGTCGCTCCGCGCTGCACGATCCAGGTCGGCTACGCCATCGGTGTCTCCAATCCCTTGAGCTTCTATGTCGACCTGCATGGCGCTGGTGAGGTCGATCCGGCCCGACTGGAGAAGATCCTGCCGGAGATGATCGGCGGGGCGACGCCCCGCGCCATCCGCGAGCACCTTGGTCTCAACCGGCCGATCTACGCCCGCACCGCCGCCTATGGCCATTTTGGACGGGCGCCGGAGGCCGATGGCGGCTTCTCGTGGGAGAAGACCGACCTCGCCGACGAGATCCGCGCTGCGGTCTGAGGTCTCGCCCAGGGCGGCGAGCAACGTGGCGGCCTTTGTCCGTCACAGTCGAAATGTTATGCGGCATTGATGCCAAGCCTTTCCGACCTTCGCACCCTGTTCGTCGACTACTTCGCCCAGTCTGAGCACCGGGTACTGCCTTCTGCGTCGCTGGTGCCGCGGAATGATCCCACGCTGCTCTTCGTCAATGCCGGCATGGCGCCGCTCAAGAACTATTTCATCGGAGCCGAGACCCCGCCGGCTCCGCGCGCGGTGACCGCCCAGAAGTGCGTGCGCGCCGGCGGTAAGCACAACGATCTCGACAATGTCGGCTACACCGCCCGTCACCTGACTTTCTTCGAGATGCTGGGGAACTTCTCGTTCGGCGACTATTTCAAGGAAGGCGCCATCGACTATGCGTGGCGGTTCGTCACCCAAGACCTCGCCCTACCGGCCGAGCGGCTGATCGTCTCCATCCACCCGTCTGACGAGGAGGCGGCGGCTCTGTGGAAGAAGATCGCCGGCCTTGGCGATGATCGCATCGTCCGACTGGAAGAGAACATGTGGTCGATGGGCGATACCGGCCCGTTCGGTCCCAATTCGGAGATCTTCTACGACCACGGGCCCGACGTCGCCGGTGGTCCGCCCGGCAGTCCGGATGAGGACGGCGATCGCTTCGTCGAGATCTGGAACCTGGTGTTCATGCAGTTCGAGCAGTTCGCCGATGGGACGAGCAAGCCGTTGCCCAAGCCCTGTGTCGATACCGGCATGGGACTTGAGCGCACCGGCGCTGTCCTCCAGGGCGTCACCAGCGTCTACGAAACCGATCTTTTCCGCGCCCTGATCGCCGCCAGCCAGCAGGCGACCGGCGTGAAAGGCGCCAACGCGCAGACGTCGCACCAGGTTATCGCCGACCATCTGAGGTCGTCGAGTTTCCTCATCGCCGACGGCGTCACGCCCTCCAATGAGGGTCGCGGCTATGTCCTCAGGCGGATCATGCGGCGAGCCATGCGCCACGCCTTCCTCCTGGGAGCCAAGGAGCCGCTGATGCACCAGCTGGTTCCGACCCTGGTGGCGCAGATGGGCGCGGCCTACCCCGAACTCACGCGCGCCCAGCCGGTGATCGTCGAGACCCTTCGACAGGAGGAAGAGCGCTTCCATCGAACGCTCGGCCGGGGCATGGCCCTGCTGGAAGAAGCGACCATGGGCCTGGAAGAAGGCGATGTGCTTTCCGGCGAGACGGCCTTCCGCCTCTACGACACCTTTGGCTTCCCGGTGGACCTCACCGAGGACGCGGTGCGCGCCCGTGGACTGCACGTGGACATGGCCGGCTTCGAGACGGCCATGGAAGGTCAGCGGGCCCTCGCGCGCGAGAACTGGGCGGGCTCAGGGCAGCAGGCGCAGAGCGGCGTCTGGCTTTCGCTCCGAGATCGCCTGGGCGCGACGCAATTCGATGGCTACGAGGCGACCGAAGGCGACGGTCGGCTGCTGGCGCTCGTCAAGGACGGAGTCGAAGTCGGCTCGGCCGGGGCCGGCGAGACAGTCTGGGCCCTGTTCGACCGCACCCCGTTCTACGCCGAGAGCGGCGGCCAGGCCGGCGACACCGGCGCGGCGAGCTGGGCCGACGGAGCTGCGCGCGTGACCGATGTGCGCAAGGAGGGAGGCGACCTTCATGCCCACGCCTTCGAGATCAAGTCCGGCGAGCTCAAGGTCGGCGAGACGGTGAGCCTGGCGGTCGATGCCTGCCGGCGCGCGCGCACCCGCCTCAACCACTCGGCAGCCCACCTCGTTCACGCGGCGCTACGCCATGTGCTGGGTCCGCACGTCGCCCAGAAGGGTCAGATGGTCGACGGCGAGCGCATGCGCTTCGACTTCAGCCACGGCGGCCCTCTGACGCCTGGCGAGACCGAGGCCATCGAGACGGAGGTCAACGCGGTCATCCGCCAGAACCTGCCGGCCGACACCCGCCTGATGAAGCCGGATGCGGCGCTGGAGGCCGGGGCCGTCGCCCTCTTCGGCGAGAAGTATGGCGACGAAGTGCGGGTTCTTTCTCTTGGCTCCTCGCTAGATGGTGAAGGCGCCTATTCGGTGGAGCTGTGCGGCGGCACCCATGTGGCGCGCACAGGGGACATCGCCCTCTTCAAGATCATTTCCGAACAAGGCATTGCTGCCGGCATTCGCCGGATCGAGGCGCTGACTGGCGAGCCTGCCCGCCAATGGCTTTTGGAGCGGGCCGGGATCACCCAGAAGCTCGCCGATCAGTTCAAGGTCCCGGCCGGCGAGGTGGCGACGCGTGTCGAGGCGCTGGAGGCCCAGCGGCGGAAACTCGAGAAAGACCTTGCCGACGCCAAGCGCCAGCTCGCCATGGGCGGGGGCGGCCAAACCGAGTCAGGCCCGGAGGACGTGGGCGGCGTCAAGTTCATTGGCCGCGTGCTGCAAGGCGTCGGCGGCAAGGATCTGCGGCCCATCGCCGAGACCTTCCGCAAGCAGATTGGCGACGGCGTCGTGGCGCTGGTCGGCGTCAGCGACGGCAAGGCGGCCAACACCATCGTCGTCGCCGGCGCCGCGCAAAGCCGCTTCAACGCCGTGGAACTGGCGAAGGTCGCGGTCGGCGCGATGGGCGGTCAGGGCGCGGGCGGCAAACCGGACTTCGCCCAGGGCGGCGCGCCCGACGCCTCGCGGGCGGACGCCGGCATCGCAGCGGTGCGGGAACTGATCGCGGCGGGCTGACCCTTCCGCCAAGTCTTACTTGTAGCTGATGACCTCATATTCGATGCCGTCCGGATCCAGGAAATAGAACCGGCGGCCAGGATCGTAGGCGCCATGATTGAAGGGCGAGAGACCGGCGGCGATGACACGCGTCTCGACCGCGTCCAGATCATCGACCTCGACGCCGATGTGGTTGAGCGGCCGGCCATTGGCGAAATCCTCCGCCGAGTAGGCCAGGTCGCGGCCAGTGTAGAGCGCCAGGTAATGGTCGTCCGAACCAACATGGATCGTGCGCCCTCCGTCGCGCGCAGGGCCGTGCCAGCGAACGCGCCAGCCGAACAGCGCCTCCATCAGGCCGGCGGCTCGCTCCGGATCGGTGACCGTGACATTGACGTGCTCGAGTCTGGACGTGGACATGGCATCCTCTGACTGGCGCTGGATTGCGCCCCATCAATCGCGCTACAACCTCAAGTTAACTTGAGGTCAAGCAATCAATTGGAGTCATGGTGACGCAGGGATCGCTGCTATCGATCGGCGAACTGGCGCGCCGGACGGGCCTCACCGTCTCGGCCATCCGCTTCTATGAGGCGCGGGGTCTGGTCCGGGCGATCCGTACGGGCGGCAATCAACGCCGCTTCATGCGCTCGGACATCCGCCGACTGTCATTCGCGCTGATCGCACAGAGGCTCGGGCTCACTCTGGCCGAGATCGAATCCGAACTGGCCACGCTGCCGCCAGATCAATCGCCGACGCGGCAGGACTGGGAGGCGATCAGCGCGCGAGTCCGGAGCGCCCTCCAGTCCAGGATCGAGATGCTCGAGAAGACCCGCGATCTGCTCGACGGGTGCATCGGCTGCGGCTGTCTGTCGTTGGACAGATGCGCCCTCTACAATCCAGGCGACCGGGCGGCGCGTGCGGGCCCGGGGCCCCGATTCCTCCTTGGTGACCGGGCGAGCGACTTCGGACCAGTCGGCTGACGTGCGACGTCCCTGGGCTCAGGCCGCAAACAAGGTCTCGAAGTTCCGCCGGTAGAAGCGGTCCCGGATGTCCTCGTCGAGGCCCTCGAAGGTCGACTCGAAACGCTCGATCGGATTGCGCGTCCCCTCGGGATGGGGAAAATCGGAGCTGAACATGAAGAGGTCCGCTCCGCCATCGCGGATGATCGCGCCAGCGTCCTCGGTGGCGTAGGGGGTGAAGCGAACGGCCCGGCGGATGAACTCCGACGGCGGCGCCGACAGGCTGGCCACGACCGGGTCGGACTTTCGCCAGCCCCTCCAGGCCTGATCGAGCCGGCGCATGAAGTCCGGCGCCCATCCGGCGCCGAGTTCGATGACACCGCCGCGCAAGTCAGGAAAGCGGTCGAAGACGCCGTCAAGCGCCAGGGCGGACAGGAAGTTCTGCGGCGCAAAGGAGAGGGCGACATAGTCCTTGGCGCGCAGGTTTTCGCCGCCGCCCAGCCAGTCCTTGGGCCGTGGGTGGCCGTTCTTGTGATAGGCCGCCGGCATCATCGGCGTTGCGGCGCCAACGTGCAGGACGAAGGGAACCCCGGTGTCGCTCAGCCGCCGCCAGAAGGAATCAAGATCTGGATGACCGGGCGAGCGTTCGCCGGCTGGCGCCGCCGGAATCCAGATCGCACGGCAGCCGGATTTGATGGCGATATCGGCTTCCTTGAGGGCGCGCTCCGGATCATCCAGCGGCACGACGCCGACGCCAATCAGCCGCCGATCGCGGGAACAGAAATCGGCCATGGCGCGGTTCAGCGCCCGCGCGCCGCCGTACTTCACGTCATGATCGGGCGAGGGGAGGAATTGCGAGCCGGCGAAGGTGGTGAACACCAGCTGGCGGGCGAACCCGAGATCGTCGAGCGCCCGCGATCGCTCGCCGGGGTCGAGGGCTCCGTATGCCGCCCAGCCCTTCGGACCGGCCACGACATTGCTGGCGATCGCCACGGTCGCAGCCTCGTCCTTCTGCCGATCGAGAGCGCGGGCGATGGCTTTCTCCGCCCCCGACCCGCCGGCCTCCAGACGCATGCTGACGAGGCGTTCGCGGATGTCCGGCTCCGCGTGGCGGCTCAGCCAGTCGAGACTCTCCATGATGTGGCTGTCGGCGTCATGGATGACGCGCCCTGCGGCATAGCTCATCGGTTTCCTCGCTCGATCCGGTCATCGGCGATCGACCTCGACCACCAGCGTTGAAAGCCTACGCGCCTTGTCCGGACTGTCCAATCCCATTGGGAGTGCGTGATCTGTTCGGCGCCGCCACCGCGCCTATCGGCGAAAATGAAAACAGGGCAAGGTCGCCGGCAGCATAAAGGAGAGGTTCGTCATGATCGCCAAGGGCGCGGAAAGCGTCATCCATGCTGGCCGCCTTCTTGCCGATCCGGGCGCGCCGCCGAAGGACCGCCAGAGCATCCGGATACTGGACGGCGAGATCGTCGAGGTCGCCAGCGGTCTCATCGCGCCTCCCGAGGGAGCTCAGCTGATCGATCTCAAGGACAGGTTCGTCCTTCCCGGCCTCATCGACTGCCACGTGCACCTCACCGGCCAGCTCGGGCCCGGACATCGCCTGCGCTTCGTCGAGGACTCCAATCCCAGGATCGGCCTGGACGCCGCCGGCCGGGCTCGCGCGACCCTGGCGGCCGGCTTCACGACGGTGCGCGATTTGGGCGCGCACCAACCCGAGGTGATCTATGCCCTTCGCGCGGCGGTCGCCGAAGGAGTCGTACCGGGCCCTCGCATCCTCTGCGTGGGAGCGATCCTGACGCCGACCGGTGGTCATGGCCTCACCTATGGCTATCGTTACGACGTCTGCGCCTGCGTTCAGTCCGGCATTGGCGTGTGCGATGGTGTCGACGGCTGCCGGCGCGCCGTGCGCGCCCAGGTCGCCGACGGCGCCGACGCCATCAAGTTCACGGCCACCGGGGGGGTTTTGTCGAACCTTCGAGCCGGCATTGATCAGCAGTTCACGGACGATGAGATGCGCAGCATTGTCGAGACGGCTCACCGGCTCGGCCGGGCCGCCTCCGCCCACGCTCACGGGCTCGCCGGCATCAATGCGGCGCTTTCGGCCGGCGTCGATTCCATCGAACATGGCAGCTTTCTCGACGAGAGCTCGATCGAACTCTTCCTGAAGACCGGCGCCTTCCACGTGCCCACCCTGATCGCCGGCGCCACGGTCCTCGAGATGGCTCAGGCGGGCGGTGTGCTGACGCCCGCCCAGGCGGAGAAGGCGATCGTTGTGGGTCAGCACATTCGCGAGGCCCTCTCCCGCACCTACCGCGCTGGCGTTCCCATCGCCTTCGGCACCGACATGGGCGTGGGACCGCACGGCAAGAACGCCGGCGAATTCGCCCTCATGGTCGGGGCCGGCATGACCCCCGCCGACACCATAAAGGCGGCCACGCTCAACGCCGCCAGGCTGCTGGGCGTGACCGATGAGACCGGCGCCATTGCCCCCGGGATGTCAGCCGACATCATCGCCGTCGATGGTGACCCGCTTACGGACGTCACCGAACTCGAGCGGGTCCGGTTCGTAATGGCCGGGGGCGTCGTCGCCGCGCTGGACAGCTAGCCGGTCAGGCGGCCAGGGCCCGCTCCAGATTCTCCGCCACCTTGTCGAGGAATCCCTCGGTGGTGAGCCAGCCCTGGAAGTCGCCGACCAGCAGGGCCAGGTCCTTGGTCATCGAGCCGGCCTCGACTGTGTCGACGCACACCTTCTCCAGGGTGTGGGCGAAGCGGTCGAGTTCGGCGTTGACGTCCAGCTTGGCGCGGTGCTGCAGGCCCCGCGTCCAGGCGAAGATCGAGGCGATGGAATTGGTCGAGGTGCTCTCGCCACGCTGATACTGACGAAAGTGGCGGGTCACGGTGCCGTGGGCGGCCTCGGCCTCTACGACCTTGCCGTCCGGCGTCATCAACACCGAGGTCATCAGCCCCAGCGAGCCGAAACCCTGGGCCACCTGGTCTGACTGGACATCGCCGTCGTAATTCTTGCATGCCCACACGAAGCCGCCAGACCACTTCAGCGCCGAGGCGACCATGTCGTCGATCAGGCGGTGTTCGTAGGTGATGCCCTCGCGCTTGTAGTCTTCGGCGAACTCGGTCTCGAACACCCGCTGGGCGATGTCCTTGAAGCGTCCGTCATAGGCCTTGAGGATGGTGTTCTTGGTCGAGAGATAGACCGGATACTTGCGCGCCAAGCCGTAGCGCAGGCTGGCCCTGGCGAATTCCTCGATCGAGGAGTCGAGGTTGTACATGGCCATGGCCACGCCGCCGCCCGGGAAGTCGAATACTTCGTGCTCGATGGCCTCGCCGTTCTCGCCTTGCCATTTGATTGTCAGCCTGCCTTTGTCGGGCACCACGAAGTCGGTCGCCTTGTACTGGTCGCCAAAGGCGTGGCGGCCAATGATGATCGGCTGGGTCCAACCGGGGATCAGGCGCGGGACGTTGCGGCACAGGATCGGCTCGCGGAACACCACCCCGCCCAGGATGTTGCGAATCGTGCCGTTGGGCGACTTCCACATGTGCTTGAGGTTGAATTCCTTAACCCGCGCTTCGTCGGGGGTGATCGTGGCGCATTTGACTCCCACGCCGTGCCGCAAGATCGCGTGCGCCGCTTCAATGGTGACCTTGTCGTCGGTGGCGTCGCGTTGCTCGATGCCGAGGTCGAAGTAGTCGAGGTCTATGTCGAGGAACGGCAGGATCAGCTTGTCCTTGATCATCTGCCAGATGATCCGAGTCATCTCATCGCCATCGAGCTCGACGACCGGGTGGGCGACCTTGATCTTGGCCATGGGCTCGCGTTCGACTCCGACATCTCCTGGGAACGCGCGTGGCTATAGAGACTTGGGCGCGGATGGGAAAGCCGGCCCAGGACGGGCTGGATCGGGTCTATGAAACCTTGGACTTTCGCTACCGAGGATCATCCGCTCGCTGAGCGGGCGGGCGCCTGGAGCGAAGCTATGGCGGGCCTCGGCCTGTCCAAGGTCGAGCTTGCGGCCGGCGCCGCGCCGAGAGGCCGCATCACCGGCCTAACCTCGCCGCTTGGCATGGAATTCGCTTTGATCGAGGCTGGCCCACAAACGATCCACGGGCCCCTGCTCGACCTGCCGGCGGCGATCTGGTTGATGGCGCTGATCGAGGGTCGCGTTCACATCGCCGACGGTTGTCCCGACACACGGCTCAGTGGCGGCGATGTTCTCTATGGGCCGGTGGGTAGAAGCGCGAGCCTGGCGCTTGAGACGCGTTCCCGACTTCTCTGGATAAGGGCGCCACGCATGGCGCTCGGCCACCGGCTGATCGGCGCTGGCGGACTGTCCATCGGTCGGCTGACCGGCGATCAGGGTCTGGCGGGCGTGCTCTCGAGCCTGCTTGCCGGCGTCGCGGCGCGATTGGCGGACCTGACCCAGAATGATCTGAAGCCGATCGAGTCGGCCCTCACCGAGTTCCTGACGGCCATTCTCGCCGGTCTTCCCGGCGCAGAGACCGCCAGGGGGGCCCTCCAGATCTCCCGGGTCAGCCAGATCGTCGAGACGATGCTGCCCGAGGCCGAGCTGACCCTGAAGGGTCTGGCCGAGGCCAGCGGTCTCGCGCCGCGCACGCTGCAGAAGCTGCTCGCCGCCGCCGGCCAAACCTTCGCCGGCTATGTCCGCGACCGGCGGCTCGAGCGCTGCCGCGCCGAACTGGCCAGTCCGCTAGCTCTCGGCCAGTCGATTGGCGAGATCGCCTTGCGCTGGGGCTTCTCCGACCCCGCCTATTTCAGCCGCGCTTTCCGCAATGCCTATGGCGCCTCGCCGAGGGACTTTCGCCGGGCGGCTGAGAATGCCTAGGCGTTCGCCGGTCGCTTCATAACCGCGCTTGCCGCAAGCATGATAAGCGCCGCCAAAGCGCAGATGACGAAGACGCCCTGGAAGCCGCCGACAGCGTCACGGGCCCAGCCGCCAAGCGCGGGCCCGAGGGCGGCCAGCGTGCTGACAAGGCACATGATCGAATAGAGCTCGAGATAGACGCCGCGCCCGAAGTAGCCGAGCAGCAGCATGGTTGCGGCCACGAAGCTGAGGCCGAAGCCGACGCCCACACCCGCCGCGAACACCGCCATCAACAGGGGGCCGTGGGCGAACGCCAGGGCCGTCATGCCGCCGATCAGCGACACAAGGCAGAGAACTAGCAGGGTCTTGGCGCTGACCCGCTCGCCGGCGATCCCGCCGATCGCCGAGACGGCGGCGCCGATCAGGGCCTCGAAGCTCAGCACATTGGCCGCCGCGCCCGGCGTCACGCCGCGCTCGATGAGGTGTTCGACGGCAAAGCCGTGGGCCGTGGTGTTGATCAGCATGTACATCGTGTAGGCGCCGACGATGACGTAGAACTGCGGCGTAGCCAGCGCCCGACGCACGGGTCCCTCCCGCATCGCTGTCAGGAGACGTCCAGGACCCACTTGATCCGGCGGAATGTCGACTCCGGGCCCGTGCTCCACGCGATTGGGCGAGGCCAAGGCGCCAAAGCCTGCAGTGATGACCGACGCCGCAACGAAGGCCCACCAGAAGCCGCGCCAGCCGGCGAGGGCCGAAAGTGTGGTCACGAGCTTGGGTCCGGCCACGCCACCGAGAGCGCCCAAGGTGAAATAGGCTCCGACAATGGTCGAGCGGCGCTCGAAGATCGCGGTCAGCACGTAGGTTCCCGGCACCGAGGTACAGAACGAGAAGGCCACGCCGATCAGGGAGGCGGCGGCGAGATAGACCCACACGGAGTGGGTCAGCGCCATGGCGGCAAACCCCGCTGCCAACATCGCTCCGCCCGCCAGCAGGGTTAGCCGAACCCCGTATCGGCGGATCGAGCCGGCGGCCGCCAGGCTGGTGAGTCCACAGGCGACGCCCAGCAGGGCATAGCCGAGGCCGGCATCTTTCCACGACCAATGCAGTTCGCCGACCATGGCCGGCAGGATGACGCCCAGGGCGTTGAACGTCCCGGCCGAGACCAGGAAGTAGAGGAGGCTCAGCGCGGCGAAAGCCAGCCAGGGTCGCCGGACGGCCATGATCAGAAGCTGTAGCCCAGCGTCAGGATCACTTGCCGCGGCGGGATGTACTGACGGCTCGTCTGGCCGGTTCCAAAGGGATCGGTGTATTGCGAGTTCACGCCCGCGACGTTGAGCAGATTGGTCGCCGCCAGAGACGCCTCGAAGCGGGAGCCCGTCGGCCTGTACTCGACTTCCAGATTGGTGACGCCGTAGGCCGGGACGCGGTCGAGGCTGGGCTCGTTGAAAATTCGGGCCCACTCCGCGCCGCGATAAACGAATTGGATTCGGGGCGTCAGGGCGCCACTGGGAATGTCGAACCGCCAGGAGGCGTCGATCTCGCCTGAGACCTCGGGCATGGCCGGCGGCGTATTGCCCTCGATGTCGCGGGCCGAGGCGATAGCGAGAGATTGGCAGGCTGGGTTGAAGCCGCCGCCGAAGGCGCACGGGCTGGGGAAGGGCTGGCTCTCGATCGTCGTCACGACCGTCGAATCCAGGGTCAGGTAGCGGCCGGCCACCCGGCCCTGTTCCAGCGAGATCTGCCCGTTGATGTGCAGCCGGTCTCCGGCGCCCACATAGGAGGCCTCGCCCTCGATCCCCCAGACATGCACCGTCGGAATGTTCGAGATCCCGCTCGCGAACGGGAACGGATCGTCCTCGATGTACTGCATGTTCTTGTAATCATAATAGAAAGCGGCGGCGTTGAAGCGAAGTGCGCGATCGAGGAAGAGGTTCTTCGAGCCGATCTCGAAAGCCGTGTTGGTTTCCGGTTCAAAGGTGAAGGGCACGACCACAGCGGTGTTATTGCCGTTGACCCCTCCCGGTTTGTAGCCGCGCGCCGCGCTTGCATAGATCATGTTGCCCGGCGCGAGGTCATAGTCGAGCTCGGCCCGCCAGGTCGGCACATGATCAGTCTTCGCGTTGTCCGAATGGCTGAAGCCAAAGGCGGAGAAGTTGGCGCTATCGTCGGTGAAGTGATCGTAGTTCAGCCGGCCGCCGAGGGTCAGGCGCAGGCGATCCGTGATCCGCCACAGCGCCTGGACGAACGCGGAGTAGGACTGGCGGCGGACCAGGGAATCGTTGCCGTAGGCTAGGTTCCCAGGCGGGTGGGTCTCGATGTCGGGCAGGATCTGGGTGTCCGACGGGTTGGGATTGGCCCCACCTTCGAATTCGGCGACGAACTGCCGGCTCGTCTGACCGAGCAGGAAGGCGCCCGCGATCCACTCGAACCGGCCGCCCGTCTTTGAGAGGATATCGAATTCTTCGTTGTAGCTGCGCAGGTTGGTGTCCCAGCCGCCCACGTCGTCGTAGCAGATCGGCGTTCCGTTGAAGGGCGGGCAGGTACCGGTCGCATCAAGAAGGGAAATGGCGCTGCGGGAGCTGTCCTCGCGCAGGACGCTTCGCATCTGCTGGTAGCCGCTCACTGAGCGGACGCTGAACCAAGGCGCGTCGTACTGCAGGTTCAGGTGGTAGAGCTGGCTGGTGAGCTCGTTGAGCGAGGGATAGTCCTGGAAGATCTCCCAGGCCGATGGTTCGGGATCGCGGATGTTCTTCTGCGCCTGGCCGTTCTCGTCGGCGCGATACCATTGGCCGGTCAGGGTCGCTGAGAAATTCGAGACCGGCCGCCAGATTATCGCCGCCTTGATCGCACTGTTGTGCGCGTCGTCCTCACGAAAGCCGGGGATGGCGAGGTCGCGGGTGAATCCTTCGTGGTCGAAGCGTTGCACCGAGATGCGGGCCGCGAAGGTGTCGCCGATCGGGATGTTCAGCCAGGCGCGCTCGCGGGTGAGGTCGTAGGTCCCGGCGCTGACATCAGCATGACCGCTGAAATCGCCGAGTCTCGGCTGCTCGCTGACAAGGTTGATCGCGCCGCCGATGGACCCTTGGCCGTAGAGCGCACCCTGCGGCCCTCGCAGCACCTCGACGCGATCGAGATCGAACAGGGCCTGCGACAGCGAGATGGTGTTGACGATGTAGACGCCGTCCATGAACAGCGACACGCCAGGCTGCGTGGTGAGGTCATTCTCCGGTGTTTCCGAACCGACGCCGCGGATGGTGACGATGTTCTCGAAGCCGGATGTTCGGGTCGATTCGAAGCTCGGGACCATGGCGTTGAGACCGGCGATTTCGGTGACGAACGATTTGTCGAGCGTACTCTGGCGCGTGGCGGTCAGGGCGATGGGGGTCTTCTGGACGTCAGTCGCCCTTCGCTGGGCCGTGACAATGATTTCCTGAACCTGGGTTGGCGACGTCTGAGCCGAGGCCGAACCTCCGAGCGCCGAAATCAGCGCCGTTGCACCCAGCAGAAGACTCGCCCGCGCCATGGAGACCTTCAAACAGTTGTTCGGAAGGCTTAGCGGTGAGGCGCGGCTGCGCAAGTATTTTGACTGAAAGGGCCAAAAACTTGGACTTTCACGCCCGAAGCGGCGGCAATCGTTAGTCTTAGGGGATCAGGACCGCTGCTCCCTGCAGGCGGCCGCCGCGGAGGTCGTCCAGGGCCTGATTGGCGTCTTCGAGCGGAGAGGTTCGGGTTTCGGTTTTTACATGCGCCAATCGGGCGAGCGACAGGAATTCGCGACCGTCCTCCCGCGTGAGGTTGGCCACCGACATCAGCTGTCGCTCTTCCCAAAGCAGGCGGTAGGGGAAGGAGGGTATATCGCTCATGTGGATGCCGGCGCAGACGACGCGACCGCCCTTTCGTACCGCCCTCAGGGCCGCTGGTACGAGCGAACCCACCGGCGCGAACAGGATGGCGGCGTCGAGCGGCTCCGGCGGCGCCTCATCCGAACCCCCGGCCCACACGGCGCCAAGCCTGCGGGCGAAGGCCTGAGAGTCCGTGTCGCCCGCACGAGTGAAGGCGAACACGCGCCGGCCCTGCCAGCGAGCCATCTGCGCGATGATGTGGGCGGCCGCCCCGAAGCCGTAGAGGCCGAGTTTTTCGCCTTCACCGGCGATCTTCAGCGAACGCCAGCCGATCAGCCCGGCGCACAGCAAGGGCGCTAGCGCGGCGGCCTCACCCTCTTCGCCGAGCGGAAAGACGAAGGCGGCGTCGGCGAGAACGTGGCTGGCGTAGCCGCCGTCGCGGCTGTAGCCGGTGAATAGGGGCGTATCGCAAAGGTTTTCGGCGCCGCGCAGGCAGTACGGGCAAACGCCGCAGGCTCGGCCGAGCCATGGAACGCCGACCCGCTCGCCGACCTCGATCCCTTCCACGCCATTGCCCAGAGCTTCAGCCCGGCCGACGATCTCGTGGCCCGGGACGATCGGCGTCCACACATCGGACAGTTCGCCGTCGACCACATGCAGATCCGTGCGGCAAACCCCACAGGCGCCCACGCGGATCCGGATCTCCCCCGGTCCGGGCGTCGGATCGAGGCGCTCTCGCAGTACGAGGGGAGCGCCGATCTCCTCCAGCACCATGGCGCGCATCGCGTTCCTCCGGGCTCGTTGGAAAGTTGGCGTCGCCTGCCGCGCGACGCAATCCCGCACCGTCTTGAACACGCCAGCCTTCGATGCGCATGAGGAAGGTTCAATCCGTCGGGGAGGCGGTCTTGCTCACCTATGACCTCTACTGGTCGTTTCGATCGCCCTATTCCTACCTGGTGACGCCGCGCCTCCTGGCGCTCGAACGCGACTACGAGGTCGTCTGCAACGTGCGGCCCGTCTATCCCCTGGCCGTGCGCACGCCGGAGTTCTTCGATAGCCGCGATCCGCTGTGGTTCTCCTACTTCCTGGTCGACATCCGCCGCGAAGCCGAGTTTGTCGGCCTGCCCTTGCGCTGGCCGAGGCCCGACCCTGTCCAGCGTGACGGCGAGGGTCGCTATCCCAAGGAACAGCCCTTCATCCATCGCCTGACGCACCTCGGAGTCGCCGCCGCCGAGCGGGGACGGGGCCTCGAATTCCTGGCCGAGGCGAGCGCGGTGATCTGGAGCGGCGCCGTCGACGCCTGGAATGAGGGCGACCATCTCGCCGGCGCCGCACGCCGCGCCGGTCTCGATCCCGATGAACTCTTCGCGACCGTCGACGCAAACCCGGCCTATTTCGCCGCCATTGTCGAAGAGAGCCAGGCCGCGCAACGCGCCGCCGGCCATTGGGGCGTCCCGCTCATGGCTTTCGATGGCGAGCCGTTCTTCGGCCAGGACCGCTTCGAACAGATGAAGTGGCGCATGCAGGCTAAAGGCCTCAAGCGGCGGGTTTCTGCATGAACGGCAACGACAAGATCGACGCGCCACGCTGGCCCGAGCCGCCGCGCCCACCGGAAGGCGCGCCCAATATCCTCGTGGTGCTGTTCGACGATGTCGGTTTTTCCGATTTCGGCTGCTACGGCTCGCCGATCGCCACCCCGACCATAGACGCACTGGCCGCCCGAGGCCTTCGCTACAGCAGCTTCCACACCACGGCCATGTGCTCGACGACACGGGCGGCGCTGCTCACAGGCCGCAATCACCATTCGGTGGGAGTCGGGTGCCTGGCCAACTTCGATTCCGGATATCCAGGTTATCGCGGCAAGATCTCCCGCGAAGCGGGAACCCTGCCGGAGATGCTGCGCCCACACGGCTACCGCAGTTATATGGTTGGCAAGTGGCACGTGGTGAGCCTCACCGAAACCGGCCCGACCGGTCCGTTTGACGGCTGGCCCCTGGGCCGTGGCTTCGACCGTTTCTACGGTTTCATGGATGCCGAGACCGACCAGTTCGCGCCTGAACTGGTGCGCGACAACACGCCGATCGATGCGCCCGCGACTTACGCCGAGGGCTATCACCTGAGCGCCGACCTCGTGGACCAGTCGATCCGCTATCTCGCCGACCACGCCGCCGACGCGCCAGAGACTCCCTGGCTGCTATGGCTGGCTTTCGGCGCCTGCCACGCGCCGCACCAGGCCCCGCGCGAGATCATCGAGCCCTACGACGGCGTGTTCGAAGTCGGCTGGGACGTCGAGCGCGACCGCAGGCTTTCCCGGCAGAAGGCCATGGGCCTCGTTCGGGCCGACACCCGCCTGCCGCCACGCAACGACGGCGTACGTCCGTGGGCGGAACATTGCACCGACGAGCGGAAGGTCTTTGTCAGGCTCCAGAGCGCTTTCGCCGGCATGCTGGACCACGCCGATCGAGAGTTGGCTCGCCTGATTTCGTTCCTCGAGGCCAGTGGGACGATCGACAACACGCTGGTCCTGGTTCTGTCTGACAATGGCGCCAGCCAGGAAGGTGGGGCCTTCGGCTTCGTCAACGCCATGGGACCGTACAACGCGCGCCCGGAACCGATCGCCGAAAAGCTTGCGCGGTTGGATGATATCGGCGGACCGGCGAGCCACGCCAACTTTCCGCTTGGCTGGGCCATGGCCTCGAACACGCCGCTGCGGCGCTACAAGCAGAACACCCATGGCGGGGGCGTGCGCGATCCGCTGGTGGTGAGCTGGCCGGCGCGGATCGGAGCTCGCGGCGAAATCCGCCCACAGTTCGCCCACGCGTGCGACCTCGTCCCGACCCTCCTGGAGGTGATCGGCCTTGAGGCGCCGGCGACCGTGGCTGGCGTCGATCAGTCGCTATTGGAGGGAGTGAGCTTCGCAGCCAGCCTCACCGATCCGGCCGCCCCCTCTAAGGCGAGGCCGCAATATTTCGAGATGTTCGGACACCGAGGCCTATGGCGCGACGGCTGGAAGGCGGTGGCCTATCATCCGCCGGGTCTCGCCTTCGCCGAGGACAGGTGGGAGTTGTTCAACCTCGATAGCGACTTCTCCGAGACGGGCGATCTCGCAGAGGCCGAGCCGCAAAGGCTGGCTGCGCTGATCGAGGACTGGTGGGCCGAGGCGAGAGCCTGCAAGGTGCTGCCGCTCGACGACCGCTTCGCGCCGCGCTTCGCCGAGAACGCCGCCCGATTCCATGGGCCGCGGCGACGGTTCGTGTTTCATGCCGGCATGGGACACCTGCCCACCGACGTCGCCCCTGACGTGCGCAGCCGCTCCTATGACATCGAGGCCGAGGCGATCATTCCGCCGGAAGGCGCAGACGGCGTGCTGATCGCCCACGGCGACGCCACCAGCGGCTACGGCCTCTATCTGAAGGACGGTCGCCTTCATCACGCCCTCAACATCGGCGGCAAGGTGGCCCTGACCGTTTCGGACAAGGCCGTGGCGCCGGGCCATCGTCGCCTTGGCGTTCAGGTGCGTCCTGAGCCGGATGGACGGGTCTACACCTTGACCATCGATGGCGAGCCGGCCGGATCGACCCTCGCGCATTTCGGCTTTCTGATGCTGATCTCCTGGTCGGGGCTCGACATCGGCCGCGATCGTGGCAGCCCGGTCGGCGACTACGCGGCGCCCTTCGCCTTCACCGGACGTCTCATCAAGGTGACGGTGACCATGGACGCCGATCAGACCCTGGACGGCGAGGGGATCGGCCGGGCGGAAATGGCCCGACAATAGCGCCTCAGGCCACGCAACTCACCGCCAGCCGCGCGGCGTCGGCAATGAGCCCGTTGCGGGCCTCTTCGGTGGCCGTAGAGCCGGACAGGAAGGCGGCTACAGCGAAGCGACGGCCGTTCGGCAAGGTGACGATGCCGATGTCGTTGGTCGCGGGCGTGAGCCCTAGGTCGGTGGCCGAGGTGCCGGTTTTGTGCGCCAAGACGGCGCCGTCGGGAATGCCGTCCGTGAGACGGTCCAGACCGATGCTGTCGGTCATCAGGCGCAGCAACAGGCGCGTGGAAGTCGCCGACAAAAGCTCACCATTGGCCAGTCGGGTCAGGAAATCGAGGCTGCCCTGCAGAGTGGCTGTGTCTCTGGGATCGGCGAGATAGCGCGTCGTGGCCGCCTCCTGCACGGCCGCCGGAATGGCGTCGCGCGCCGCCGTCCACGCTTTGGGATCGGCCCATGCCGCCTGAAAAGGCCCTAACCCGTGGGTGTCCGGCTGGATCTCCTTCTCATAGCGATCGACGCTGACCCCTTCGATCGCCTTGCCGCGCAGCCACGCCATGACCGCCGGCGGACCGCCGACCCGCTTCATCAGGGTGTCGGCGGCGAGATTGTCACTCTTCTGAACCGCCAGCGCGATGAGATCGACAATGGGGAGGGTCATGGCCTCACCCTTCCACGCCTCGACGATAGGACTGTACCAGGGGACGAGGTCCTGGCGCGTCAGGGTGATGGGTTCGGAAAGCGTCAGTTGGCCGGCATCGACCGCGGCCAGGGCGCTCGCCGCCAGGAACACCTTGAAGACGCTCTGCATGGGAAAGCGCGCCTTGTCGTCTGACACCCAGGCGACCTTGCCGAGCCCCACGCCGAGGCCGAGGACTCCTGGCTTCGCGCGGTCGCGAAGCGCGACGTAGCCAGACTGGAGGCGGAGGGTCTCGAGCACGGCCGGCCCCTCGGCCCTGGACGGCGCACCGGCCTTGCAAGCGGCGAGCAATGCAAGTGGAAGCCCGAAAACAGTCGATCGGCGGTCGAGAGAGACGGACGGCACGCGAATCCTTTCGATAGTTCGCCAACCATACCCGCGACGGCGCGAAATGGGCTATGCGCGATCGATGTCTGCGCCCTGTATTATCCTGAAGGACGCCCAGCTCGCCGAGAACATCGGCGCGGTCGCCAGGATCATGGCCAACTTCGGGCTCTCGGACCTGCGCCTGGTGAGCCCCAGGGACGGCTGGCCGCAATCCCGCGCATGGGCGAGCGCCTCCGGGGCCGACTGGCCACTCGATGACGCCAAGGTGTTCGATCGCCTCGAGGACGCGATCGCCGATCTCATCGTAGTTTTGGCGACGACCGCCAGGCCGCGCGAGGCGGTCCTGCCGGTCATGGACCTGCGCGGCGCCGCGACGCGGCTTGCCGAGGCTGCAGCCGCCGAACAGCCGGTCGGCCTTCTCTTCGGTGGCGAACGCGCGGGACTCGAAGCCGACGACATCGCCTTTTGCCAGGGCATCGTCACTGTGCCGGTGGACGCCCGCTTCACCTCGCTCAACCTCGCCCAGGCGGTGGCTCTGGCGGCCTATGAATGGCGGATGGCGACAGCGCCTGGGATCCCAGACGGCTTCCTGGACGCACCGCCATCCGCCGACCAGGCGGCGCTCATGGGACTCTTTACCCAGCTCGAAGCCGAACTCGATGCCGCCGGCTTTTTCCATCCCCCGGAAAAACGGCCCTCGATGGTCCGCAACCTGCGTGTGGCTCTGGGGCGGGCCAGCTTCAGCCTTCAGGAGGTGCGCACCCTGCGCGGCGTGATCACGGCCCTGTCGAAGGGCCGCGGCAAGGTGCTGGAGAAGCTGGCCGCCCAGCGAGCCGGGGAACGGTCCTAGGCGCGACGGCCGCGCCGCACATAGAGGCCGAAGAACAGCATCAACACGCCGCCAAGGCCCGCGCTCGCAGCGTGGATGGCCCAGAACTCGGACGGCGGCAGGCGCTCGTAGAGGGCTCCAAGACGCCCGGACGTGAAACTGCCGATGGTCACAGCCAGCTGCGAGACGGCGATCAGGGTGGCGTTCACCGGCGCGGGCGCCAGGCGTGAATAGATCGCGGTGATTGTCGGGGCGAAATAGACCCAGCCCAGGTTCGAGAAGAGGTGGAACAGGATCACCATGAAGATCGGCGTGCGCCCGGCGCCGTCGACCGCGAACTGACCGGCGGCGAGGATCAGGGTGGCGCCGCCGAAAATGAAGCAGCCGATCGCCGCCTTCATGAACTCGTCCGGCTCGGTCCCGCGATTGGCCTGGTAGCGCCAGTAGGCCAGCACCGCCGGGATCAGGGCGAAGGGCGCGAGGCCGTCCAGGGACTGCAGCCAGGGCACGGGAACGGTGAAGGCGCCCAGGCGCAGCTCCACATGGTCGCGCGCCCACAGGTTATAGGTGTTCCACACCTGGGACTGGGCCACCCAGAAGAGGGCCACCACCGGCGCCAGGACGAGCAGGAAGGCGATGATGCGTCCGTCGCCGGCGGCGAGCGACGCGCGCGAGACTTTGGGTCCTCGCGGGCGCTCGGGCGGCAAGAGGCGCTGACCTGAGAGATAGACGACGAGACCGATCAGCATGCCAAAGCCGGCGAAGCCAAAACCCACATGCCAACCCCAGGCGGCGTTCAGGGCCCCGGTGATGATCGGAGCGAGGAAAGCGCCGAAATTGATTACCATGCCGTAGATCTGAAAGGCGACGTCGCGCCGCCGGTCGTCCTGGCCGTAGAGCTCACCGATCTGCGGCGCCACATTCCCGCGTAGGAAGCCGGCGCCCAGGATGAGCAACGCCAGGGCCGCCAGGAATGACTCGTCGAACGCCATGCAGAAATGGCCCGCGGTCATCAGCAGCGCGCCCAGGACGATGGATCGCCGCCGACCGAGCCAACGGTCGCCCAGGAATCCGCCGATCAGCGGCGTGAAAGTGATCATGCCGACGTAGAGGCCGAAGATCTGGGTGGCCAGAGCCTGGGTGCTGAGCGGCCCGGTGACGGCCTCGATGGCGGCTCGAAATCCGGCGAAGCCGGCGATCTTCTCCACGTGACCTGGCAGCAGCAGGGCTCCCACCATGTACAGCACCAGCAGCGCCTGCATGCCGTAGAACGAGACCCGGTCCCAGATCTCGGTTCCTGCCAGGACCAGAAGGCCCTTCGGATGACCAAATGCCTCCGTCGAGGGGGACGCCTCGGCCGCGATCGCCGTCATTCCGCCTCGTCTCCAGCAACACAGTCCAGGGGTTCGCGAGCCTTCGCACATCTGCCGATTCCGGCAAGGCCCGCGCCTTGACACGCATGAGGCCTTCGGACCATAAGCCGCGCCTTCGCCGCACGGGGTCCGCCTCGCGCGAGCGAGCCATGACGGGTGATGCGTGCGCCGCCGTTGAGATTGCGCCTCCAAATGGGGAGGGGCCGGACCGCATCAGAGTTGAAAGTCTTATACGACCATGTCGAAGCGCCAATCGGCGAAGTACAAGATCGACCGGCGGATGGGTGAAAACATCTGGGGCCGGCCGAAATCCCCCATCAACCAGCGCTCATACGGCCCGGGCCAGCACGGTCAGCGCCGCAAGAGCAAGGTCTCCGATTTTGGCTTGCAACTGCGCGCCAAGCAGAAACTGAAGGGCTACTACGGCAACCTCACCGAAAAGCAGTTCTCGCGCACCTACGCCGAGGCCGCCCGCCGCAAGGGCAACACATCGGAGAACCTGATCGCGCTCCTGGAAGCTCGGCTCGACGCCGTCGTCTATCGCGCCAAGTTCACGCCCACGGTGTTCTCGGCCCGGCAGTTCGTGAACCATGGCCACGTCACGGTGAACGGCAAGCGGGTCAACATCGCCTCCTTTCGTGTGAAGGTCGGCGATACGGTCCAGGTGCGCGAGCGCTCTCGCAACATGGCTTTGGTGCTGGAAGCGCTGCAGCTCACCGAGCGCGACAGTCCCGACTATCTGGAAGTCGACCACAAGGCGATGAGCGCCAGGCTCACCCGCTCGCCGGAACTGGCCGAAGTGCCCTATCCGGTGAAGATGGAGCCGAACCTGGTTGTCGAGTTCTACGCCTCGTAACGACGCTCGACCCTGGGAAAATTTCGGAGGGCTCGGGTCGAAAGATCCGGGCCCTTCTGCTTTTCAGGCGGTCAGGCCGCCAGCACGCCCTGCTCGGCCAGGAAGGTCTTGAGCTCGCCCGACTGGAACATCTCGCGGACGATGTCGCAGCCGCCGACGAACTCGCCCTTGACGTAGAGCTGGGGAATGGTCGGCCATTCGGAAAAGGCCTTGATCCCCTGACGCAGTTCGTCGTTTTGCAGGACGTTCACGCCGACGAAATCGACACCCAGGTGGTCGAGGATCTGGACCACGATCGCCGAGAAGCCACAGCCTGGCTGATCGGGCGTCCCCTTCATGAACAGGGCCACCGGATGGTCAGCGACGGTCTTGGAGATGAATCCGCTAACGGCGGAGTCTTCGGTTGTGGCGTCAGTCATAGGAAATCCTGAGAGCGAGGCTCGAGCCAAGAGCCAAGAGCTAGGGAGCGGCGGGGCCCGGGTCAAGCAGGCGCCGATGTCTCGAGCGCCAGGGCGTGCAGATCGCCGCCCATCTTTCCCTTCAGCGCCGCATAGACGAGCTGATGCTGGCGCACGCGCGGCAGGCCAGCGAAGGCTGGCGAGATGATGCGAGCGCGATAGTGGTCACCGTCGCCGGCGAGGTCTTCGATGACGATTTCGGCGTCGGGAAAAGCGGCCCTGAGGTCGGACTCCAGTTCAGCGGCGGGGATCGGCATGGGAGGCTCCTTCGAGGCTGACAATCGCTGATTTGCGCCGCCCATGCCAAGGTTCATACTTGCGCTCTGGGAGGGGCGGGCATGTCCCATTCCGGATGGCGGTTCTGGCGATGGCGACCTCACCGCTCGGTGGCTGCAACCTCGTGGTGACCGACCAGCCGCTGTTCTCGAAGGCCGACGGCGCCGGTGGACCGCGATTTCGCGCCGGCGTGTGGAGTGGCGCCCCCGCCCGATTGCACGTTCGACGAGTCAAAGCCTCTAAAGGACTGGCCGAAATGCGCCAACGCCCAGTCCCCGGGCCCCGATCCGCCACCGTGGTTCGCCGTGCCGGGCGACCCACCGATCCTGCAGATGACCGCGTCGCCGCAGACCGGATCTATGGCTTCGCTCAGTTCTATGTCGGTTTCCAGGTGATCAGGTCGGATGCCGCGGGGCGGGTGACCGAGGTGCGGATTTTGCCGGTCCAGTGCGATCCGCCGCCGCCGGACGGCGACAAGTCGGGCCTCACCAAACACACGATGAAGGCTCACTGGGTTCGCGATCCGATTCCCGGCGACCTGCCGCCGGATAACAATTCCTAGGCCATGTAGGCGGGCAACCACGCTTCGTGCGCCGCTCGCAGTTCGGCCAGTGGCAGACTGAAGAGGCCTTCGACAGTGATGGTGTCGCCATGTGAAGCACCAACGAGGATGGTCTCGCCACGCGTAAAACCAACCAGTGTGGCCGGTACGCCGGCGGCCTCGGCCTGCTCCAGGATTGTGTCCGGAATCGCGGTCGAAATCAGGTACCGGGCCTGATCCTCGCCGAACAGGAATGCGTGGGACGGGATACCGGCCGGCGGCGCAAGGAGGCTCACGCCAGCGCCGGAGGCGAGCGCCATTTCGGCGGCGGCGGCCAGCAGGCCGCCATCGGAGAGGTCGTGAACGGCGTTCGCGCCCCCGTCCTGGATCAGTTGCCTGACGAATTCACCGTTGCGTCGTTCGGCTGCGAGATCGACCGGTGGCGGCGCGCCATCCTCGCGGCCTAGGATTTCGCGCAGGTAGAGGCTGGCGCCGAGCTCGCCCGCCGTCTCGCCGATGAGCACCAGATCCTCGTCGACCCTCATCGAGGAGAAGTCGGCGTGGCGCTCGCCCTCGCCGATCAGGCCCACGGCGCCCACGACGGGTGTGGGTGGAATGGCCGCCCCGTTTGTCTCGTTGTAGAGCGAGACGTTGCCGCTCACGACCGGGAATTCCAGCACTCGGCAGGCTTCGGCCATGCCTTCTATGGCGGCGACGATCTGGCCCATGATCTCCGGCCGCTCGGGATTGCCGAAGTTGAGGTTGTCGGTGACGGCGATCGGCCTCGCGCCAACGGCGCTGAGGTTGCGCCAGGCCTCGGCAACGGCCTGCTTGCCGCCCTCAAAGGGATCCGCGGTGACATAACGGGGCGTGCAGTCGCTGGTCACGGCCAGGGCTTTGCCCGAGCCGTGCACGCGCACCACACCGGCGTCGGCGCCGGTGGCCGAATCCTCGAGCGTGTCGGCCATGACGTGGCGGTCGTATTGCTCCCAAAGCCAACGCTTGGAGGCCATGTCGGGCGAAGACATCAGCTTCACGAGGGCTGCGGACCAGTTGTCGGGCGAAGGAACGGTTGCAGGATCGAGCCTGGCCGGCATAGCCGGCGTGGTCCACGGCCGGTCGTAGAGCGGCGCGTCCTCGGTGAGCGGCGCCACTGGCAGGTCGGCGACGATCTCACCCCGGTGGCGCAGGAGCAGGTGGCCGGTGTCGGTAGTCTTGCCGATCACCGCCGCGTCCAGGCCCCATTTCTCGAAGATCCGCTGACCATCCGGCTCGCGGCCGGGCTTGAGGATGGCCAGCATCCGCTCCTGGCTCTCTGAGAGCATCATCTCATAGGCGGTCATGTCCTCTTCGCGCTGGGGAACCAGGTCGAGGTCGAGCTCGATGCCGACGCCGCCCTTGCCCGCCATTTCGACCGACGAGGAGGTAAGTCCGGCGGCGCCCATGTCCTGGATCGCCGCCACCGCGCCGCTCGCCATCAGCTCCAGCGTGGCCTCGATCAGCAGCTTCTCGGCGAAGGGATCGCCCACCTGCACGGTGGGCCGCTTTTCGTCGGACGCCTCGTCGAACTCGGCGGAGGCCATGGTGGCGCCATGGATGCCGTCACGGCCGGTCTTGGATCCGAAATAGACGACCGGCAGGTCGGGTGCCGGAGCGGCTGAATAGAAAATCTGATTGCTGTCGGCCAGTCCGACGCACATGGCGTTGACCAGGATGTTGCCGTCGTAACCGGTGTGGAAGTTGGTCTCGCCGGCCACCGTCGGCACCCCCACGCAATTGCCGTAGCCGCCGATTCCGGAGACCACGCCAGCCACCAGTCGCTTTGTTCGCGGATGCGAAGGATCGCCGAATCTCAGCGCGTTCAGCAGGGCGATCGGACGCGCCCCCATGGTGAAGACATCGCGCATGATGCCGCCCACGCCTGTCGCCGCGCCCTGGTAGGGTTCGATGAACGAGGGATGGTTGTGCGACTCCATCTTGAACACCACGGCCTGGCCGTCGCCGATCTCGACCACCCCGGCATTCTCGCCAGGCCCCTGGATCACCCGCGGGCCGGTGGTCGGAAACTTCCGCAGGTGCAGGCGCGAGGACTTATAGGAGCAGTGCTCGCTCCACATCACCGAGAACACGCCGAGCTCAAGATGATTGGGTTCGCGATTGAGGCGTCGGACGATGAGATCGTACTCTTCCGGCCTGAGGCCGAATTCGGCGGCGAGCTCAGCCATGACGCGGGCGATCATCGGCGCTTCTTAGCCGTCCGGGGTCGATTCCGCCATGATCGCGTCGTCCCCTGCTGCAGCGCAGCGGAATGTGAGACGCAGTGCAATATGAACCTTGTTATCTAAACGCTGTAAAAATTTTGCTTGCATTCCTCCTGAACGCTGGTATCTAATCAGTGTCAAGTTCTGGGGATGGGTCGGGACGGGGTCACCCGCCAGGTCCGTCCGCAAGGCAAGATCCACTCCAAGCTCCGGATTTCCTTCTGGGGCGACACCCTGAGATTCTCTAGAAGAGGAAGGCGTCAATCATGAAACTCGCCATCGCCACCGCACTAGCCGCGATTTCCCTCGCAGGCTCCGTCTTCGCCGAAACCACGGTGACGGCGACTTTGGATTCGGCTCAAGCCAGCCGCGTGAAGTTCATTGCCGCCGACGCGGTGTGGGACTGCAGCGGAACGACCTGCATCGCCACCGTCGCTCCCGATTCCGCCAGCGGAGTCTCGGGCTGCAAGGATCTGGCCAAGAAGATCGGCCACATCGTCTCCTATTCGACCGAAATGCGCTCGCTCGACGCCAAGGCGCTTGAGCGCTGCAACATCGCCGCGACCACGCCGACCGCGACCGCGTCGCGGTAAGCCGTCAGGCTCGTAAAGTCTCTCCCGACTGCGGGCGGCCCCCAGGGTCGCCCGTTTTTGTTACGGCCGACCCAATCGATTTGAACTTTCTTTGTCCGGGCGTCAGACTGCGCCCAGGACGCTCTGGAAGAGCAGGGCGCCGTCGGCCGAGCCCAACGCCGCGTCGAAGGCGCGGTCAGGATGGGGCATCAGGCCGAGCACATTGCCTTCGGGGCTGACCACGCCGGCGATGTCTCTCACCGAGCCGTTGGGGTTGTCGCGATAGCGGAAGACGACCTGGCCCTCGCCTTCGAGCCGATCGAGGGTGTCGGAGTCGGCGAAGTAGGCGCCCTCACCGTTGCCGACTGTCATCACCGCAAAGCGCTGCTCCCCATAGGCGGCGGTAAAGCGCGTCTGGGCGTTGACCACATCAAGCGTCACCTGCTTGCAGACGTATTTCAGCCCGGCGTTGCGCATCAGGGCGCCCGGCAGCATTCCCGCCTCACATAGGACCTGGAAGCCGTTGCAGATTCCGGCCACCGCCACGCCGCGCGCCGCGGCCTCCCGCACGGGCGCCATCACCGGCGACACGGCCGCCATCGCCCCGGCGCGAAGATAGTCGCCATAGGCGAAACCGCCGGGGAGGACGATGAGGTCGAGGTCGGCCGGCAGCTCGGTTTCGGCGTGCCAGATCATGTCGACGGCCGCGCCGGTCGTACGCTCGATGGCGGTCTTGCAGTCGCGGTCGCAGTTGGAGCCTGGGAAGACCACCACCGCTGCCTTCACGCAGCGATCTCCACCCGCCAGCTCTCGATCACCGGATTGGCCAGCAGCCGCTCGCACATGGCCTCCACCTCGCCGCGCGCGGCGTCGTGGCTGGTCGCCGCCACTTCGAAGGTGATCACCCGGCCGACGCGCACCTTGTCCGTCCCAGTCCAGCCCAGGCCATGCAGGGCGTTCTCCACCGCCTTGCCCTGGACGTCGAGGACGCCGTCCTTGAGGAACACTTCGACCTTTGCTTTCATGCCCCCTCGGAATTCATGGTCAGTGGATGCCGCCCTGGATGACCGTCGGCATCTCCTTCATGATTCCCAGCCGCCGAGCCACTTCGGTATAGCCTTCGATGACGTTGCCGAGGTCGCGGCGGAAGCGGTCCTTGTCGAGTTTCTCGTTGGTGGCGGCGTCCCACAGGCGGCAGCTGTCTGGGCTGATCTCGTCGGCCAGCAACACGCGGGAGAAATCGTTCTCCCACACCCGTCCGAATTCGATCTTGAAGTCCACCAGGGTAATGCCCACCGCCCCGAACATGCCGCTCAGGAAGTCGTTGATCCGGAGCGTCATGGCCATCATGTCATCGATTTCCTGGGTCTGGGCGTAGTTGAAGGCGGTGATGTGCTCCTCGGCCACCATCGGGTCGTGCAGCTTGTCGTCCTTCAGGTAGAATTCGATGATCGAGCGTGGCAGGGACTGGCCCTCGGGGATGCCGAATCGCTTCGAGAGCGAGCCGGCCGCGATATTGCGGCACACCACCTCGAGCGGGATGATCTCCACTTCCTTGATCAGCTGCTCGCGCAGGCTCATCCGTTTGATGAAGTGGTTCTGCACGCCGATCGCGTTCAGCCGGGTCATGATGTATTCGCTGATCCGGTTGTTGATGACGCCCTTACCCTCGAGAACCGCCTTCTTGGCTCCGTCGAAGGCCGTAGCCTCATCCTTGAAATACTGGATCAGGGTGCCTGGCTCAGGCCCCTCGTATAGGATCTTCGCCTTGCCTTCGTAGATCTTCTTGCGGCGCGTCATGGTTTCGGCCTTCCTCTGGCCAGGCGAATTCCTCGATGTCGGTCGGCCGGGACCCCCGCCGAGGGCACGACCGACTCATCGTGGGTGACGAGCAGCTTCATCCGGCGCGCTGAATTTATCCGATCGCCGGGGCGGGCGCAAACCGGGTCTCGTTGTTCGAGGAGGCCTTGAGAGGACTGAGATTTGAGCGACGAAGAGACGATCGGTGCTGCTGAAGAGGTCCTGATCAGGACCTATCCCAGGCTGCGCGACGGCGCCGGGGCGACCTTTGCCGGCCTGCCCCGGGAGCGTTGGCGGGACGCCTATCATGTGCTGCTGACCATCTCCTGGCCAAGGTTCTTCGGCCTGATGGCGGCGGTCTATTTCGGGATCAACACCCTATTCGCGCTGCTTTACCTGGCCGATGCCGGCAGTGTCATCAACGCGCGTCCAGGTGTCTTCGCTGACCATTTCTTCTTCTCCGTCCAGACCTTGGGCTCGGTGGGCTACGGAGTGATGTCGCCAAGAGACCTCTACGCCAATCTGGTGATGACGCTGGAGACCTTCGTCGGCCTGTTCAACCTGGCCATCGCCACCGGCCTGATGTTCGCGCGTTTCTCCAGGCCGACTGCGCGGATCATGTTCTCCGAGATCGCCGTGGTGGCGCCGTTCAACGGAACGCCGTCGCTGATGTTCCGGGCCGCGAACCGCCGCCGCAACCTGGTGATGGAGGCCGAGGTCACTGTCAGCCTGGTGCGAAATATCACGACCGCCGAAGGCGTGGTCATGCGCCGCTTCGAGGACCTTTCCGTCGTGCGCGCGCGCACGCCGCTGTTCGTCCTGACATGGCAGGTGATCCATCCGATCGATGAGACGAGCCCGCTCTTCGGGGAAACCGCGCACAGCCTGTTGGCGCAGCAGGCCGAGATCGTGGTGGTGATGCGCGGCACCGACGAGACTTTTGCCGCAACGATCCACACCCGGGCTTCCTACACGCCTGATCAGATCCGCTGGGGGCGGCAGCTCGCCGACATCTTCAGCTTCGGTCCGGATGGGCGCCGCGTGATTGACTTCACACGCTTTCACGAGGCGGCCTGAACGCCCGGGCGGACGATTGCCGAGCCAGCCCGCGGACTATAATGAGCTTGAGCCAGTGGAGCGGGCGAGAAAGGTGTTCATGAACACTCTCGACGAGCGGGAGAAGGGTTTCGAGCGGCAGTTCGTCAGCGATCAGGAACTCGAGTTCCGCGCGACGTCGCGGCGCAACCGGTTGCTGGGCGAATGGGCGGCCACGCTGATGGGTCTCGAGCGCGTCGAGGACTATGCCCAGGCGGTGGTGAAATCTCATTTCGAGAACCCGGGCGATGAGGATGTTCTGCGCAAGGTGAGCGAGGATCTGTCGGCGTCGGGCCTGCCAGGACCAGCCAACGAGGTGCCGGCCAAGATGGATGAGTTCATGGCCCTGGCGAGGGACCAGGTCCGCTCCGGCAATTAGGGATCAACCTCAGACCTCGACAGCCGTCTCCCCGAAGACCCGTGCGAAGATCGTATCGACGTGGGCGAAATGCCATGCCGGATCGAAGAGTCCGACCAGTTCCTCGTCCGAAAGCTTCGGCCTCACTTCGGGATCGGCCTTGAGCAGATCAATAAAATCGCCTTCGCCACGCCACACCTTCATGGCGTTGCGCTGGACCGCGGCGTAGGCCGCCTCTCGCGCCATGCCCTTCTGCGTCAAAGCCAGGAGCACCCTTTGCGAGTGGACAAGGCCGCCCAGCCGCCCGAGGTTTCGGGCCATGTTCTCCGGGTAGACCACCAGTCGCTCGACAACCCCAGCCAGACGACGAAGCGCGAAGTCCAGATGGACGGTGGCGTCCGGGGCGATGCCGCGCTCGACCGAGGAATGGCTGATATCGCGCTCGTGCCACAGGGCGACGTTTTCCAGCGCCGGGATCACGGCCGAGCGCACCAGGCGCGCCAGGCCCGTGAGATTCTCCGTGAGGATCGGATTGCGCTTGTGCGGCATGGCGGACGAGCCCTTCTGGCCGGGATCGAACGGCTCCTCGGCTTCGAGGACCTCCGTGCGCTGAAGATGCCGGATCTCGGTCGCCAGCCGCTCGATTGACGAGGCGACCACCGCCAGGTGGGAGAAATAGGCGGCGTGGCGGTCTCGCGGGATCACCTGGGTCGAGATTGGTTCGACAACCAGGCCCATCTTCTCGGCGACGTGGGCCTCGACCCGCGGATCGACGCTGGCGAATGTGCCAACGGGTCCGGAAATGGCGCAGGTGGCGATCTCGAACCGGGCCAGCGCGAGCCGCTCCCGAGCGCGGACGAACTCGGCGTAGTGGCCGGCCAGCTTCAGCCCGAAGGTGGTCGGTTCGGCGTGGATTCCGTGGCTGCGGCCCACGGTCGGTGTCCTGCGATGCTCGAAGGCGCGCCGCTTCAGCGCCGCCAGGACCAGATCGACGTCTTCGATGAGCAGATCGGTCGCCCGGGCGAGTTGCACGGCCAGGGTCGTGTCGTTGACGTCCGACGACGTCATGCCCTGGTGCAGGAAGCGCGCCTCGGGCCCGACGATCTCGGTGACATGAGTCAGGAAGGCGATGACGTCATGGCGGGTCTCGCGCTCGATCTCGTCGATCCGGTCAGGATCGAAGATCGCCGTCCCCCCCCGCGCCCAGATCGCCTCGGCCGCCGCTTTGGGGATCACCCCCAACTCGGCCATGGCGTCTGCGGCGTGGGCCTCGATTTCGAACATTATGCGGAAGCGCGACTGCGGTGACCAGATGGCCGCCGCCTCGGGCCGGGCGTAGCGCGGAATCATGCGCCGCTCATAACCTCACGCCGACGCCGGCGAAAGCGTGCGGGCCTCGGCGAGCCGTTTGCCGAGACCGAAGGTCGCAAGCATGTAGTGGATCGCGCCCCAGGCGTAGAAGCCGATGGTGACGAGGATCCCCTGTCGGGTGGCCAGCCCTTCGGCGGCCGTGCATTGCGCCGCCAGGGCCGCCGCCGCGTGGGCCGGCGCATGACCGCCGGGGCAGGCGGTCGCAAAGCTCATCGCCCCATGATCGCTGGACAGGGCGCCTCCGACGGCCGCCAGGAATCCATGCGGCCCAGGATGGGCGAAATGGAACTGGCCGAGCACGTCGATCATCCAGCCGGCAAAGAGCGGCCCGCCGCCCAGAGCGATGATGTTGAGGAACAGCAGCATGACCGCCGCGGCCGTCGCCCGCCGGCGGGTCTCGACCACGTTCTGGACCACTGCGAAGGTTGGCGCGAGATAGGTGTAGGCGAGGATCGCCGGCAGGGAGAGGACGACAGCTGCAGTCTTCCAGTCGTCCAGCATGTAGCCGCCGACGTAGAAGGGCAGGGCCAGGGTAAGGCCGATGGCCGGGGTCAGCGCGTACCAGCGGGCGTCACGCTTGCCGGCGAAATCGCTGATGAATCCGCCGGCGAGCGTGCCCACGCCTGCCGAGACGCCCCCGATCACGCCCAGGATCAGTCCGACGGTCTGATAGTCGAGGCCGAAGACCCGGTTGAAGTAGGGCGCTGAGAACTGCCCGACGCCGTAACCGGCGAAGGAAACCAGGGTGACGCCCATCATCATGTTGAACATCGGCCAGCTGCCGAACAGGGCCCGAGTCACCGACGCCATCTCGGCGAACTCCGATTTCATGGAAAACGCCTGCGGCGCCGCGTGGACCGCCTGGGGCTCGGAATGACCACGCGGCGGTTCGCGAACGACCCACTTAATCAGCACCGCCAGGATGACCCCCGGCGCGCCGACGATCATGAACGCCGCGCGCCAGCCGAGGTGCTGGGCGAGCGCCCCTGCCGCGATCGCTCCGATCGTCGCCCCCAACGGTATGCCGAAGGCGTAGACCGACAGGGCCGAGGCCCGGCGCTTTGGCTCGAAATAGTCCGAGATCAGGGAGTGGGAGGGCGGCGAGCAGCCGGCCTCGCCGATGCCGACGCCCACGCGCATGGCGAGCAGACTGGTGAAATTGGCCGCCAGTCCGCAGGCGGCTGTGAATCCGGACCACAGCACGATCGAGATCGAGATGATCGACACACGGTTCCAGCGCTCGGCCAGGCGCGCGATCGGCACGCCCAGCAGGGTGTAGAGGATGGCGAAGGCCAAGCCGCCCAGAAGCCCCAGTTGGGTGTCGGTGAGGTTGAGGTCGACCTTGATGGCCTGGCCGAGGACGCCGACGATCGTGCGGTCAATGAAATTGAGGGTGTAGGCCGCCAGCAGGAAGCCGACCACCAGGCGTTTGTAACCGTCGGAGAAGACTGGCGGAGCTCCAGCCTTGGTCTTTAGAACGGCCTGCTCCATTCGCCCCTCCGGCTCTCGCCGAATCCTTGTAGACGCCTTCGCCCGTGAGCGCGAAGCGGTCAGGCGAGTTCGCCAGTCCAAGAGGTTGCGCATAGGAGCCAGTCGGTGGAAATCCTGATCGGCGACAAGAATCTCTCCAGCTGGTCGATGCGGCCCTGGCTGGCTCTGAAACGCACTGGCGCGCCCTTCGTCGAGGTTCCCATCAAGCTGCGCCAGGAGGCGACGCCTCACGCCATCCGCGCCGCCGGCTCGCCGTCAGGCTTGGTTCCGGTGCTGAAGGACGGCGACGAGGTGATCTGGGACACCCTGGCCATCTGCGAGTACCTCGCCGAGAAATTTCCGGCCGCCCGTCTCTGGCCACAGGACGCCGCCGCCCGCGCGCTCGCCCGTTGCGCGGCCGCGGAAATGCATTCCGGCTTCGCCTCCCTGAGAGGGGAGTGCTGGATGAACATTACGGGGCGCTCGCAGACGGATGTCTCGCCGGCGACCGCCAACGACCTGCGTCGCATCGTCGAGCTGTGGAGCGGTCTGCTCTCCCGCTCCGGTGGGCCCTTCCTGGTCGGGCCCTGGTCGATCGCCGACGCCTTCTTCACGCCGGTGGCGACGCGTATTCGCACCTACGGTTTGCGGCTGACGGATTTCGGCGATGACGGCGCCGCCGGCGGCTATGCGGCGCGGCTCCTGGCGACGCCGGAATTCCTGGACTGGGAGAAGGGCGCCATGGCCGAAGTCGCCTGAATACGAAAGGCGCCGCCGGATCGCTCCGGCGGCGCCAGCAATGCTCAATCGTGATGGGTCGTCAGACCGCCACGGCCCGGCTGCGGCGGCGGAGCATTCCGCCCAGGCCCGCCATGCCAAGGATCATCAGGGCCCAGCTCGCCGGCTCGGGCACGTCAGCCGAACTGGAGCCGCTGAGCAGGACATTGTCGAACAGGTTACTAACTTGGTCGGATGGACCAACGTCGGGCGTCGGCCGCGTCTTGGGCGCTTTTCAGCGCCGTCGTCACGCTCTAAGGTGCAGGGTAGCCAAGAGGGGCGACGGACTCATGGAACTCATCGTCGAAGAGCTGCCGAGCGGTTGCACGCGCGCTGCACTGGTCGGGCGGATGGACATCGAGGGCGCGCTGGCCATCGATGAACAGATCAAGCCGCTGAGCCGGCTCCGGCGAAAACTGATCATCGATCTGGCCGAAGTGACCTTCATGGCTTCGATGGGCCTGCGCACCCTGATGATGGCGGCCCGGTCCCTGGCCGAGATCGGCGGACGCGCAACCCTCGCCAATCCCCAGCCGAACGTCGAAAAGGTTCTGGAGACGAGCGGAATCGGCGAGGCCATGGGCGTTTACACGTCGGTCGCCGCGGCGGCCGCGGCCCTGCAGGCGTGATTTTCGGCAAATCGACGCAGGCCGCCGGCCAAGCGCCACAAGGCCTTGCATAGTCGCCCGGGCGCGGGCTTGATGGCGCAACGCCGGGTGGGTCGAGTGGCTGACTGACCTCGTCCGGCCGCCGACTTGCGGATCCGATCACTGATGCGCCTACCGTTCCGGCTTCAGGCTCTGGCCAATCTGGCGATCGTCCGCCTGTCGTTGATCTTCGCCGTGATCTGGGCGGCGCTGATCTGCGCAGGCATTTTTGGACTCGCCCGCGCAAGGCTCGACGTGGGGCAGACCGCGGCGGTCGAGGCGAATCTGGCGACGGCCGCGGTCTCGCAGGCCCTCGTCCAGGCGCCACGGCTCTATGAGCCGCAGGTCCAGGCCGCCCTTGCTTCGGTCGCGCCGAGGGCCCGGCGAGCGGTGTCCGCCGCGAAGGCGGGCAAGGTTCTGCCAACCATCGCCGCCAAGGCCCCGACCCAGGCGCTGGCCTGGTCCTTCGACAGCGGCCGGTTCCGGTCGATCGTCGGCGAGGGGGCTCTGCCGGCCGGCGGTAGCCTCCATGCCGCCCTGGCCGCCGGTCGACCTGCCGAGGGTCCAATCCTGGTCGGAGGTCACGCCTATTGGGCGATCCTTCAGCCGGTGAGTTCACGTGGAAGGAACCAGGGCGCCTATGGCGCGGCCACGCCCTTCCGGGAACTCGACGAGGTCGTCCAGAACCTCGCCGCCACCCCCGCCTTTGTCCGTGGCTTCCTCGCCGTCGTCGACGCACGCGGCCGGCTTCTGTTCGCGAGTTCGGGGTCTGGACCCACCACGGGGCCTACAGCCGCCAAAGGCGTGCTGGCTCCGCTTGGCCCCGGGGGCTACCAGCTTACCCGCTCGCCGGTAGGCGCCACCAAAATGCAGGTTGTCGCAGGCGTCAGCCAGGCCGAGCTCGACCTGCAGACCCTGAAGCTGGTCGGGACCTCCCAGAGCTTCCTGGCCATGGTCATCGTTGTCTCGGTCTGCCTGGCCTGGCTCCTGGCCCGGCGGCTCACCGGCGCGTTGGAAGACGCGGAGCGCAGTCGGGCGGCGGCCCTGGAAGCCAAGGCCGAGGCCGAGCGGGCCGGCGAAGCCCTGACCGACGAGCTGCGTCAGGCGGCGCGTTACGTGGCCTCACTTCTGCCCGCTCGCGACGAAACCGGTCCGGTCGCCACCGATTGGCTCTACCGGCCCTCGCTCGACCTCGGCGGGGACGCCTTCGGCTACCTGTGGCTCGATGAGAGACGCTTCGCCTTCTATCTGCTCGACGTCTGCGGCCACGGCGTCGGCGCCGCCCTGCTCAGCACGACGGTGATGAACGTGATCCGGGCCCGGACGGTGAACGCCGACTTCAACGATCCGTCCTCGGTGCTGGCGGCGCTCAATGTCGCCTTCCCGATGGAGCGACAGAACGATCTCTATTTCACCATCTGGTACGGCGTGTACGACCTGGCGACCGAGACCGTCCGCTACGCCAGCGGCGGCCAACACCCGGCCGTGCTCATCGCACCAGACGAAAAGCCCACTTTGCTGCAGGGGCATGGCGCGCCCATCGGCTTTTTCGACAAGGGTCTTTACCCGGCGTTCTCAGCCCAGGCGCCGGCGGGCTCTCAGCTCTATGTCTTCAGCGACGGCCTGTTCGAGGTCGAGCTGGGCTCGGGGCGGGGCATGCTCGATCTGGATTCCTTCGTCGAGATCCTCGCCGACCGCCGGACCCGTTCGCCGCAGCGCGTCCTGGCCGCAGTTCTAGAAGCGATCCAGATCGTCCAGGGCAAGGAAGGCTTTGACGACGATTGTTCGATCCTGCAGCTCTCGTTCCGCCATGCCGAGCGCAGCCGGCTCCTGGCTTGACCATGACCTGTCAAGAAACCGTCATCTGCGCTTTGCTATCATCGCGACATGGATAGCCGACCGATCAGGGACGATCTTGGCGACGTCGGGCCGGCGATCGCATGGGCCGGCGAGATCGTCGGCCAGGCGGGCCTCTCTCAGGATGTCCGGTTCGCCGTCGATCTGGGTCTCGAAGAGGCCCTGGCCAATCTCATCATGCACGGAAAAGGTCGCCCCGACGGCAAGGATATAGTCATATCCGTGGCGGCTGGTCCGGAGGAAGCGGTGGTCACCATCACTGACCGTTGCGCGCCCTTCGACGTGACCAGCGCCGCGGCGGAGAAGACTCCCACCGGTTTCGACATCGGCGGCCGTGGCCTTCGCCTTCTCCGCGCCTTCGTATCCGAGCTCACCTACAAGGCGCTTGGCGACCGCAACGAGCTGACCCTCACCTTCAAGGCCGCGTGAACGATCCGTTCAGTGGGCCATTGCCCGATATCGGGACTTTACCAACCGATAGCCATGCGGTTATACGATAATCCATAGCCAATCGGTTATGGAAATGCCCTTCGAACCCGACATGCTCTTTCGATCCCTCGCCGATCCCACACGTCGGGCGATCTTCGAGCGGCTGTGCCGCGAAGGAGAGCAGACGGTTGGAGCGCTGACCGCTCAGGCCGGTATCTCCCAACCGGCCGTCTCGAAACACCTCGGAATCCTCAAATCGGCCGGGCTGGTGCGTGATCGGCCCGATGGGCGCCTGACCCACTACAGCGCCCAGCTGGCCGCCTTGGCTCCGCTGGTCGACTGGACGAGCCAGATGACCAGCTTCTGGGAGAGCCGGTTCGACGACCTGGAAGACCTTTTGAAAAGGATGGACCAATGAAGATCAAGCTCACCAGCGTCTATGTCGACGACCAGGAAAAGGCGTTGCGCTTCTACACCGACGTGCTCGGTTTCTCGAAGAAGGGCGACTTCAGCAATGGCCCGTTCCGCTGGCTGACGGTCGCCTCGTCCGAAGAGCCGGACGGGACACAGCTGCAACTGGCGCTCAACGACAATCCTGCGGCCAAGACCTATCAGCAGGCCATGTTCGAACAGGGCCAGGCGGCGGCAATGTTCTACTCCGACGACGTCAAGGCCGACTTCGAACATATCCAGGCCCGTGGCGGCGAGGTCGTCATGCCGCCCACCGAGGTCCCCGGTTCGATCATCGCCAGGGTCAACGACACCTGCGGCAATCTGATCCAGATCACCCAGCTGCGCTGGCAGGGATAGTCCCTTGGCCGATGCCGCCAGCGAAACCCTTTCCGTCGTCATCGAGCGCGACGTGGCGTTCGCCCCGGAGAGGGTCTGGCGGGCGCTCACCCAGCCGCACCTGATCGAGGAATGGTTGATGAAGAACGATTTCAAACCGGTCGTGGGTCATCGCTTCAACATGCGGCGCACGCCCAGACCGGATCTGAATGTGGTCGTCGACTGCGAAGTCCTCGAGGTCGAGCCGCAGCGCACGCTCGCCTATACCTGGAAGGCCTTCGATATCGATGGCGTCGTCACCTGGACCCTCACGCCCACGCCGGATGGCACGCATCTGCGCATGGAGCAATCCGGGTTCCGGCCGGACCAGAAACAGGCGTGGGGCGGCGCCAAGGTCGGCTTGCGGATGTCGATCGACAGGCTCGAGCAAGTGCTGGCGAATATGGATTGAGACTCATGAACCCGGCTCTAGGCGTGATCGTCACCTGGATTCACATCATCCATAGTGTACCGATCATCGGCTATCTCTATAGTCCGTTCGACGCCATCCCCAGCTACGCGCCGCTGGTCCGCTTCATATTCCGGCCCGTCGTGCTCGCCTCCGGCCTCTGGATGTGGAAGGGCCTCGAGGCCCTTCGCCTGTTCACGAAACGGCCGGCCCTGGCGGCGCGTTGAAAATCAAGAGTCTGTAAAAGGGAGGACGCTCATGACCCAGATCGCAGCCGACGATTCCCCGTCCAGGAAGATCGATCAGCGGATCGCCGACCTCCCCGACTGGCGCGGCGAGACGCTCGCCAGGCTTCGCGCGCTCATCAAGGAAGTCGCTCCCAACGTCGTCGAAGAGTGGAAGTGGCGTGGGGTGCCCGTCTGGTACGACGACGGGATGATCTGCACCGGCGAGACCTACAGGCCGTGGTCAAGCTGACATTCGCCAGAGGGGCGGCCCTCGCGGATCCCAAAGGCCTCTTCAATTCCAGTCTCGAGGGAAACGTCAGGCGCGCCATCGATTTCCGCGCGGGCGAGGCGATCGATGTGGCCGCCTTCAAGGCCCTGGTCGGTGAAGCCGTGGCGCTCAATCGGTCAAAGAAGAAGCGCTGACGGGGCTCACATCAGCCCCAGCGCCTTGAAGCTCGCCACCCCGTCTCGGCCGACGACCAGATGGTCGTGCACGGCGATGCGCAGGGACCGGGCGGCTTCGATCACCTGCCGGGTCATATCGATGTCGGCGCTCGACGGCGTCGGATCGCCGGACGGGTGGTTGTGGACCAGGATCACGGCGCTCGCCGCGGTCTCCAGCGCCCGGCGCACCACCTCGCGCGGATAGACCGGCGCGTGATCGACCGTCCCCTCGTTCATCACCTCGTCGAGGATCAGCTGGTTCTTTTTATCGAGGAACAGCACCCGGAACTGCTCGCGCGCCTCATGCGCCATGGCCGAACGCACGTAGGCGAGCAGGGCGCTCCATGACGAGATCACCGGCCGGCGTTTCGCCTCGCCGCGGTTGATCCGCATCGTCGCCTCGTGGACGAGCTTGAGATCGAGCGCCACGGAGCGGCCAACGCCCGTGACGCTCGCCAATTCCTCGGCCCGTGCCCCGAACACCGCCGCCAGTCCGCCGAAGCGGGCCAATAACGCTTTGGCGATCGGCTTGACGTCGCCCCGGCTCAGGCTGCGGGCCAGAACCAGCTCCAGCAGTTCATAGTCGGGCAGGGCGGCCAGGCTCGCCGCCGCCCGTTCACGCAGGCGCGCCCGATGACCGGCGTGTGGCGGGGCAGCGGCATGCGCCAGTTGCGCGGGCGCCTCGCCGTTCACGTCAAACCTGAACCCGCCACGTTCGCGCAGCATCCCTGGCTCTCGTTTCCAGAACAAACTAGGAACTTTGTGCGCCGGTAGCCAGCGAATTCCTCACCCCTTGTCCAATCCATAAGTTCTGACTTATGAATGAGTCGATGACTTACGCGGATCCTGTCTTCCGGGCTCTGGCCGACCCTACTCGTCGGGCGGTTTTCGAACGGGTCGCTGCGGGCGAAACCCACGTCGCGGCGTTGACGATCGGCCTTTCGGTCTCCCAGCCGGCCGTCTCCCAGCATCTGGCGGCGCTCAAGACAGCGGGCCTGGTGTGCGAGCGGCGCGAGGGACGGCGCACCTATTACCGGGCCGAGCCGGCCGGGCTCGAACCTCTGGTCGATTGGATGGCCAGAGCCGGCGCCTCCTGGCCGGACCGGGTCGAGCGATTGAAAGAGCTTCTCGAGAGGATGGACCCATGAGCGAGCCATTGGGCGATATCAAGAACGACCGATCGGGCGAATACACCCTCGAAACCGATCTAGAGGCCTCGCCGGAGAAGGTCTGGCGCGCACTCACCGAGCCCGCCTTGCGCGAAGCCTGGCTCGGCCAAGCCGGCGAGGTGGTCGAGGCCCTGCCGCCGGAGCAACTCACGCTACGCTGCGATGAGAAAGCGTCTTCGGGTCTCGTCATCTTCACGGTCAGGCCGGGCGGGGACGGTGGCGCTCACCTCACCATTGTCCATCGCCGCGAGGCCGAGGTCGTATCGCTAGACGCGCGCCGGGCGTCCGCCCTCGCCTGGAGGATGGCCGCATGACTCTCGTCCCCATGGTGATCGAGGAGTCGGGCCGCGGCGAGCGTGCTTTCGATATCTTCTCCAGGCTGCTCCGTGAACGGATCGTATTCGTCAACGGCCCAATCGAGGACGGCATGGCCGCGCTCGTCTGCGCGCAGATTCTGTTCCTGGAGTCGGAGAATCCCAAGAAGCCGATCGACATGTACATCAACTCGCCTGGCGGTGTGGTGACTTCGGGCCTGGCGATCTATGACACCATGCAATACGTGCGCAGCCCCGTGGCCACCACCTGCATGGGCTTCGCCGCCTCCATGGGTTCATTCCTGCTGATGGCGGGCGAGCCGGGGCGGCGTGTCGCCCTGCCGAACGCGCGGGTGATGGTCCACCAGGGCTCCGGCGGCTTCCAGGGCAAGGTTTCCGACATCGAGCGCCAGGCCAGAGAGGCGCTGGAGACCCAGAAGCGGATCAACGAACTCTACGCCAGGCATTGTGGCCGCTCTCCCGCCGAGGTCGAAGCCGCACTCGACCGCGACACCTTCATGAGCGCCGAAGAAGCCAGGGAGTGGGGCCTTGTCGACCTGGTGCAGGGCGCGCGCGATCTGGCCGCCTAGGATTTCGAATCACCGGCTTCGCGCGCTGCGATTTCAAGCGACGCTTAGCGATTCTGCGAGCGCGAGATTGCAACGCCTGTGGACAACCCGCTTGGCCCCAGCTGATGGGTCGATGCGGTTTTGCACACTCCGCCGATCGCGGAATGGCTTGCCCCGTAAGGATTGCAAGAATCCTCGCGTGATCTTGGCCATCCGGAATTAGTCCGGGGGCTGTGGATATCTCCTCGGCGACCGCGTTGACCTTACCAAGTGGAGGCGTAAGCCCGGCCGATAGTCCGCGTTCAGAATCAATTAAAATCTCGAGGGAGGCGGAACTTTGGGCAAGGTTTGTGCAGCTGCCAGGGCGCTTGCGGTGCTTCTGGCCATTGTCTTCGTTTTCTACAACACACCCTACGCAGCCACGATCCTGATCGTGCTGGGCGCCATAGCGGCGCTCAACAATGCGCCGGAGGACAGCACCCGGGTCTACATGATCACGATCGTGCTGTTCCTGATCGCCAAGTCCGTGGCTGTGATTCCGATGGCGGGCGCGACTCTCGCCACCATCTTCACGAACCTCGACATGGGTCTGATCGGTGCGTCGCTGGTATCGGTGGTTCTGGGTCTCTACGCCCGCATTCGGGGCGACTGGATGCCGGGCGCCGCCTGAAGCGTCGGGCGCGTTCCTCGCCAGCGAACGCGCCCTTTTTTCTGAATGACCGAGCGTTCGGGCGTTTTCGTCCGGACGCCTCGGGCTTTATGCCGGCTTGAAGAGGCCCTTCGGCGAGAGGGTGAACACCTCGCAGCCGTCCTCGGTGACGCCGATCGAGTGTTCGCACTGAGCCGAGAGTGATTTGTCGCGGGTCACGGCCGTCCAGCCGTCAGCCAGCACCTTCACCTGATGGCGGCCGAGATTCACCATCGGCTCGATGGTGAAGAACATGCCGGGTTTCAGCGTCTCGCCCGAGCCCGGCCGGCCAAAGTGCAGGACGTTGGGCGCGTCGTGGAACACCCGGCCCACGCCATGGCCACAGAAATCGCGCACCACGCTGCAGCGTTGAGCTTCGACATAGGCCTGGATGGCGAACCCGACGTCGCCCATGCGCGCGCCGGGCTTCACGGCGGCGATCCCCTGCTCCAGCGCCTCGTAGGTGACCTCGATCAATCGCCGGGCCCGGGGCGCCACCTCGCCCAGCGCATACATCCGCGAATGATCGCCATGCCAGCCGTCGACCACGACGGTGACGTCGATATTGGCGATGTCGCCCTCGCGCAGCGGACGCTCGCCGGGGATGCCGTGGCAGACCACGTGATTGGGCGAGATGCACAGGGTGTGGGAATAGCCGCGGTAGAAGAGGCAGGCCGGCAGGGCGTGGTGATCGAGGATGAACTGGCGCGCCAGGCGGTCGAGTTCGGCGGTCGCCACCCCCGGTTGCACGTGCGGGGTGAGCATATCCAGGCACTCGGCGGCCAGTCGCCCGGCGGCGCGCATGCCGGCGAAGCCCTCCGGCCCGTGAAGCTTGATCTTCTCGGTGCGGATGCCGGTGAAGGTCTGGTCTTCGGCGAACACCATGGGTGCGCGGATCTCTACAGAGGGGTGGCAGGACGGCGGCCGCCTAATGTCGCAACCCTGAGGCTTCAGTTCAAGCGTCCCGTGGCCGCTTTGCCCTAATGGAACCTCAGCTGGAACTGCCGGGCGTGGTCGGGATGGCGGAAAAACATCCGCGTCACGTCATGGGCGGTATGAAAATCCCAGGCCTCGCCGCGCTGGCCGACGTTGCGGACAAGCCAGCGGTAGGCCGGGAGGTTGAGGCTTGGGCCGGCGCAGAAGGGCGAGAGGCCGATCTTCTGCGGCGCGAACACGGTTGCGGGCTCGAAAGCCATGCCCCAGCGGGCCTTGGCCGCGTCGCTGACCTTGAACCACTCGCCCTCGGCGCTGGTGCGATCGCCCAGGGCATAGGCGCCTTCGGCGGCGGCCGATGCGACGCGCTGACCGGCCTGGGCCAGAAGGATCTCCGCCGCTTCGCGCACCCGCCGGAAGGCCTCGGCCGAGCCGCCCTGGTCCGGATGGGCGCTCTTCGACACCCGGCGATAGGCGGCGCGGATCTCCTTTTCCGAGGCGCCGTGGCCAAGGCCCAGGGTGGCGAAGGGGTCGTCGGCGATCGGCACGGTTCAGGCGCCGGTCCCAAAGGAGCGCCACGGAACGCGATGGGCGATCCCGATCCCGTCCAGGGCGATGTCGCAGGCATAGGCCAGCACCTCGACGCCGGCGGCGGCCGCCGTGTCCAGGCCGGCGGCGTAGGTTGGATCGAGTTCGGCGCAGGCGGAAAAAGCGTCGCAGTCGGTCCGCTGGATGACGAACAGCTGCACCGCCCGGTCGCCCTCGGCCACCCGGGCGGAAAGCTCCCGAAGGTGGCGGGCCGAGCGGGCGGCGACGCAGTCCGGAAACTCGGCCAGCGTACCGCTGCGGCGTAGGTGGACGTTCTTCACTTCGCTTCTTACACCATAAATGCGTTGTATTTGCAGGGAGTCTCTCCAGACAGCTTCACACGAGACGCCCAGATACATCGTCACAATTGTCACAACCGCCCGTGTGGCGGCTATGGCCACAGGACGGTATGATGCACCGAATGAACGCGCACCTGCGCGAGCTACTGCCGTTGATGTTTGTAGGGCGCAGCCGTGGACAGCCATTGCGAAATAGTTAGGCTTGTGGTGCGTCCTTTTGCCCCGCGCTTCGCGATTGGAGGTCAGTCAACATGACCATAAACCCCATCGCCACGATCCTCGGCACGTTCTATCCGGCGCAACCGATAGCCGAAAAAACTATGAGGGTCATACTGACCAACTGCGGATTGGACCCGGCGGGGTTTCCGATCAAGGAACTAGCGGCCCACTCAATCACCATGGCCAAATTCCGGGGTTAGCCAATGACAGCTCGCTCCCGCGTCAAGCTCTTTGTTGGAGCAGCGATCATCGCGGGAGCGGTATGTGGTTTTCTAGGAGAATCCGTTCACAATAAGATCATTTTTGGATTTGGCGCTGTTATCGCATTGATCGGAGCTCTATTCGCGCGATTGGGACTATATAGGGAAAGCTATTCTAATCTTCTGTTAAATAATGGCATATCCAAAGCTCCGCTATCTAAGTCCCAAAGACGGCTAGTTTTCAGTATTGGAACATTTCTTCTCGCTTGTACATTATTGTCCCTTGCAATATCTGTCTCAATGGGTGGCGGAAACATAGCGGTATTATTATTTTTGGTGGGATTTGCCTCGATGTTGGCCCTAGTAGTCTACGCTGGAATTGTATTTCTTCTCCCTTGGTAGATTTGCTACCGATGAACAGTTGTCGGGCAACTGAAGGCGGCGCAAGCAATAAAAAGGGGTCTCCAGCCTTAATCTGAATTTTCTTTGGTTTTCCGAGGTAGGCTAGCGCGAGGCGTTCGGCAGATCGCAAAGACTCACCACCCCCCCTCTCTGTGGTGGGGCAGTCCCTCACCCAACCCTATACAGCACGCGCATGAACCGCCATCAGCGTCCACGCTGCGCCCAAGGAATTCGGCGGGCGATCTTGATCTCATCAATCGCCAAATCGCAGGCGTAGACCAGCACCTCAACTCCAGCCTCAGAGGCGTGATCCAGCCCATGAGCGAATGCTGGATCAATGTCGTAGCAGGCGGAGAAAGCCTCGCAATCGGTGCGCTGGACGACGAACAGAATGGCGGCCCGATGGCCCGCAGCGACCATCGCCTCAAGTTCTCGAAGGTGTTTCAGCGAGCGGGCGGCCACACAATCAGGGAATTCAGCGAGGCCCTTAGTTCTTGATAAATGACAGTTTTTTACCTCCAACCAGAGTTGTCGTTGGTCGAGGGTGTAATTCGGCTGGATATAGTTCACCTCCAGCCAGCAGCGCGGCCGGCCGCCGCCTTCCAGCACGAAATCCACCCGGCTCGCCTCGCCCATCCTCACCTCCCGGCGATGAACATCATAGCCGGTGAGTTCGCCGATCGCGTCCTCGGCGAGGGCCTCCGCCGTCAGACGGTTCGGATGGAGGGTGTTGATCCCGACCAGGCCGCCGTCCGCCTCGACCAGCTCCAGCGTCCACGGCAGTTTTCGTTTGGCGCCCGTCGCGGCCGAGACCCAGGCGCCTAGGCCTGGGGTGTTGAGGCCCAGCATGGCGCCGGGATTGGGGCAGTGGGCCGTGATCGCTCGCCCGTCGTCCAGCATCACATCGGCGAAGAACCGCTTGTAGCGGCTGACAAGCCGCCCGTGCGCCATCGGTTGCGGCCAGAACATCGGCGGCCTATGCCCGTTAGCCTGGCCGGAAGTCAAAGAGGGAGGCGGGATGTGCCTCAATCCGAGCGCGTCACCGCCGCGGTCCTGATCATCGGCGACGAGATCCTCTCGGGCCGCACCCAGGACATGAACCTCAACTTCATCGCCAAGCAGCTGGCCCTCCACGGCGTGGATCTCGCCGAGGCCCGGGTGGTTGGCGACGTGAAGGACGACATCGTCGCCGCCTTGAACGCCCTGCGTACCCGCTGGGACTATGTGATCACCACCGGCGGCATCGGCCCCACCCACGACGACATCACCGCCGATTGCGTGGCCGAGGCCTTCGGTGTCGCGCTCGTTGAACACCCGGAGATCCTGGCGATGATGACCGCCCGCTGGGGCGATCAGCTCAATGCCGCGCGCCGGCGCATGGCGCGGGTGCCGGAAGGTGGCGTCCTGGTGAAGAATCCAGTGCAGGGGCCGCCCGGCTTCTCGATCGGCAATGTCTTTGTCCTGGCCGGCGTGCCGATGATCATGCGCGGCATGCTGGAGGACGTGATTTCCCGCCTGCGCTCCGGCGCCGTGATCATCTCGCGCACCGTGCGCGTCGAAGGCGCCGGGGAGGGCGCGATCGCCGCTCCGTTGGAGGAACTGGCCAGGGCCCATCCGGATTTGGCGTTGGGGTCCTATCCCTTCTTCGGCGAAGGCGGCTATGGCGCCAACCTGGTGGTCCGTGGCCGCGACGAAGCCGAAGTGGAGGCGACGATCGAGGCTCTCCTGGCGGCGATGCAGAGCGTCGGTGCGCGCTCCGTGGCGCGCGTGGAGACAGACATGCCTCGAGACGAGGTCAAGGCCTTTTAGGCTTGGGTCTCCGCCGCTTCGAGCGCTTCTGTTCGCGGACAGAAGACGTGACGGCCTCCTCCCGCCACGCTAAGCCCTCGCCGATGCGGGCGTGGCGGAACTGGTAGACGCAACGGACTTAAAATCCGTAGGGGGGCGACCCCCGTGCCGGTTCGATTCCGGCCGCCCGCACCATCCTGCCTCGCGCTCCCTCCATCGCGCCGCGTAGAATACCCTGCGAAGCCTTGGCGAAGGAGGGCGACCGGGAACACCCCTCTTCGCCCCCCGTTCCTTTCCGTGGGGGGCGACAGCATTGGAGTTCCCTCATGCAGCCGCGGATGAATAATCCCGCACTCGTCCTTCCGGACGCGCTACCGGCCATTCTCAACATCGAAAAAGTCATCGAATCCGGCGGTCTTCCGAAACAGACGCTCAATCTCGCCTACCTCCGCGCCAGCCAGATCAACGGCTGCAGCTTCTGCGTGGACATGCATTCGCGCGACCTCAAAAAGGATGGCGAGAGCGATGAACGGCTGTGGGCGGTCGGGGCCTGGCGCGAGTCACCTCACTTCAACGACGCCGAACGCGCCGTCCTGGCTCTGACCGAGGCCGCCACCCGTCTCAGCGACCGGTCCGATCCCGTGTCCGACGAAGTCTGGGACGAGGTCGCGCGTCATTATGACGAGCGGGCGCTGGCGGCGCTCGTATTGGGGATCGGGGCGATCAACCTCTTCAACCGGGTCAACGTCGCGACGCGCCAGATTGCCGGCCACGCGGCGCAGGCGCCGGCCCACGCGCACGCGGCGGAGTAAGACCGCAGTCTCACGTCGCGAGGACGCCCAGCGCCTCCTCGACGCATCTCTCGATCGAGTGATCTGATGTATCGATGGTGTGGCGGTGTCGATCCCAGGGCTGGTAGTCACGCGCCGTCACCGCCTTCCAGTCGGGCAAGCTCAGGCCCTCGACATCGCTCTGCCGGGTTTCGACCCGGCGGCGATGTTCGATCGTGTCGCTGCACCGGATCTCCAGCCAGACGACGTCGGCCCCCGCCCGTCGCGCGCATTCGTCCCAGCCCTCGCGGGCCTCCCGGCAATCATTGACGCAGTCGGCGATCACGTCGTGGCCGAGCGCCAGATTGTCCGCCGCCACCGCCTGGCCGGCGCGATAGGTCCAGTCGCGCAGGTCCTCTGGCGCCGTGCCCGAATTCCAGATGGCCTGGTCCATCGCGTCGATGCGCAGCCAGATCGCGCCGGTCCGGCGCGCGAGTTCCCGGGCGATGCTCGACTTCCCGACCGCGGGAAGTCCCGCCAAAACCACGAGCCTTGCCATCGGCCAAGCATAGCACGGACGCGTCGCCGGGGCCGGACGCCGCCTCGATCATCGGCCGCCGGCGCCGGGCGAATTCGGCCTCAGCCCATTTCAGCGCCTGGAACGAGCCGCCAGGCTGGGCCAGTCTTCGATCGGGATGCGCCCGACAAGTTGCGATCCCGCGGCACGCCGGGGCCGGAAGACGAGCGCCTCGCCGTCCGTCAGACCGGACGCCGCCGTGCCCAGCGCCCCAACGATGTTCGGAGCCTGCGTGACAATGAAGGTGTCGGCGCCCCTGCGCGGCGCCTGCGCGAGGCTGCGCCTCAGCCATGCCGACTGCTCGCCCGTCGCCGCCTGCATGCTTTGACCATGGTCGCCCAGCGCTTGTTCGATTCGCGGTTTGGGAAGACCAGCGAGGCGGATGGTCTGCAGCGCGCGGTAGGTCGGGCTCGACCAGACCTCGCCGACCCGAATGTGCAGAGCCCTGATCGCCGCGCCCATGGCGCTTGCCGTTGATCGTCCGGTCGCGTCCAGTTCGCGTTCGTGGTCCGGATCGCCTGGCGACGGCTTCATGGGAGGGGCGTCCGGCGAGTGGGCGTGGCGCATGAGCACGACATAGCCGCCGTGTCGCAGCGCCTTCGCCAGGGCCTGCCCCGACAGTTCGGCGCCGCGTCCGGGGGGCGCGAGGACGAGGGCCGCCAGGATCAGCGCGCCCATCGCCGACGCCGGTTGGTTGGAGCGATGAAGGGCCGTTCGTCGGTTGAGGAACATCCGTACCTCCAAAGCACGATGCGATCAGGCGGGATTGCCTGATCGCCCAATCGTGCTCGCGACTTGAAACTTTTGAGCGCGTTCCTGTCGAAAAAGCAGGTCGGAACGCGCTCTGGAGATCAGTCGGGTGAAACGGCGGCGTTCGCCGTTCTCTCCGGCGTCAGCCACGCCATCGCCAGCACGCCGGCGATCGCCAGAGCCGCTCCAAAGTAGAAAACGGCGGGGTGCCCGGCGTGATCCCACAGCAGGCCGGCGACGCCCGAAGCCACGAGGCCGCTGACGCCGGCTGAAGCCCCGAACCAGCCCACGCCGCTGGCGCGCTGGTCCTCAGGCGAGAGGTCGGCGGCGAAAGCCTTGCCGGCCATGCGATAAGGGCCCTGGAAAAGTCCGTAGAGGACGAAGAGGGAGGCGGCCACGACGGCGCTGCGGGTCACGGCGAACCCGGCGTAGGCGACGAAGAACACCGCGAACGCCATGAAGATGATCGCGCGGCGGCCCAGGCGATCGGAAAGCGCGCCGGCCGGATAGGAGACAAGGGCCGCGACCAGGTTGAAGGCGGCATAGACGAGGATCGTCTCGGTCAGCGAAACGCCGAGGCCCTTCAGGTCCAGGATCAGGAAGGCGTTGCTTGAATTGCCGAGGCCGAAGATGGCGGTGGCGATCAAATAGCCGCGGTAGCGCCTGGGGAAACGCCGAAGCGCCGAGGCGAAATTCGCCTTGTCCGACGGCTCGCTCTTTCGCTCCCCGACCAGCAGCACCATCAGGAAAGCGAGGAAGCCGGGAATGATCGCCGCATAGAATATCCAGCGGAGGTTCACGCGCCACGCCGCGAGCAGCGCGACGGCGATGAGCGGGCCGACGAAAGCGCCGGCGTTGTCGCCGAAGCCTTCGAGGCCGAAGGCCTTGCCCCTGTGCTCCGGCGCGGCCGAGGCCGCTACCAGGGCGTCCCTGGGCGCGCCGCGCGTTCCGGCCCCGAACCTGTCGAGGAAGCGGGCGCCGAGCACGCCGGTCCAGGCGGTGGAAAGCCCGATCAGTGGTTTTGAGACGGCCGAGAGGGCGAAGCCAACGAGGGCGATCCCCTTGCGGCGCTTCAGGCGATCGGAGAGAGGGCCGGCGAAGCCCGGCACGATGTTCTGCGTGGCCCCCGCAACGCCCTCGATCAGACCCACCACGGCGCCGTCTGCCTTCAGCGTGCCGGTGAGGAACACCGGCAGCACCGGGTAGAGCATTTCGGTCGATATGTCGGAGAAGAAGCTCGCCAGAGCCAGGAGAAAGGTGTTGCGGGTAAGCCCGGCGAACATCCCCTTCCTCTGGAGAGTCGCGGCCATGATCAGACCGCACCGCCGATAAGACCCGCCGCCATCGCGGAAATCACGGTGAGGAGAACCACCAGGATCGGCGGTGTTCGCCGGCGCGCGAGCAGGACGAAGCCGACCACGGCGATGGCCACGTCGAGGGGCGCCCCGATCGGCCCGCCGAACGAGATGAGGCCCAGGCCAAGCGCCGCCAGGAAGACCTCGGGCGCGCCGCCCGCGCCAGATTTTTCAGCCGACGGCGAGCCCGAGCGGCTCAGAAGGTCCACTGAAACGCCAGATAGTAGGTGAAGGGGTCGGTCATTCGCGAAGCGTCCACGGCGTCGATCAGTCCACCGCGGCCGGCCGAGAACAGCAAGTGGTAGTGGTCGGTGAAATCATACTGGCCGCCGAGGTTGAAGCCGGTGAGGCTCTTGCGGCCAACCATGCTGGGGGTGGTGTGGAATACCTCCGCGCCCAGGGCGAGCTTCTTGGTTACCTGCCGCTGCAGCAGCCAGCCGGTGAACCAGTAGTTGCGGTTACCGGGCCCCGGATTGATCCAGTAGCCGGCCCCGCCATAGGTGGTCCATTGGCCGAAGTCCTTCTGCAACCATACCGGCAGGAAAGCCTGGACCTCGCCGGCGCCCAGGCCTCGCCGCGCCGAGCCGGTCGGAACCTCGAGCAGGGGGAAGATCCCCACCTGCGGCCACCAGTCATCCTTTCCAGGTGAGATGAACCGGTACTTGGCGCCGAACTCGGTGTCGCCCGGTCCGATCACCGTCGGGCCGCCCGTGGGCGCGTCGTAGGCGAGGGGCGCGATGACGTGCAGCTGAAGATTCTTGGCGGCCCCGTAGTTCACCTCCACCGCGGGGCCCAGGCCGCTGGCGTTCCCGTCTTCCCACGCGCCGGCGGAGAAGAGGTATACTTCCCAATGGCCAAGATCGACCGGCTCGGGGTCGTCGGTGATGAACGGAGGGCCGGCGGACGCCGTTCCGGCCGAAAAGATCAAAGAGCCAAAAGCGGCGGCGGCCGTGCGTCTGGGGTTCCTCAGGTAGCGGAGGAGGTTGCGGCCGTAGGGCGCTCGCCTTGGCCGGATCGCGGGCGATCCTTCGCCTCCCCTTGCCACCTGTGGCCGCGTGGCGGAACGAGGGTCAGGCCGCAGTCGCGACGGTGCGCCGCCGTGCTCTCAGGGCGCCCCCCAGGCCGGCGAAGCCCGCGAGCAGCAAGGCCCAGGCCGCTGGTTCCGGCACCGCCACGGCAGAGCCGCTTCCGATGAACCGGGTGTTTCCGCCGCCCAGATCGAAGCAGCTGAACGAACCTTGGCATTCATAGGACGCGTCGTCGGTGACGATCGGATTATCCGTCGTGCCGACCGTCAGGGCGTAGGCAAAGACGACGTGCAGGTCCGACTGATAGCCAGGCTGGAAGTCGATGTAATAGGGGCTGGAGACGCCGGTGGCGAAATAGCTGTCCGTCGTCGTGTAGTCGAAGCCGGTGAAGACGCCGTTGGTTTCCGTCTGCAGGTTTGCCGAGACCACATAGCCGTAGGCATCGACGACGAAGGTGCCGGTGAGCGTCGTGCTGTCGTCGAAGGTGGCGTTCACCAGCCATTCGGTGTTGGCGCTCGCCGCCGCTGGCCACAGCGCCAGTCCGGAAAGCAGCGCGGCAAGGCCGAGAGTCTTGAGACCTGTCATCGAATTGCCCTTCCAGCCGAGAAATACCCATGGTCCCTAATGCGCGATGGTCAGGAAGGTTCTCGAGTCGGCCAGATTTTCGCGGCCGCGATCGCAGACCCGCGGCCATGCGCCGGAGGGCGATGTTGACAGGTCCGGGCCGAACACGACTCGACATCCGGCGTCCATTTGGCAAGCTTGTCCGATGGACCAACTCCTGCGGTTCCCAGGCGCCGTTGAGCGAGACCTCGGTGTCGAGGCTTGGTTCTCAAAGCCTGACTTCGAACTGCGGAGAATCGCCCAGCCGTGGTTTGAACAGATGCGCGCCTGCGGAGCCGATGTCCGCGAACTCCTGCACGACGGCTGCCCCACGGCTTGTGTGGGAGATGCGGCGTTCGGCTACGTGGGCGCCTTCGCGGCCCATGCGAATGTCGGCTTCTTCCATGGTTCGGCGCTCGAGGACCCGGCCGGCCTTCTCGAAGGCGCCGGCAAGCGCATGCGGCACGTCAAGCTTCGCTGGGGGCGGGGCGTGGATGAGGCCGCCCTCAGTGAACTCATCGCAGCGGCTTATGGGGATATTCGGTTGCGCTTGGAGTCCATCGAGGCTGGCGCCGGATTCCAGCGAGACGGCGCCGGTTTGCCTTTCGCCGGCCCACGACCCTAGAAGGGCGCCGCCATGCGGCCGCCGTACGCCAAGAAGAATCGCAATCTCAATTCCATCGTCCGCGAGGCCTGGGGCGAGGCGCGATACCGCGCCGATGCCGTGGACGGCTACTTCGATCATGACTGGTCCCGTATCTCTGGCGACCGCCAGGCGGTTGTCCGGCGGCTGGTCGCGGCCACGGGCGCGCGCTCGTACCTTGAGATCGGCTGCTCCGAGGACCGGCTCTTCGACACGGTTTCTGCGGCGCGCAAGGTCGGCGTCGATCCGGCCCAGGGGGGCACCCACCGGATGACCAGCGACGCCTTCTTCACGGCCAACAGCGAGACCTTCGAGGTCGTCTTCATTGATGGCCTGCACGTCTACGACCAGGTGCGGCGCGATGTGGCCAACGCCTTGAAGGTGGTCCCGGCCGGCGGCTGGGTCGCCCTGCACGACATGTTCCCGCGCGACTGGATCGAGGAACACACGCCGCAGATCTCCACCAGTCGCTGGACTGGCGATCCATGGAAGGTGGCCTTCGAGCTCAGCCAGTCCGAAGGCGTCGAGTTTCGGCTGCTTTCAATCGACCACGGCGTCGGCGTCGTCCGTGTCCTGAGGGACGGCGCGATGCTGGCCGACCGCCGCGCCCAACTGGCGGGCAAGCGCTTCGCCTGGTTCCGCGAACACTTTTCGGAACTGCCGGTGATCGACTGGCCAGCAGCCCAGGCGTGGATCGGCGGCGCCGCGCATGCCGGCTGAGGCGCTGACGCGCGTGAACGGTTAGCCGACCCGGCCCGCGAACAGGGCGTTGAGATCGCCGCCCTTGGCCGCCCGCTCGAAAGCGGTGAAGGTTCCCTGTTCGGCGATCTCCCTGGCCGCGCGCAGGAACTCGCCCCACGCGGTTCTCGCCAGGGCGCCGCCGACACTGATGCGCCGGGCGCCGAGGTCGGCCAGGGTCGCCACCGGCAGCCCGGGGGCCAGGACATTGACCGGCTTGGGCGCGACCGCGCGGATCACCGTGGCGATGTCTGTCTCGCTGCGCAGACCGGGTGCATAGAGGCAGTCGGCGCCCGCCTCGGCGAAAGCCGTCAGTCGACGAATGGTTTCGTCCATCTCCGGACGGTTGCGGATGAAGCCTTCCGTGCGGGCGGTTAGCAGGACGCCGGAGCTGCCGATCGCCGCGCGGGCGGCGGCGACCCGCTCCACCGCCAGGGTGAAGTCGTACAGCGGCCGTTCGGGGTCGCTCGTGGCGTCCTCGATCGAAAGGCCGGCGACGCCGGTCTCGACACAGAGATAGACGCCGTCGGCGACGCCCTCCGGCTCATTGGCGAAGCCGCGTTCGAAGTCGGCGTTGACCGGGATGTCGACGGCCGCCGCCAGGGCGTGGAGGTGGCCCAGGACGGCCGCCCGCTTCACCTCGCCGTCCGCATGGCCCATGGCCCAGGCCATGCCTGAGCTGGTCGAGGCCAGGGCCTTGAAGCCAAGGCTCTGGAGCGCGATCGCCGAGCCGATGTCCCACGGATTGGGAATGACGAAACAGCCCTCGCGGTGCAGGTCGGCGAAGGCGGAACGCTTTTGCTGGAAGGTTTGGGTCATTTCGAGGGTCCTCCCTGGGGGCGGCGACTAGGCGCTCGAAGCGATCTGGGCTGGCGGTTTGCGGACCTTAACGCCCGCTCGGCTGGCGAGCCATGGTCTCGGTCCAGACGCGGAACGCCGGGTCGATGGTGTCGAGACGCTTCAGGGATTCGCCTTCGCCCAGCTGCGCGTAGGCGTAGCTCCCGCCGGGGAACGCCGCGCGCATCTTGGCGAAGAGACTCAGCCCCTGGCGCGGATAGATGATCTCGACGAGCCCGATAAATTGTCGCTGGTACCAGCCATAATTGTCGCCGCCCGGGGCGCTCAGGATCTCGTCGTAGCGGGTCTCGAACTCGTCGAGTGAAACATGCGGCTGCCGGTGATTGGGCCCGACCGTCACCAGATCCTTGACCAGCCACAGTTTTTTCGGATGGGCGCCGGCCAGCCAAGCGTACAGCGCGTAGGACGCCATGAACTCGTTGAGCCAATGCGTGCCCGGCGCGATCCCGTAGGTCTTGTTGAGGGTGTGTCCGAGTTCGTGGCCGGCGATGAGGTCCATTCCCTCGACCGCCGCGTCGTGCCAGGAAAGGCCGTGCGCCGCGACCGCGGCTAGCACCCGCGCGCTGGCGTCTTTCTTCTGCGGCAAGAACTCGGGCGCCAGATCCGGGTCAGCCGGCAGAAGCGCAACCGGCCTGACGCCGTCCACGGACGGCATGGGGTAGGGGATTTGCGCCTCTGCGTGACGCCACTGTTCGGGATCGAGCACCGCCAGCGAGAGCGAGACGTTCATGTCGAGGCGTGCTCGGTAGAAAGCGAGCTCGTCAGCCATGAGCGCCTGCAGGCGCTGCGCCCTGGTCTTGAAGCCTGGGGAATAGACGGCCGGCACGTCGCCGGCGAGCTCGGGATCGTGAAGAGCCTGGACGTTGGCGTAGCGATCCGCGCCGGCCGCCTGGGCGAAGGACGCTCCCGCGCTGAGCGCGCCCAAAGCCAGGGCCGCCGCAATTCCGGCGATGGCTGCGAAAGCGCGCATCACCTCACCTCATCGAGAGCGGTGCATAGCCGAGGTGCACGCCGGCATCGACCATGAGGGTTTCGCCGGTGATGTGGCGCGCGGCCGGCGAGGCGAAGAAGACCGCGGCGCCGGCGATGTCCTCGGCGGTCGAGGCGGCCTTCAGCGGCGCGGCCGCGGCGACGCCCTGCCGCAGCCGTTCCAGCGTCTCCGCGGGCATGGCCCGCCCGAACCAGGGTGTGTCGATGAATCCCGGGCAGATGGCGTTCACCCGGATCTTCGGCGCCAGGGCTCTGGCCAGCGACAGGGTCATGGTGATCATCGCCCCTTTCGAAGCGGCGTAGGGCACCGACGAGCCGATGCCGAGCACGCCGGCCACCGAAGCGGTGTTGACCACCGCGCCTGGCCGCGGCGCGGCTTCCAGCAGGGCGCGCGCGGCGCGGATCATCTGGAAGGCGCCGGTGACATTCACCGCATAGAGCCTGGCGAAGTCCTCGCCTGAGACGGCGTCGAGGTCGGCGTGGTTGCTGGCGAACTTGGTGGTTCCGGCGTTGTTGAACAGGGCGTCGATGCGTCCCGAGTCCGCTGCCGCCTCGGCGATGGCCTGACACTCGGCGTCGTTAGCGACGTCTCCCTGGGCCAGGACGCCGGCCCCGCCCTCGGCTTCGACCAGGGCCTTGGTGGCGGCGGCCTCCTCGGCGTTGGAGGCGTAGTTGATCACCACGGTTGCCGCGCCGCGCTGGGCGCACTCCACCGCGATCGCCCGGCCAAGTCCGGTGGAGGCGCCGGTGACGACCACCGTCCAGCCGTCGAAATCCTTACCCGACATGGCGCGCGCCTTTTCTGCTGTGCCTTGAGGGTGATAGCGGTTGGCCACGACAATGTCTGCGAAGGGATCGGCGATGGGCGTGCTGGCGGACCCGGCTCTCGAGGAACGGCTGGCGGCCCTGCATGCGCGCAGCGAGGCCCAGGTCGGCGGGATGACCAGCTATTTCGGCAAACTGTTCGGTCCGGACGGCCCGTCCGAGGCCGAGCGCGAGCCGCTGATCAAGGCCTTCCTCGCCGACAAGATGGTGGCGCTGGAAAAGGACAAGGCCGAGTTCTGCTACCAGCTGATCCGGGTCGGCGGCGCGCGGCGCGTCGTGGAGATCGGTGGCTCCTATGGCGTTTCCACGCTCTATCTGGCGGCCGGCGTTCGCGACAACCTGGCCGCGTCGGGCGGCGACGGCGTGGTCGTGACCACCGAATACGAACCGGAAAAGGCCAAGGCGGCGCGCGCCCTCTACGCCGAGACGGGCTTCGGCCACCTGATCGATCTGCGCGAGGGCGACCTGCGAGAGACCCTCGAGAACCTCGAAGGTCCGATCGACTTCGTCCTGATGGACATCTGGATCCCCATGGTCCTGCCGGCGATCGAGCTGGTGGCGCCGCACATGCGGACGGGCGGGGTGGTCGTCGCCGACAACACGGCGGATCCGCGCAACGACTATGGGCCTTTCTTCGCCTATCTGCGCGCCAACGGCTTCCGCACCATGACCCTGCCGTTTTCCGGCGGTTTCGAGCTGGCCGTGAAGGGGTGAGGCCGATCAGAGGTAGATGACGCAGCCGCGCGCCTCGAGCGCGGCGGACCAGGGCGGCGTCTCGAGTTCCGGCGTCCAGCGAAGATCGAGCTTCTCGAGCCGCGGCAACGCGACCAAGCCCTCGGGCAGGCAGGTCAGAGGATTTGCCCGTAGGTCGATCTGGCGCAGCTCGGTCATGGCGGCGACGGCGCCCGGCAGCGTGGTCAGCCGGTTGTTCCGCAGGTGAAGCTCGCGCAGGTGCGCGAGACCGCCGATCCATTCCGGAAGTTCGGTGAGGCGATTGTCGCTGACGCGCAGCTCGATCAGGCCGAGCATGCCGGCGGTGGCCTCGGGCAGGGTCTCGAAGGCGTTCAGGCTGAGATTGAGGTAGCGAAGGCGGCTGAGCCGGGCCAGCGAGGCAGGCAAATCCGTAAGCTGGTTGTCGTGCAGGTAGAGGAAATCGGTGAGGCCCTCCAGGCGGCCGAGACTTTCCGGCACAGCTTTGAGCCGGTTGTGGCCAAGGTCCAGCATCCGCAAGTCGCGAAGGGCGCCGATCCCGTCCGGAATCTCCGTCAGGTCATTGTCGGCCAGCACCAGCGACGTGAGATCCGTCCGCTCCAGCACCCAGTCCGGGACGGCCCCCAAGGCCTGCTTCCACAAGGAGAGGTCGCGCCCGCCCATGACTCCCTTATGCCCGCGCGCAGCGCCAGCGCCAATTTTGCGTCGTGCGTGCGGTTTGGCCGCCGAGGCCAATGGCGCTAAACGGCCCAGCCATGGATGACCTGACCCAACTCGGCCACGCCGCCGCCATTTCGGAGAGCCCGGAAAAGGCGGTGCTGGAGGTGGTCGCCAATCCCCAGCCCGGCCAGCTCTATCTCGCCCGGTTCACGGCTCCGGAGTTCACGTCCCTTTGCCCGGTCACCGGCCAGCCGGATTTCGCCCGCCTGGTGATCGACTATGCGCCGCAGGCCCACCTGGTGGAATCGAAGTCCCTGAAGCTGTTCCTGACCTCGTTCCGCAACCACGGCGCTTTCCACGAGGACTGCACGCTCACCATCGGCCGGCGGATCGTCGAGGCGGCCAAGCCGAAGTGGCTGCGCATCGCCGGGTTCTGGTTCCCCAGGGGCGGCATCCCGATCGACGTCTTCTGGCAGACCGGCGAGCCGCCGGCGGGCCTGTGGCTGCCGGACCCCGGCGTCGCCCCTTATACCGGACGGTAGGGCCTCCGGTCAGCCATGGATCGGAGCGTGATATGAGCCGAAATCGTTCAGTTCCAGGAGCGGGGCCGACGGCGGACCCGATGTCCGGCGAGGCCATGCGACGCCGAAATGGGCGATTTCGGCCATACCTTTCGGGGCGCGGCGACCCCAAGCGCGATCTGATCAGGCGGAGTCGCGTGATCGCTTCAATCGCGCTCGTGACTCTAAGAGTCTGAGCGCGTTCTTATCGCAAAAGCGATTTCACTTTTGCGGAACGCGCTCCGGCGCCCCGAGTTCGTTGACGAGCCCTGGAGGCGATGGGCGCCACGGCGGGCTCTTCGCCTGCTCGGAACTGAAATTCGCTCCGCGCCACGCCCGAACCCTGACTGTTCGCAGGTCCTAGGACCCCGAGGGGCCGATCGTGACCGGACCCAGCGCCGGATTTCGACGGCCGCCCACGATCCTCAGATAGATGTTGTCGCCGGTCACTGGCTTGAGCGCTGACCCGGAGTCGCTGACGTTGACGAGTCCATGGTTCGGTTCCAGGTGCAGGTGCTGGCCCTCCCGGCCGTGCGCCCCTTCGGCGAACACCCGACTGAAACTGCTGCTTTCGGTCTTGAGCTTGGCCGCCGCGTCAGCATTGGACATGCCGGGCACCACCACGTCGTAGGCCCCCGGCGCGTCCGGCGTGCCCATGGAATGGTGCGAAATCTCGCCGGGCCGAACCGTCCCGGCGCCTTCGCGGCGGAGCTCGTCCTCGCGCGCCTGGCTGCGATAGCCGCTGGTCTCCCGCCAGCGTCCGGCGCCGAAGACGCGGTCCAAATCGGCGTGGATCCGCGCCTTCTGAGGAACCGGCGGCCTTGCGGTGGCAGCGCCCTTCGGGTCCGCGGCCGGCGGATGCTTGTCGGCGTAGTAGTCGGTCCAGGCCAGCGCCGGCGTCGCCAGACAGGTCGCCGCGGCCAACACCAATGCGAGAGATTTGCAGTCCACCCCCGGCCCTCCCAGAGACGCCGAATAATATCCTGCCATGCTCAGGTTTCCCAGGGGTTCACGCCGGCCGGTGGTGGACTATTTTGAATGTCCGCGTCGGAAGAGGCGAACGACAAACCGTAACGTGGTTACGGCCACGATGCTCACTGCCGAAAACAGAATGAACATCCAGGCGGTCAGCCAGAACACACTGGAAGGATTGCTATCGAGCGCAACGGGAACACCGGGCGCGACAGGCGTCACGGCACGTGGCACGTCAAACGTAATGGAAATCCGGTTGGTAAAGAGCAGTACGACCAGGACGACGCCTAGAACTGCGATCAGTGCAATCGTTACCCGGCCCCACATTCGGCTACCCTCCAGCGCGCTTGAAATTCACAATAGCCTACTACCCGCGGGCGAGCAGGAGTTAGAGGTCAGGTTGGAAAGCCCAGGCCTAGCTCCGCACGGTCAGAAGGTTGGCGTCGCGTGTCAGACGCCAGCAGCCGACGGCTTTCTTTCGATAAATCGTCAGGGTTTATCCGCTTAGCCGGACGGGCGAGCCGCCGGGCGGCGTGGCTGTCAGGTCGATATGCTTGCGGGTGAACGCCCAGTCTCCCAGCACCTGAATCTCGACGATTTGGCTGGTTCCTTCGATCTTCGGGCTGGCGCCGGCCGCCGCCGCGAACACCTCGCGACCCGGAACCATGAACACCGCGTCCTTCGTCATGAGCGAGGGCACGATCTCGGCGTCGCCCTCGCGGCTAGCGCGCATCCAGGTTTCGGCAACCTGCCGGATTGCTTGTTCGTCGGCTGACATCCTGTCCTCTCCGATCGCGATGCACGATGGATTCAAGGGGCGATCCGGCCCCTCTGCAATCGATATCGAATCTGGTCGAAAAGGAACGGCTGGCGCAGACTTCACAATGGCGCGATGACTCTGCTGCTGAAGGATGAGGGCCAATCGATGGGGTCAGTCGCAATCGCCTGTTACAAGCCGAGACCGGGCCACGAGCAGGAACTCCTCGAACTGATCCGCAATCACATGCCGCCATTGCACAGCCAGGGGCTGGTGACCGATCGCGCTCCGATCGTCGTCCGGTGCGAAGACGGCACGATCGTGGAAATCTTCGAGTGGGTGTCGAAGGAGAAGGTCCAGTCGGCTCACAGCAATCCCGTGGTCCTCGAGCTGTGGAAGAAATTCGAGGCGGCGTGCCGGTACGAGACCCCGGCGAACATCCCGGAGTTCCAGAACATGTTCAGCCACTTCGAGCCGATCTGAGGGATTCCGATAGGATCGAAGACGGCGCGGCTCAGCTCGCGGGACTCCAGTCGCTCACGAGTTCGCCCACCTCCGGCCGCACGCGCTCGAGCGGCGCCTCGGCGGGCGTTCCCAGATGGACGAAGCCGGCCACGCGCTCGCCGGTCGCCAGGCCCAGAAGTTTCCCGGCGTCCTCGTCATAGGCGTACCAGTCGGTGATCCAGTTGGCGCCATAGCCCGTCGCCTGGGCGGCGATGATCAGCATCAGGCAGACCGCGCCGGCTGAAAGCCGCTGCTCCCATTCCGGGATCTCGCCGTCGCGCGGCGAGGAGATCACCGCGACAGTGAGCGGGGGCTGTCGGATCTTGCCGAGCTTGACGGCCGCCTTGACGCCGTCCGGCCGGCGCGCCGCGATCGCCTCCAGGCCCGCGATGAACCCCGACTTGGCCTCGCCCTCGAGGATCACGAACCGCCAGGGCGAGAGCTTGCCGTGGTCGGGAACGCGCACGGCAAGCTGCAGCATCATATCGAGTTCTGATCTGCCAGGCGCGGGCGCCGCGAGGCTGAGCGCCGAGGCGGAGCGCCGGCGGGCCAGAAAGGCCAGGGTCTCGGGTGAGGCCGAGACGGGCAGGGGCTCGCCGAACAGGGGCGAAGCGGGGGTCGGAAGATCCAAAGGGACGGGGTCCTTTATTGAGAACGACTCGCAAATAGCCCGGCGCCGCGCCGGCCGCAATGCGCGTCCGGGCCAAAGCCTGTGTTAGACTGGCCGCCGGCCCTTCGGCGCCGCCTCTGGCGAAGGCCGCGAGGCGCCTCCATATGGCTCTTGAGACGCCTTCCAAACGGGGTGGAGGTAAACGGACATGGCCAAGCGACTGAGAGCGGTCGAGGCGGGCGCCGCGCCGCCGGTATGGGCCGCCCTGCGCAACGAAGCTTCCCACGCCGCCGTAGAAGAGCCGAGGCTCGCCTCCCTCCTCAACGCCGTTGTCATCCGCCACCAGAACCTGGCCAGCGCGCTCTCCTACCAGCTGGCGCGCAAACTCGCCGACCAGGAACTCACGGCGATGAGCCTGCGTGAGCTGGCCGAGGAGGCCTACGCCACGGATCCGTCGGTCATCGACGGGGCCGAAGCCGATTTGCGCGCCGTGTTCGAACGCGACCCAGCCTGCAAGGGCTATCTGCAGCCGTTCTTGTTCTTCAAGGGCTTCCAGGCCCTGCAGACCTACCGCGTGGCCCACTGGCTGTGGCTCGGCGGCCGCGAAGCCATCGCCTTCTATCTGCAAAGCCGTGTCTCCGAGCTCTTCCAGGTGGATATCCACCCCGCCGCGAGGATCGGCGCCGGCGCCTTCATCGACCACGGCACCGGCATCGTCGTCGGTGAGACCGCGGTGGTCGGCGAGGATGTATCCATGCTGCAGGGCGTCACCCTGGGCGGCACGGGCGCCGAGCGCGGCGACCGCCACCCCAAGATCGGCCGCGGCGTTCTGCTGGGCGCCGGGGCCAAGGTGCTGGGCAATATCACCGTCGGCGACTACGCCAAGATCGCCTCCGGCTCGGTGGTGCTCAAGCCCGTGCCGGCGCATTGCACCGCGGCGGGCGTCCCGGCGCGGCTGATCAATTGCCCGACCTGCCCCGAGCCCTCGCGCTCCATGGACCAGACCCTCTCCGAAGCGGCCTACGACTACAACATCTGAGGCTCTGTTTGCGGCCGCCGCGAAAGCGGCTAGGCTCCGCCGCATGGACCAGCAAGACATCGACCGCGTCCGCGCGCACCTCAAGCGCACCTTCGGCTCGCCGCACATCGATGTGCGCGCCAGGCCCAAGCAGAAGGACTCCGCCGAGGTGGAGATCAAGGGCGAGTTCATCGGCGTGATCTATGAGGACGAAGACGAACCGGGCTCGTTCATGTTCGAGATGGCGATCCTGGCCGAGGACCTCGACGTCTAAAGGCGGCCAGCGCCCGCATTAGCCTTGCCCAAAGATTTCTCGGACGCCGCGCCGCGCGGTCGTTGACATTCAGAGTGCAATCTCACATATTGCAATGGACGGCGCTTGCGCCGATCGGTCTTTGACACTGTGAACCAACCAGTGATCCGCCGGATTTCCAGATCCGTCGAATGGCGCACGGCCTTCCGCCCCCGCCGTAAATACGGTGAGCGACGCCGTATTTGACCGTATTTACGGCGCCCAAACCCCTTCAATCCGCTCGTCCCGGACGCCGAGCCAGAGCGAGGCGAGCCGGGATCCAGGCTTTTTCGCCCCGAGCTCTACGATGAAACACCTGCGTCCCAGGTCTCGCCGCTGCACGCGGCTCGCCTGGGATGAGCGGAGATCAGGATCGGAGGGCCGGCGTCTTGCCGGTTGCCCGGGGTACGGCGAAGATCGTGTCAAGGTCGCTGGACACCATACTTTATGGGGAATCGTCCATGTTTATGGCGATTTATGGAGGCCGGTCAGCGGTGTTCAGCCCTTCGAGACGAAGCTGTCGATCACCCGCTTTTCGCCGGCGTGATCGAAGGCGACTGTGAGCTTGTTGCCCTCCACCGCGGTCACCGATCCGGGACCGAACTTCTGGTGGAAGACACGCTCGCCGACGGCGTAGGCGCTGGCGCCGCCCGGGTCTGACACCGCTACCAGCCGGCCCTCGCCCTCGATCACCTGGGTTCGGCCGGGCGGACCGCCGGCGTAGCCGCGCGCCTGGGCCCGTTTCCAGCCGGGACTGTCGTAACCCGAGCCATAGTTGGTCTCGTCCCAGCGCGAGGCGCCTTCGCGCAGGCCGGCGCCGTAGTAGCCGGTCTCGGACGAAGCCTCGACGTTGGCCAGGGGCAGCTCGTCGACGAACCGGCTGGGGAGCTGGCTCGTCCAGCGGCCATAGACCTGGCGGTTGGCGGCGAAGGAGATGCGCGCTTCCTCGCGAGCGCGGGTCAGGCCGACGTAGGCGAGGCGGCGCTCCTCCTCCAGGCCCTTCTCGCCGTTCTCATCGAGGCTGCGCTGGCTCGGGAACACGCCTTCCTCCCAGCCAGGCAGGAAGACCAGGGGAAACTCCAGGCCCTTGGCCGAGTGCAGCGTCATCAGCTGGACGGAGTCGCCGCCCGCCTCGCGGTCGACGTCCATCACCAGGGCTACGTGCTCCAGATAGGCCTCCAGGGTGTCGAAGGCGGCCATGGACTGGACCAATTCCTTGAGGTTCTCCAGGCGCGTCTGGCTCGTCGGGCCCTTGTCGAGGCGCAGGGCGTCAACGTAGCCGCTTTCCTCGAGGATGGTCTCGGCCAGGCGCGGGTGGGCAACGGCTTCCTTCTGGCCGCGCCAGCGGTCCATGTCGCGCAGGAAGCGAGCAAGCGCCGTCCGCGACCGGCCGACCAGATCGTCGGTGCGCACGAGGTCGGCGCCGGCCACGCTGGCCGAGACGCCGCGGTCGCGGCCGATCTGCAGCAGCTTGCGCACGGTCGTATCGCCGATCCCCCGGCGCGGCGTGTTGACGATGCGCTCGAAGGCCAGGTCGTCGTCGGCCGACTGCACCAGGCGCAGATAGGCGTGGGCGTCGCGGATCTCGGCCCGCTCGAAGAACCGCGGGCCGCCGACCACCGAATAGGGGATCTGCAGCAGCACGAAACGCTCCTCGAAGGCGCGCATCTGGAACGAGGCGCGGACCAGGATGGCGATGTCGGCGTAGCGCCGGCCGCGTACCCAGCGCTCGATGTCGTCGGCCACCAGGCGGGATTCGGCCTCGCCGTCCCACACCCCGCGCACCCGCACCTTCTGGCCGCCGGCGGCCTCGGTCCACAGGGTCTTGCCGAGCCGGCTGCGGTTGGTGGCGATGAGGCCCGAGGCGGCCGCCAGGATGTGCTCGGTGGAGCGATAGTTGCGCTCCAGGCGGATGACCTTCGCGCCCGGGAAATCGCGCTCGAAGCGCAGGATGTTGTCCACCTCCGCGCCGCGCCAGCCATAGATCGACTGGTCGTCGTCGCCGACGCAGCACAGGTTGCGGCTCTTCTGGGCCAGCAGCCGCAGCCACAGGTACTGGGCGGTGTTGGTGTCCTGGTATTCATCGACCAGCAGATAGCGGAAGCGGTCGTGGTACTCGGCCAGCACCTCCGGATGGGCGGTGAAGATGGTCAGGTTGTGCAGCAGCAGGTCGCCGAAGTCGCAGGCGTTCAGGGCCTTCAGCCGGTCCTGATAGAGGCGGTAGAGCGCGTGGCCCTTGCCGGCGGCGAAGTGGGCGCCCTCCGACGGGGGCAGCTTGTCCGGCCCCATGCCGCGGTTCTTCCACTGGTCGATCAGGCCGGCCAGATGCCGGGGCGTCCAGCGCTTGGCGTCAATGTTCTCCGCCTCAATCAGCTGGCGGATCAGTCGCTCCTGATCGTCCGGATCGATGATCGTGTAGTTGGATTTCAGACCGACCAGCTCGGCGTGGCGGCGCAGGATCTGGGCGGCGACGGAGTGGAAGGTGCCCAGCCAGCGCAGGTCCTCGGACTGGCCGCCGATGATCAGGCCGATCCGCCCGCGCATCTCGCGCGCCGCCTTGTTGGTGAAGGTGACGGCCAGCAGCTGCCAGGGCCGCGCCTTGCCGATCGCCAGAAGATGCGCCAGCCGCGTTGTCAGCACCCGCGTCTTGCCGGTGCCGGCGCCGGCCAGCACCAGCACCGGCCCTTCGATCGCCTCGACGGCCTCGCGCTGCTCGGGATTGAGGCCGGCCAGGTAGTCGCCATCGCCGGCGGCGGGCCGGACGCGGGCGAGATCGGAAATGCGGGGCGTGTCGGTCAAAGTCTGTCGATGCTGAATCGTCGGCGAGCGTAGCACAGGGGCTTAGGCCGATTTCTCCGATTGCGCGAACGCCAGGGCGGCCAGGCGGCAGGCCGAGGCCAGCGGCCGGCGGCCCCGGCCGGCGTCGATGTCTCGAATGAGCTCGGCGATTGTCAGGCCATCGGCGGTGGCCTGTGCCTCCAGCGCCGACCAGAACTCGGGTTCGAGAGCGATGGAGGTGGCGTGGCCGGCGAGGCTGACCGAGCGCTTCTGCTGGCCGGACGGCCGGATCAATGGCTCCGCTCTTTGTTGGCCTTGATGAGGTGGGCCCGGAGGCTCGGCATGTCCGGCGAGCCGACGTCGTGGATCCGCCAAACGCCATTCGCCAGTCGCAGCACGATCTTGATCGTCTCCAGCGCGGGCGGTTTGACGTTGAGATCGTGGCGGACGACCTCGACGACCGCGCCGTTCAGCCCGTCGGCCCGTGCAACGCCCATTGAGAAGCTGTCGCCGCCGTCATCCTGACAATCGCACAGTGGATCGCCGTCCAGCGCCCCCACCTCACCGTGGGCCGGGCGCTGGTCCTCGGCCATGAGGCCGATCAACGAGGCGTCGAAGACCGCCCGCTCGTCCTTGCCGAGCGCATCGAACGGACGCGGCTTATCGGCGGTGGGATAGTGAGCGTAGACGCGGGCGACAAAATCATGGGCGCCGGCAAGATCCTGCGCCGCCGGCGGCGCGGCGGCGATCGCCAGAAGGGCGAGGGCGGCGGGAGCGACCCTCAGCTCACCGACCCACAGAACCGCTGGATGCGCGTGCAGGCCTCCTCCAGCAACGCATTGGACGTGGCGTAGCTGATGCGGAAGAACGGCGAGAGGCCGAACGCCTCGCCGAACACCACCGAAACCCCCTCGGCCTCCAGCAGGGCGTCGGCGAAGTCGCCGTCCGTGGCGATCGTCTTGCCGTTCGGCGCTTGCTTGCCGACCAGGCCGGCGCAGGACGGGAAGACATAGAACGCGCCTTCCGGGGCGGGGCAGGAAAGGCCGTTGGCCTGATTGAGCATCGACACCACCAGGTCGCGCCGGCCCTCGAACACCTTGGCGTTGGGCTTGATGAAGTCCTGCGGTCCGCTCAGGGCCTCGACCGCCGCCCATTGCGAAATCGAGGCGGGATTGGAGGTCGACTGGCTCATCACCTTGCGCATGGCGGCGATCAGGGGCGCCGGTCCGCCGGCGTAGCCGATCCGCCAGCCGGTCATCGCGTAGGCCTTGGAGACCCCGTTCATGGTCAGGGTGCGTTCGTAGAGCTGCGGCTCGACCTCGGCGATGGTGCGGAACTGGAAGTCGCCGAACACCAGGTGCTCGTACATATCGTCGGTCAGAACCCAGACCCGCGGATGGCGCAGCAGCACCTCGGCCAGGCCCCTGAGCTCAGTTTCCGTGTAGGCGGCGCCGGTGGGGTTGGACGGCGAGTTGAGGATCAGCCAGCGTGTGCGCTCGCCCATCGCCGCCTCGAGGTCGGCGGGCTGGACCTTGAAACCGTTCGCCGCCGTGGTCGGCACGAACTTTGGCTTCCCGCCGGCCAGCAGAACCATGTCCGGATAGCTCACCCAGTAGGGCGCGGGGATCACCACCTCGTCGCCCGGCTCGAGGCTGGCCATCATGGCGTTGAAGATCACCGGCTTGCCGCCCGGCGAGACATTGATCTGGTTGGCCTGGTAGGAGAGGCCGTTTTCGCGGACGAACTTGGCGCAGATGGCCGCCTTCAGCTCGGGGATGCCGTCGACGTCGGTGTACTTGGTCTTGCCTTCCCGGATCGCGCGGATCGCCGCTTCCTTGATGTTTTCGGGCGTGTCGTGGTCCGGCTCGCCGGCGTCGAGCGATATGACGTCGCGGCCGGCGGCGCGCAGGGCGCGCGCACGGGTGCTGGCGGCGGCGGTGGCGGACGGCTTGATGCGGCGCAGGCTGGCGGACTCGACAAACATCGATGCGCGACTCAGATGGGGTGGCGGGAAAACGCGCCGCTCTGTAGGACCGGACGCGCCGCCACGCAATGCGCGGTAACCGTCGTTTGCGAGGCCATGGCCCCGGATCCCGTTCCCAATCCCAGCCCGGCCTTGGGCGCGCGCCGCGCGATCCTCGCCTTCGTCCTGTTCGGCGGCCTGGGCCTCATCTTCTTCCTCGGACTGCCGGCTCTGGGCGTCTCGGGACCGGAGGAGGCGCGCCGCTGGCTCGCCCTGGCGCGCGGACCCTGGGAGCTGCCGATCGTCATCGCCGCCTTCGCAGCCCTCGCGTTCGTAGGCGTGCCGCAGGTGGCCCTGATCGCGGCCGCCGTCCTGGCCTTCGGCCCCGAAAAGGGCTTCGCCTACAGCTGGGCCGGCACCATGGTCTCGGCCCTCGTGGGTTTCGCACTCGGTCGCGGGTTTGGCGCGCGGCTGATCCATGACTGGGCGGCGGCCCGCCGTTTCGCCGAGCTTGTCGGACGCAACGGCTTCATGGCCAGCCTGGTGGTTCGCCTCGTGCCGTTCGCGCCGTTCGTGCTCGTCAACATGGCCGGCGGCCTCACCTCGATGTCGTGGCTGTCGTTCACGCTCGGCACCGGGCTCGGCATTCTGCCCAAGATCGCCGCCATCGCCTTCGCCGGCCGCTCGATCATGGCCGGCGGGCTGTGGGCCTGGATCTGGCTGGCCGCGGCAGCCGCCGTGTGGCTCGCCGCCGGCCTCCTGGCTCGACGCTGGTTGCAGAAATGACGCAAGATTATGCCTCTGTGGGAGATTTCCGGCCTCTTTCCGGCAAAGGCGTTGCGCGCAATGGCGGATTACGATAGGCGCGCACCCATGCCGAGCCTCCGCGCCAACGGTCTGACCCTGCTTCTCCTCGGGCTTAGCCGCCCCTGGGCGCCTTAGGGCTCGCGTAAAGCTTCGCGGCCGGGCGTTCAGGGGATTTTCCACCCCTCCGGCAAACCCTAGCGAAGAGAGTTCAGTCCCATGTCCGTATCCGACGCCGCGCCAAGTGAGCCGGCTCCTGCACACGTCCCAGAACACGTCCCAGAACACGTCATCGTCTTCGACACCACCATGCGTGACGGCGAACAGTCGCCCGGCGCCTCCATGTCCATCGAAGAGAAGATCGAACTGGCCAAGATGCTCGAGGACATGGGCGTCGACGTCATCGAGGCCGGTTTCCCGATCGCTTCCAACGGCGACTTCGACGCCGTGCGACGCATCGCCGGCACCGTCACCGAGAGCACGGTCTGCGGCCTGGCCCGGGCGGCGGCGATCGACATCGAGCGCTGCGCCGAAGCGATCCGCCCGGCGCGCCGCGGCCGTATCCACACCTTCCTCTCCACCAGTCCGCAGCATCGCGACCACATCCTGCGGGTCACGCCCGAGGAGGTCGTCGACCTGGTGACCAGCTCGGTCACCCACGCCCGCAACCTCTGCGACGACGTGGAATGGTCGGCCCAGGACGCGACCCGCACCGAGCGCGACGTGCTGCGCCGCTGCGTCGAGGCGGCGATCCGCGCCGGGGCGACGACGATCAACATCCCCGACACGGTCGGCTATTCCTATCCGAGCGAATACGCCGCGATCTTCCGCGACCTGATCGAAAACGTGCCCGGCGCGGACGGCGTCGTCTTTTCCACTCACTGCCACAACGATCTGGGTTTGGCGGTGGCCAACAGCCTGGCCGGCGTCCAGGCTGGCGCCCGGCAGGTCGAGGTGGCGATCAACGGCATCGGCGAGCGGGCCGGCAACGCCGCCCTCGAAGAGATCGTCATGGCCCTGAAGGTGCGCGGCGATCATCTGCCCTACGTCACGCGCCTGACGACCGAGCACATCACCCGCGCCAGCCGCTACGTCTCGGCGGTGACCGGCTTTCCGGTGCAGTTCAACAAGGCCATCGTCGGCAAGAACGCCTTCGCCCACGAGAGCGGCATCCACCAGGACGGCATGCTCAAGGACTCCTCGACCTACGAGATCATGCGACCGGAGGACGTCGGGCAGGGCGGCACAAACCTCGTCATGGGCAAGCACTCCGGCCGACACGCCTTCCGCGAGAAGCTGAAAGCCCTGGGCTACGACCTCGGCCAGAATGCCCTGAACGAGGCGTTTGGCCGGTTCAAGGACCTGGCCGACAAGAAGAAGCATGTGTTCGACGACGACATCGTCGCGCTAGTGGACGACGCTCTTTCGCGGGGCGCCGACCGCATCCAGGTCAAGTCGCTGCGGGTGATCGCCGGCACCGAGGGGCCGCAGGAGGCCGCGCTCAGTCTGTCCATCGATGGCGCCGTTTCCTCAGCGGTGGCGACGGGCGATGGTCCGGTGGATGCGGTGTTCAACGCCATCCGCCAGATCGTGCCGCACGAGGCGGAGCTGCGCCTCTTTCAGGTCCATGCCGTCACCGAGGGCACCGACGCCCAGGCCCAGGTCTCGGTCCGGCTGGAAGAAGATGGCCGCATCGCCACCGGCGCGGCGGCCGACACCGACACCCTCACCGCCAGCGCGACGGCCTATGTCAATGCGCTCAACAACCTCTTCGCCCGCAAGGAGAAGACCGCGCCAGCGCCGATGGCCGCCCGCGGCTTCTAGCGAGCCCGCCCACTCCTGAACCGGCCGGCCGGCGCCCATGCTGTGGGCCCCCCGATCATGATCGGCGCAGGCGCGGCCGTCTGGCGCCGGCCGCGAACCTGTGCGGGCGGTTGGCGTCGTCGAAGCGGTTTTCGCCGCCCTGGCGGGCCGCCGCTGGTTCGCCGAGCGGCTGTCTGTCGGACAGTGGCTTGGGGGCGCGGCGGCGACGCTGGGGTTGGCTCTGGCGGCGCTCGGCTGACATCGTCCGAACACCGGCCACAAGAGGCTTGTAATCGGTCCATGCGCGGGGCAGAGGACAGCCTTGATCCTCTGGGCGAGAGGAGGGGGCGCTGGCGCGTCAGGACTCCGGCCCGCCCACTCTTTGCCGCCCCACTGTCACCAGTCTCCAGCGAAGATCTGAATGTTCTCGACCCTGTTCGGCTCAATCTCCAGCGACATCGCCATCGACCTCGGGACGGCCAACACCCTTGTCTACATGAAGGGGCGGGGGATCGTGCTCAACGAGCCTTCGGTGGTGGCGCTGCGCATGACCGGCGGCCGCAAGACCGTGTTCGCCGTCGGCGCCGAGGCCAAGATGATGCTCGGCCGCACGCCCGGCCACATGGAAGCCATCCGGCCCATGCGCGACGGCGTCATCGCCGACTTCGAAGTCGCCGAGGAGATGATCAAGCACTTCATCCGCAAGGTTCACAACCGCAAGAGCTTCGTGAATCCCAAGGTGATCGTCTGCGTGCCTTCGGGCGCGACAGCCGTGGAGCGACGGGCGATCAATGACTCCTGTCTCAACGCCTCGGCCAGGCGCGTGGGCCTGATGTACGAGCCGATGGCGGCGGCCATCGGCGCCGGCCTGCCGATTCATGAACCGACCGGCTCGATGGTGGTGGACATCGGCGGCGGCACCACCGAGGTGGCCGTGCTTTCGCTCTCCGGCATCGTCTATTCGCGGAGCGTGCGCGTCGGCGGCGACAAGATGGACGAGGCGATCATCAGCTACATGCGCCGCCACCATAACCTCCTGGTCGGCGAGACCACGGCCGAACGGATCAAGAAGGAGATCGGCACCGCCCGTCCGCCCGAGGACGGGGTCGGCATCTCCATCGACGTCAAGGGCCGCGACCTGATGCAGGGCGTGCCGCGGGAGGTCCGGGTCAGCGAGAAACAGGCGGCCGACGCCGTCGCCGAGCCGGCGTCCCAAATCATCGAAGCGGTAAAGGTGGCGCTGGAGGCGACTCCGCCGGAGCTGGCCGCCGATATCGCCGACAAAGGCATCATGCTGACGGGCGGCGGGGCGCTTTTGCGCGGCATCGATCTCGAGATCGCCGACGCCACCGGCCTGCCAGTGACCATCGCCGATGATCCGCTCACCTGCGTCGCGCTCGGCGTCGGCAAGGTTCTGGAGCATCCGCAGTGGATGAAGGGCCTCCTCGAATCCACCCTGTTCTAGGCGCGCGCCGCCTGCGGGAGTCGCACTGACGTGTCCCTGCGCGACCTTGGAGACATCAAGCCGCCGATCGCCTGGCTGGCGGCCGGCGCGCTGATCGTCGCCATGGCCGGCGCTCTTGTGCTGGTCTTCGCCGGCCCCCGGGCGTCAGGCGACCTGCGCCGCGGCGCCGACGAGGCGGCAGGCTCGGCTGGCGGCCTTCTGGCCGCGCCGGTGCGAGCCAGCAGCGGGGCGTTCGGCGCGGTCAGCGACTATTTCGCCGCCGGCGCCCAGAACCGGCAGCTCAGGGCCGATCTGGCCGCGGCCCTCTCCTGGCGCGACGAGACCCTCACGCTGAGGGCCGAGAACGCCCGCCTGCGCGCGCTCCTCGGCGTACGAACCGTGCCGCCCCTGCCGATGGTCGCCGCCGATACCGTTCTCGATGCGCGCGGCCCCTTCTCCAACAGCCGGCTGGTCGACGCCGGCGCCGACCAGGGCGTCGCCGAGGGCAATCCGGTGCTGAGCGACCACGGTCTTGTCGGGCGGATCGCCGGGGTCAGCGCCCGCGTCAGCCGGGTCCTGCTGCTGACCGATGTCGACAGCCGCACGCCGGTGATGATCGCGCGCACCAACGGGAGAGCCATCCTGACCGGCGACGGCGGCCCCAATCCGGCCCTGAGTTTCCTGCGCACCCATGACGCGCCGCAGACAGGCGACCGAGTGCTGACTTCCGGCGACGGGGGCGTTGTCCCGCGCGGCCTGCCCGTCGGCAGCGTGGTCATGGGGCGTGACGGCGTCTGGCGCGTGGCCCTGGATTCCGACGCCGAGCCGATCGATTTCGTCCGCATCCTGCTTTTCAAGGACTTCTCCCAGATCGCCGGCGGCGGCGACCTTGGCCCACCCCAGCCGCCGTCGACGGCCACGGACACCCCCGAGGCGCCGCCGCTTGCGGCCCCGGCCAACGCCGCCGTCGGCGAAGCCATGCCCAAGGCGAGCAGACCATGATCGCCACACGCGCCCGCCGGCCGGTCTCGCCGACCGTCTGGATCGTCGGACCCATGGTGGCGACAATTCTCGCCTCGTTGTTCTTGGCCGTCCCGTTGCGCGTCGCTGGGTTGCAACTGCCGGAACCTGTCTTCGCGCTGGCGCCGGCGTTCGCCTGGGCGATCGTGCGCCCTTCGGTGTGGCCGCCATTCGCTCTCGTCGTCCTCGGCGTCTTACTGGACCTCCTATGGGGGACGCCCGTGGGCTTCTGGGCGCTGTCCCTGCTGGTCGCCTACGCCTTCGTGTTCTTCGCTCGCCGGTCGCTGGCGGGCCAGGATGTGTGGTTCCTGTGGGCGACCTATGGCGCGGCCTGCGGCGCCGCCTTCGGCCTCGGCTTCCTGCTGACCTGGATCCGCACAGGCCAGGCGCCGAGCCTCGTCGGCGTGGGCCTTCAATTCGCCGTCACGGCCGCGCTCTTCCCCTTGGCCTGGAAGCTCGTGGAGCGCTATGAATCGGCGGACACGCGTTTCTAGATGTTCGAGCCGCACTTCCATTTCGACGACGTCAACGAGCGGCAGACGGCCTTCCACCGCCGTGCCTTCCTGCTGGGCGGGGCCACCGGAGTGGGGCTGCTGGCGCTGGCCGGCCGCCTCGGCCAGCTGCAACTGCTTGAGGCCGGCAAGTACAAGGTCCTTTCCGAGCACAATGAATTCGAGTTCCGCCTGACACCGCCGCCGCGCGGGCTGATCCTCGATCGCAGCGGCGTGGTCCTGGCCTCCAATCGTCCGGCCTTCCGCCTGCTTCTCGCCACCGACGAGAACGTCGACGTCGATCAGGTGCTGACCGAACTTTCCCAGCTGGTGCCCATGGACGATGCTCGGCGCGCGCGCCTCGCCGCGGATATCGCCAACGCACCGCGACGGGCGCCGGTCGCCGTGGTCGAGGACATGACCTGGGAGGAATTCTCCAGGGTCAATGTGCGCGCGCCTGAACTGCCGGGCGTCACCGCCGACATGGGCGAGGTGCGGGTCTATCCCTACGGCGGGGCCTTCACCCACGTGGTCGGCTACGTCGCCAAGGTCAACGCGAGCGACATCACCAAGACCGGGCCCAACGCCGATCCGATCCTGCTCAATCCCGGCTTCCGGATCGGCCGCCAAGGCGTGGAAAAGTTTTTTGATCTACCGCTCCGCGGCAAGCCTGGCGCGAAGAAGGTCGAAGTCGACGTCAAGGGCCGGGTGGTGCGCGAGGACCCGGCTGGCGATGTCCCCTCGACGCCGGGCGCTCCGATCCGCCTGACGCTCGACGCTGATATCCAGAACCGGGCCATCGAGGTGTTCGGCAACGATAGTGGCGCCGCGGTGATGCTCGATTGCCGGACGGGCGATGTCCTGTGCCTCGCCTCGGCGCCGAGTTTCGACGCCAATCGCTTCGTCAAGGGCCTGACCGGCCCGGAGTACAAGGCGCTGTCCGAGTACGATCGCAAGCCGCTGTTCAACAAGGCGCTCACGGCCAACTACCCGCCCGGCTCGACCTTCAAGACGATGGTGGCCCTGGCCGCGCTCGAGGCCGGCGTGAACCCCGACCGGACCTACGTGTGCAACAAGGCGTGGTTCTGGGGCGGCCGGGTGTGGCATTGCGACAAGGCGCACGGCGTGCAGGACATGCACAACGCCATCAAGTCTTCGTGCGACATCTTCTTCTATCAGACCGCGCTCAGTGTCGGCCCTGATCGGATCGCCGCCACGGCGCGCAAGTTCGGCCTCGGAGGCACGTTCGACATCCCGATTCCCGGACAGAAGCCGGGAATCATTCCGGATTCCGCTTACAAGCGGCGCTTCTTTCCCCGTGACCCCGTCTGGCACGCCGGCGAGACGCCCAGCATGGGCATCGGCCAAGGTTATGTGTCGGTCAACGCCCTGCAGCTGGCGGTGATGGTTGCGCGCCTGGCCAACGGATCGAAGGCGATCAATCCCCGGCTCGTTCACGCGATCGGCGACGAAATCCAGCCGCCCGGGACGGCCGGCGGCGACTTGCCGTTCCAGCGCGCGCATCTGGAATTCGTCCGCGAAGCCATGGCCAGCGTGGCCAATGACCCCGGCGGAACGGCCTACAAGGAGATGCAGCTGGGCCTGGGTCCCATCAAGATCGCCGGCAAGACCGGCACCGCTCAGACCCACAGCTACGCAGGTGGTCGCGGCGAGCACGGGGCTCAGGGCGCCTGGGTCCTGCGCGACCACGCCTGGTTCATCTGCTTCGCGCCCTACGACGATCCGCGCTACGCCATGAGCGTGCTGGTGGAGCATGGCGGCTTCGGCGCCGACGCCGCCGCGCCCAAGGCGGCGGAACTGATGCGTGTCGCCCTGCTCAAGGATAAGGACGTGCGCGACCGCATCACCGCCTCGCCCCAGGCTCCGGGGCTGACGCCGGGAGCGCCCGCCGCCACATGACCGACAGCGCCCTCACCAGGCCCGGCGAGCGCGAGCGCCTGACCGTCAAGCTCGGCGAGATCGACTGGCTGCTCGCGGCGCTGCTGGCGGCGATCACCGGCGTCGGCGTCTTGATGCTCTATTCGATCGCCGGTGGGACCTGGGGCCCGTGGGCTGACCGACACGCCGCTCTTTTCTTTTTCTGCTTTCTGGCAATGATCGCGCTCGGCGTCACCGATCTTCGCATCTGGTTCGCCGTGGCCTATCCGGTCTATGCGGTGGGCCTGGTGTTGCTGTTGGCGGCGGCGGTGATCGGCCACACGCGACTGGGCGCCCAGCGCTGGCTCGACCTTGGCCCCATCCACCTGCAGCCATCCGAGATCATCAAGATCGGCCTGGTGCTGGCGCTCGCCCGTTTCTACCACAGCCTGCCGGGCCGCTACGCCGGACTTTCCTGGTGGCTGCTGATCCCCGCCGCGCTGATCCTCGTGCCGGCCGCGATCGTCGCACGCCAGCCGGACCTCGGCACCGCCATCCTCATCGCCGGCACCGGCGCGGTGATGATGATCCTCGCGGGCCTCAGCCTGCGCCTGGTCGCCGTGGGACTGGTCGGCCTGGCGGCCGCGGCGCCCCTGGCGGCGATGTTCGTCCTGAAGGGCTACCAGAGGGCGAGGTTGCTCACCTTCCTCCACCCCGAAGCCGACCGCTCGGGCGCCGGATACCACATCATCCAGTCCAAGATCGCACTCGGGTCAGGCGGTCTGATGGGCAAGGGCTTCGGCCTCGGCTCGCAGGCCCAGCTCAACTTCCTGCCGGAGAAATCCACCGACTTCATTTTTGCTTCGCTCGCCGAAGAATTCGGCTTCGTCGGCTGTGTCAGTGTGCTGCTCCTCTATGCGGCGGTGATCGTCATCGGCCTGCGCATCGCCTCGGTGGCCCATAGTCACTTCGGCCGGCTTGCCGCCTCCGGCGTGATCGTGACCTTCACCCTATGCGTGCTGATCAATGGCGCCATGGTCATGGGCCTCGCGCCCGTGGTCGGGGTGCCGATGCCGCTGCTCTCCTTCGGCGGCACGGTGATGATGACCATGATGGCCGGCTTCGCGCTGGTGCAAGCGGTGCGCGTGCACCGTTACTCCGAGATCACCAGCGGTCATGGGGCGCTGCTCTAGGCAAGCGCCTTGACAGACAGGGCGCATTGCAAATCTCTCGGCCTGACGGGCAGACTCAAGGAACGGGCTGGGGAGCCGCGACATGACGCCATCGGGTCGGCGCCCCGTTCTTTGGCGCTCCGAAGTCCAGGACGTGGAATGGCCGCCGATCGCGGCCGGCTATGCGGCGGTCCTGGGCGCCCTGTTCAGCCAGATCAATGAGACCCAGTGGATGGAGGGCGATGAGATCGAACTCATGCAGCGCAGGCAACTCCAGGTTCTCGCCACGCACTGCGCGAAATACTCGCCCTATTTTCTGCGGACCCTGCACGGCGCGGGGCTGACGCCGGTCGATCTGGCCGCCCCTGGCGGCCTGCAACGGTTGCCTCGGCTCTCGCGGCGGGCGCTCCAGGGAACGAAGGACATCTTCTGCTCGATGGCCCCGAACAGCCACATGCCGATCGTCGAATCGACGTCATCCGGCTCGACCGGCACCCCGGTGGTGGTGCGAACGACATCGGTCGGCGGCCTTACCCAGATGGCCTGCATCCTCCGCGGCTATTTCTGGCACGGCCGCAACCTCGCCGATCCGGTCTGTGCGATCCGGGGGCAGAGCGATGAGCTGGAGCGGCGAGACGACTGGGGACCTCCGGCCAGCGTTCTCTTCAGGACCGGTCCGGCGCTGCACATCCCTCGCGTCATCGACATCGCCACCCGGATCGACATGATCGAAGAGTTTGCGCCCAAGGTCCTCACGGTGACGCCGAGCAACCTGCTCGCGATAGTCCGGCGGTGCGCGGAAACCGGGCGGCGGCTTCCCAGCCTGGAACTGATCTGCTCCATCGCCGAACCGGTCCACGACGAGACTCGCGATGAGGTCAGGGCCGCGTTCGGCATCGAGATCGTCGACACCTATTCGACCCAGGAGCTGGGCTGCATCGCTATCCAGTGCCCGGTGAGCGGTCTGCATCACGTCATGGCCGAGCGCATGGTGGTCGAGGTGCTCGACGACGAGGGCGAGCCCTGCGCCGAGGGCCAGGCGGGCCGACTCGTCATCACCGACATGCACAACTTCGCCACCCCGCTCTTCCGCTACGAAGTCGGCGATTGGGCCGAGCCCGGGCCGCCTTGTCCCTGCGGGCGGGGGCTGCCGACCATCCGGCGGATTCTTGGCCGCGAGCGGAACCTCATCGTCCTTCCGGACGGGCGGCGGTACTGGCCAAGGTTCGGCTACGCGCGCCTGGTGGTGATCGCGCCGATCATTCAGTTCCAGTTCGTTCAGGAAGCCCGCGAGCGCATCGAGATGCGCCTGGTGATGGCGCGCCCTCTGACCGAGGCGGAAGCCAAGAACCTCACCGCGTATATCCAGTCGAGGTTCGATTGGCCGTTCGAGGTCCGGTTCACCTACTTCGAGAACGAAATCCCCACCGGGCCGGGCGGCAAGTTCGAGGATTTCATGTGTCTGGTGGATTAACCGCCTAGACCGCCAGCGCGTTGTCGGTGGCGCGCACCAGGGCGTCGATGATCCCGGGTTCGGTTGAGGCGTGGCCGGCGTCCCAGATGACCTCGAAATGGGCCTCGGGCCACGCGCGCTTGAGCGCCCAGGCGCTTTCCATGGGCGTGACGACGTCGAAGCGGCCTTGGACGATCCATCCAGGAATGTCGCGCACCACGCTGATGTTCCTGAGGATCCAACCGTCTTCCGAAAAAAAGCCCCGGTTGGCGAAATAGTGGCTTTCGATACGGGCAAAGGCCAGGGCGAACGCCGCCTCGTTGAACTTGGCCGGCCGGGCCTGAGGGCCGCGCAATGACAGAGTGTCGCCCTCCCACTGGCTCCAGGCGGCCGCGCAGGCGGCGCGCACCTTGGGATCGGGTCCGGTGAGGCGACGGTGGTAGGCGTCCACCATGTCCCCATGCTCCTCGGGCGGGATCGGTGCGGCGAAGCGCTCGAAGGCGTCGGGGAACATCATCGACGCGCCCTGCTGGTAGAACCAGTCGAGCTCGCGGCGGGTGAGCAGGAAGACGCCACGCAGGATCAGGGCCTCGACCCGGCTGGGATGGCGGATGGCGTAGGTCAAGGCCAAGGTCGAGCCCCAGGAGCCGCCGAATACGGTCCATCGTTCCACGCCCGCCCGCAGGCGCAGCCGTTCGATGTCGTCCACGAGATCCCAGGTGGTGTTGTCCTCGAGGCTGGCGACGGGCCGGCTACGCCCGCACCCGCGCTGATCGAAGAGGGTCATCCGCCAGCGCGACGGGTCGAAGAAGCGGCGCATGGTCGGATTGATCGCCCCGCCCGGGCCGCCGTGCAGGATCACGGCCGGCCGGCCGACCGGCACGCCGCATTCCTCGTAATAGATCTCGTGCTTTCCGGCGCGCATCCAGCCGGCGGCGAAGGGTTCGGTCTCGACGTAGAGGCCCCGCCGCCCGCCGGTTGACATCGGCGGCTGGTTCTGGGGCGCGCGGTCCATGACCCCTTCTAGCGCGGGAAGCGGCGGTCCAGCCAGTCGATGATGATGCGGTTGACTGCCTCCGGCTCCTCCTGCTGCGTCCAGTGGCCGCTGTCCTTGACCAGCGTCTTCTCGAGATCCGGCACATAGGCCTCCATGCCGTCGGCGGCCGAGGGCGGCAGGACCGCGTCCTTCTCGGCCATGATCATCAGCGAGGGGACCTCGACCCGGTCCGTCACGCCTTCGGAATTTTGCCAGTTGCGGGTGAAGTTGCGATACCAGTTGATGCCGCCTGTGAAGCCGGAGCGGCTGTAGGTGTCGACGAACACAGCCATTTCCTCGTCGGTCAGGAACTTCGGTCTCGGGTCGAAGGCCGGGTCGTAGGCCTCAAGCATGCGGATGAGCGCGAAGGCCGACTGGCCCGCCGGCCGCTCGGCCTCGGCGGAAAGGCCGCCGCTCGCCGGCGGCGTCCCCGGCATTGGCCGACGCATGAAGAAGCTCATCGCCTTGGGAACATCGCCCGCCAGGATGGCGTCGGCCTCGCCGAATTTCTGGAAATGAACGATGTACATTTCCTCGCCGAAGCGACGCCGCATGATCTCGATGGGGTCGGCCGGCGCGCGCGGCGAGAACGGCGTGTTGAGGCCGATCACGCCGGCGATGCGGCCTGGGTGGCGCAGCGGCATCTGCCAGACGACAAAGCCGCCCCAGTCGTGGCCGCAGAAGACGCCCTTCTCGGCGCCGAGGTGATCCAGAAGGCCGGCGAGGTCGTCGGTCAGATGGCGGAGGTCGTAGTCTTCGACCGCCGATGGTTTGTCGCTGTCGCCATAGCCGCGCTGGTCCGGCGCGATCACCCAGCGGCCAGTGTCGGCCAGGGCCTTGATCTGATGGCGCCAGGAATAGGCCAGCTCGGGCCAACCATGGCAGAGAACGATCGGCGTCCCGGTTCGGGAGCCGGCTTCGTAGTAGGCGAGGCGGACGCCGTTGACGTCGGCGAACTGCATGGGCGGCATGTTGGGAAGAGCCATCGAACCTCTCCTTCTGGATCCGTGGCTCTAGGCCGGTTTCCGAAGCGTGAGGCAAGCCCAGGCGAGCGCCAGCCAGCCGGCCATGAACGCCAGGCCGCCGACCGGTGTCGCCATGATCACCGCGTTGGGACCGCCCAGCACATAGGTCCAAAGCGATCCGCTGAAGAGCAGGATCCCGGCCAGGAACAGGATGGCGGCGGCCTGAGCGACGCGGCTGCCGCGGCTCGCCACGAATACCGCGGCGAAGACGGCCAGGGCATGCAGGAGACCGTAGGACGCTCCGGTCCTCATCCAGTCGCGCGCCTGCGGATCGGCGATGCCGTGCTGGGCGTGGGCCCCGGCCAGAACCGAAGCGAAGCCGGCGAGCGCCGCCAGCGCCAGGCAGATCCTTTGAAGCTTCGTCACGATTGACCTTCCGTCACGGTTGCCAGGGCGAAGGCGCCGACCTTAGGGTCAGTGGCCAAGCAGTCAAAGTGAGGCGGCCATGGTCCTGACCAAGGGCGACGACTTCCCCATCCATCAGACGAGCGAGCCGATCGCCTATTCCGGCACCGACCGGAATTTCTACGACCGCTATTTCTTCAATGGTTATGGCGCCGAGGGAGACGACTTCTTCGCCCTCGCTTTCGGGGTCTATCCGCACCTCAACATCGCCGACGCCAGTTTCTGCGTCATCCGCGGCGGCGTTCAGACATCCCTGCACGCCAGCCGGTGGCTTGGCATGGAGCGGATGGACCTCAGCGTCGGACCGATCCGCATCGAGGTGGTCGAGCCGCTGAGACGCCTGCGGCTGATCGTCGAGGCGAAGGACCAAGGCCTTGCCGCCGACATTCTCTTCGACGGCCGCGGCGCGCCCATCGAAGAGCCGCGCTTCATCCGCCGCCACGGCCCCAGGGCCCTCATGGACTATACCCGGCTCACCCAGAACGGCCGCTATCAGGGCTGGATCGAACTCGACGACAAGCGCCAGTCCGTGGACGGATGGCTGGGCACGCGCGACCGCTCCTGGGGTGTTCGACCCATCGGTGCGCGCGATGCTCAGGAGACCGTGCCGCCGGTCCCGCCGCAGTTCTTCTGGCTATGGGGGCCGTGCAATTTCCCGAGCGGGAGTTTCTTCTTCCACTCCAACGACGACGCCGCCGGAGAGCCGTGGAACCGGCGCGCGGTGTGGTCGCCCGAAGGCGTCAATCGGCAGGTGGAGATCGATCGTCTGGCCGTCGACGTCGACTGGAAGAGCGGCACGCGCCATGCCCAACGGGCGGTGGTTTCGTGGGAGGACTCCTCCGGCCGTTCCGAGATCACCTACGAGCCCGAGGTCACCTTCTTCATGCAGGGCCTCGGCTACACCCATCCGAAATGGGGCCACGGCCTCAATCACGGCGAATTCGAGATCGAGCGCGAGGACCTGACCCTTGCCGATGCCGACGTCCGCCTGCCGCACCACCTGCACATCCAGGCGCTCTCCAAGGTGGTCTGGAAGAGCGGGCGCGGCGAAACCCAGGCCGGGCGGGGAATCCTCGAGCAGCTGGTGATCGGCCCGCACGCGCCTTCTGGCTTTTCCGGGCTCCTCGACTTCGCGAAATGAGCCTCGCCGACCAGCTCGCCGCCTATCTGACGCGCACCTCCGGCGAGCCTACGCGCGTCGAAGGCCTGTCGCGCATCTCAGGCGGCGCCAGCCGCGAGACCTACCGCTATGACGCCGTGACCGATCAGGGCCGCGGCGGATACATTCTGCGCCGCGATCCGCCCGGCAGTCTGATTGAGACTGACCGGCGGGCCGAGTTCCTGGCCATCCGCTCCTTCGCCGGCAAGGACGTCGCCGCGCCCGAGGCCGTGGTCCTCGAGGAACAGGGGGCGGAGCTCGAGCGTCCGTTCTTCATCATGCGCCGGGTTGACGGCGGCGTTCCGGCCAGTCCCTTCGCGCCCGATCCCTTCGCCGCCCGTGCTGGCGCGATTGGGGACCAGTTCTTCTCGATCATGGGACGCATCGTCGCCGAGCCGCTGACGGGCCTGCCGATCCTCGAGGCTCTCTCGCCGCCGGCGCCGGAGGACTGTTGGAGGCGGGAACTCGACTACTGGGCCGGGGTGATCGAGGCCGACGAACAGCATCCCCAGCCGATCGTCCGCGCCGCCATCCGCCGTCTTCGCCATCGCCCGCCGCCGCCCGCCGCGCGGGTCAGCGTGATCCACGGTGATTTCCGGGTCGGCAATTTCCTGCACGACGGGGCCGGGCGCATCCTGGCCGTGCTGGACTGGGAGATGGCCCACCTCGGCGATCCGCTCGAAGACCTCGCCTGGGCCATGGATCCCCTGTGGTCGAACCCGGCCGACCCCCGGATATCCGGCATGGTCGGCCTCGACGAGGCCCTGGCCATCTGGGCGCGGGCGAGCGGCGTCGAGCCGGACCTGGCCGCCCTCGACTGGTGGCGGCTCTTCGCCTCGGTGAAGGGCCAGGCGATCTGGATCTCCGCCGCCAAGGAGTGGCGCGACGGCGGCTTCGCCGAGCCGATCCTCGCCTTCTCCGGCTGGTTCACCGCCCGCCGGCAGGACGAGATCCTGGCCGCGCGCCTCGCCGCGATGGGACCCCTATGACCCCCGCCCTGCCGGATATCCTCATCGGCCAGGCCGCCGCACTGGCGACGCCGCTGCCGCCAGAGGCGCAGGGGGAATATCTCGCCGGCCGCGTCGGGATCATGGCCATGCTCTGCGGCCTCGCCGCCCAGGAGGCAGACCGCGGTCCGGCCGCAAGGATCTGGGAGAACCGGGCCGTCGCCGAGCTGATCGCCAAGGCGACGGGCGCCCCGATCGAGCTTGGAGAGGACACGACCTGGCGCGGCCTGGACGCCGAGAACGCCCGCCTGCGCCGGGGGCTGATCGAGCTTCACGAGGCGGCCGAGACGCGCGGCGACGCCGCCCTGCAGATGGAAATCCTTCAGCTCTATGTCGAGATGGCCGCCGCCCGGCGGCTGACCCTTGGCGGGTAATTCGGAGACCCGGACATGCGCGCTCTGCAGCTAGCCGGCGGCGTCGGCCTCGAACACCTGAAACTGACGGATATCCCGGCGCCGAGTCCGGGGCCAAGCGAGGTCTTGGTGCGCATGCGGTCCGTCTCGCTCAACTACCGTGACTGGCTGATGGTGAACGGGGTCTACGGCCGCGCCACGCCCGATCCCATGACGCCGTTCTCCGACGGCTGCGGCGTGGTCGAGGCGGTGGGCGAAAAGGTCACCCGCTTCAAGGTCGGCGACCGGGTGGCGACGATGTTCTTCCAGAACTGGATCACCGGGCCGCCGACATTCCAGGCACTCGCCTCAGCGCTCGGCGCGCCGATTCCGGGGGCGGGGCGGGAGCTGGCCGCTTTCCACGAGGACGGCCTTTCCGAGGTCCCCGATTTCCTCACCGATCAGCAAGTCGCCACCTTGCCATGCGCGGCGCTGACGGCCTGGCGGGCGCTCTTCGAGGATGCCAGGCTGAGACCCGGTGACACAGTGCTGCTGCAGGGGACCGGCGGGGTGTCGATCTTCGGCCTGCAATTCGCCAAGGCCGCCGGCTATCGGACGATCATCACCTCGTCGCAGGATGAGAAGCTCGATCGCGCGAGGAAGCTCGGCGCCGACCACGGGATCAATTATCGCGACACGACGGACTGGGGCCGCGCCGCCCGCGACTGGACCGGCGGGCGAGGCGTCGACTTCGTCATGGAGGTGGGCGGAGCCGGGACCGTCACCCAGAGTCTGCAGGCGATCGCTTTGGCCGGTCACGTCGCCATCATCGGGGTCCTTGGCGGGGCGGCCGAACCCTTGCAGATTGGCCAGATGATCGGGACGGGCGCGAAGCTTCAGGGGGTCATGGTCGGCTCACGCGCCATGTTCGAGGCCATGTGCCGGGCGATCGACACGCACCGGATCGAGCCGGTGGTGGACAAGGTGTTTCCGCTCGAGGATGCGGCCGGGGCTTTCGAGGCGATGAAGACCGGCGCTCACTTCGGAAAGATCGTCCTGCAGTTCTGAAATCACGCCGGCTCACCGGAGGACCATCATGCGGTTCGGCATCTTCTACGAGCACCAGCTTCCCAGGCCTTGGGCTGAGGGCGCCGAACATCGTCTTTTCAAGGAAGCCCTGGACCAGGTCGAGCTCGCAGACCGTCTCGGCATCGACTACGCCTGGGAGGTCGAGCACCACTTCCTGGAGGAATATTCGCACTCTTCGGCGCCGGAGGTGTTCCTGGCGGCCTGTTCGCAGCGGACGAAAAACATCCGCCTTGGGCACGGCATCGTCCTGATGCCGCCCGGCTACAACCACCCCGCGCGCGTAGCCGAACGCATCGCCACTCTGGACCTGGTGTCTGACGGCCGGGTGGAGTGGGGCACCGGCGAGTCCTCTTCACTCGCCGAACTCGGCGGCTTCGGACTGGCGATCCCCGAGAAGCGGGCCATGTGGCGCGAGGCGGTCGAGCAGTGCGCCAACATGATGGTCATGGACCCCTATCCGGGCTTCCAGGGTCAGTACTTCTCCATGCCCTGCCGCAACATCGTGCCGAAGCCCGTCCAGAAGCCGCACCCGCCGTTGTGGGTCGCATGTTCGAACCGGGAGACGATCAAGCTGGCGGCGCGGCTCGGCATCGGCGCGCTCACTTTCGCCTTCGTCGATCCGGAAGAGGCGAAGCTGTGGGTCGACGACTACTACCGCCTGATCCGCGAGGAGTGCACGCCGATCGGCCATGCGGTGAACGCCAACATCGCCATGGTCACCGGCTTTTCGATCCACCACGACGAAGCCGAAGCCATCCGCCGCGGCCTGGACGGATTCCGCTTCTTCTCGTTCGCCCTGGCGCATCACTACATCACCGGCGTCCACACACCCGGCCGGACCGACATCTGGGCGCAATTCGAGGCGGCGCGAGAACACATGGACCCGGGCGCCCGGCGCGGGATCGGAACGCCCGAGCAGCTGCGCCGGCACCTGCGAGGCTTCGCTGACGCCGGTGTCGACCAGGTGGTTTTCATCCAGCAGGGCGGCCGCAATCGGCACGATCACATCTGCCAGTCCCTTGAGCTGTTCGCCTCCGAGGTCATGCCGGAATTCAAGGCAGAGGTCGCCGAACGCGAGCGGAAGAAGGCCGAGGAACTCGCGCCGGTCATTGCCGCGGCGATGGCCCGCAAGTCACCGATGCCGGCTCTGGCCGACGAGGACATCCCCGTTCTCGAAGCGCTCGGACGACGCATCGCCGAGGCTTCCGCGCCACGAGGACCCGGGATCGGCCCCTAATCCAGCGCCGCGATGATCATGTCGGCCGCGTCTTCGGCACTCATCAGACTGGTGTCGACGTAGACCTCCGGCGTCTCGGGCCGCTCGTAGGGACTGTCGATGCCGGTAAAGTTCTTCAGCTCGCCACGCCGGGCCTTGGCGTACAGTCCCTTGACGTCCCTTTGCTCGGCGAGCGCCAGCGGCGCATCGACGAACACCTCGATGAACTCGCCATCTTCAAGCAATTCCCGGGCCATCCGCCGCTCCGAACGGAACGGGCTGATGAAGGAAACCAGAACGATCAGCCCGGCATCGGCCATCAGCTTGGCCACTTCGGCTACGCGGCGGATGTTCTCCACCCGCTCGGCGTCGGTGAAGCCGAGGTCGCGGTTGAGGCCATGGCGGACGTTGTCGCCGTCCAGCAGATAGGTGTGCCGGCCATGGGCGTGCAGCTTCTTTTCCACCAGATTGGCGATCGTCGACTTGCCGGCGCCCGAAAGTCCGGTGAACCAGACCACGCGCGGCGTCTGACCCTTGGAGTCGGCGCGGACCGCCTTGGAGACGTCCACCGCCTGCCAGTGGATGTTCTGCGAGCGGCGCAGGGCGAAGCGGATCATGCCGGCCCCGACCGTGGCGTTGGACATCCTGTCGATCAGGATGAAACCGCCCATGTCGGGATTATCCGCGTACGGATCGAAGGCGACGGGCCGGTCGAGGCTGAGATTGCAGACGCCGATTTCGTTGAGATCCAGGGTGCGGGCGGCGAGGTGTTCGAGGGTGTTGACGTTGATCTTGTACTTGGGCTCGGTGATCTGGGCCGCGACCAGGGACGTGGCGATCTTCATCAGATAGCCCCGGCCCGGCAGCATCGGCTCGGCGGCCATCCACACCAGGGTGACCTCGAACTGATCGGCGACGCCGGCCGGATCGCGGGCGGCCGAAATCACGTCACCGCGCGAGCAGTCAACCTCGTCGGTGAAGGTCAGGGTGACGGACTGTCCAGCCACAGCCTCGCCAAGATCGCCGTCCTTGGTGACGATGCGCGCGATCCTCGTCTCGCGAGCGGAGGGCAGAACCCGGACGGGATCGCCCGGCCGCACGACGCCCGCCACGATGTGGCCGCTGAAGCCGCGGAAGGCCTGGTCCGGCCGGTTGACCCATTGGACGGGCATCCGGAATGGCCCTCTGGCGAGACGGGCGGCGTCGACCGGCGCGGTTTCCAGGGCTTCGATCAGGGTCGGCCCGGCGTGCCAGGCCATGCGATCGCTGCTGGCGGCGACATTGTCGCCTATCAGGGCCGAGACCGGGATGGCGGTGATGTCGGTCAGGCCGATCTGGGAGGCGAAATCCTTGTAGTCGGCGACGATCTGGCGAAACGCCGCTTCGTCGAAGTCGACGAGGTCCATCTTGTTCACCGCCAGCACCACCTGGCGGATGCCAATCAGGCGAACGAGGAAGCTGTGCCGGCGCGTCTGGTTGAGCACGCCCTTGCGTGCGTCGATGAGGATTACCGCGAGGTCGGCGGTCGAGGCGCCGGTGACCATGTTGCGCGTGTACTGTTCGTGGCCAGGGGTGTCGGCGACGATGAACTTGCGCTTGTCGGTGGCGAAGAAGCGATAGGCGACATCGATGGTGATGCCCTGTTCGCGTTCGGCCGAAAGCCCGTCGACCAGCAGGGCGAAGTCGATGTCGCCGCCCTGGGTGCCTACGCGCTTGGAATCGGCTTCCAGTGCGGCGAGCTGATCATCGAAGATCATCTTCGAGTCATAGAGCAGGCGACCGATCAGGGTGGACTTGCCATCGTCCACCGAGCCGCAGGTAATGAACCGCAGGAGGCTCTTGTTGGCCTGGGCTTCGAGATAGGCCTCGACGTCGGCAACGGCGGTGTCCATCAGAAATAGCCCTCGCGCTTCTTCT